>DATKEG010000018.1:0-19424 GCA_035544515.1 Vicinamibacteria bacterium | reverse complement strand
CGAGGACGAAGGGCGAGGCACTGACCGGACAGATCGAAGACGAAGGGCGGCGGCTCCCTTCTCCCCGTCGGGACTCCACATTTAGAAGAGAGCGCTGTTCGGGGAGAAGGGCCGGGGATGAGGGGCCATGAGCCTTTCTCGAACTCTCAGCGAAACTCGGACGTCAGGTCAGCTTTGCCTGAAGCTCCGAGGCTCGCTCCTGAATGATCCGGACAATCTCGGTACACGTTCCCTCGAGCTCGATCGTGATCTTTCTGTTCTCGAAGCGAGCCACCGCGATTCCCTGCTCCGCGAGCCATTTCGTCTTCAACTCGTCGATCCTTCGACCACCCTCCGTGAAATGCGGAGCTCCATCGAGCTCGATGGCCAGCCGGAGTGCCGGAGCATAGAAGTCGACGATCCATGGCCCGAGCCGATGCTGCCGCCTGAATTTGCATCGAGCAAATCGGCGCCCGCGCAACGCTGACCAGAGAACTCGCTCCGCGTCCGTCGGCCCCTGCCGCATCTCCCGTTCATGCTCACGACTGGCGAGCCGCCGCTGGTGCCGCATCGAACCAGATTACCTCGGAGCGAGGTGCGCATCGTTTTTAGAGCCTGCTGAAGTGTCGAGAAAGGCTCATGGCCCCTCCCCGGCCCTTCTCCCCGAAAGGCGATCCTCTTCTCAATGTGGAGTGCCTACGGCGCAGTCCTCGATGTCTCCGGTTAATGTCTTCGATCAGTCCGGTCAGTGGCTCGAAGTTCGAGAAAAGCTCATTGCCCCTCATCCCCGACCCTTCTCCCCGAACGCCCACGCATGTCGTCCTCGATGTCTCCGGTTAACGCCGCCAGCCGTATTCAGGTAGGTCCTCGATGTCTCCGGTTAATGCCAGCGCCCGCTCAAGATCTCGAGAAAGGCTCATTGCCCCTCATCCCCGACCCTTCTCCCCGAATTGCGATCGCAATCGTGAACGAGATCCGGACGGGGAGAAGGGAGCCGCCCACCCATGTCGTCCTCGATGTCTCCGGTTAACGCCGCCAGCCGTATTCAGGTAGGTCCTCGATGTCTCCGGTTAATGCCACCAGCCTCGGTCCGGATCTCGAGAAAAGCTCATTGCCCCTCATCCCCGACCCTTCTCCCCGAATTGCGATTGCAATCGAAACGAGATCCGGACGGGGAGAAGGGAGCCGCCACCCCGGCCCTCGCTTGGGTCCTCGATGTCTCCGATTTCCGCCGCCCGCCCGGCCCAGTATTTCAGGGAACTCGGAACTGGGAACTCGGAACTGGGAACTGGGAACTCACCCGTGCTGGGCGAAGCCGATGATGATGTAGCTGCCGGACTTCACGTCGCGCTTGATCTTGATGAGGTTGCGCGCCTGCGCGTCTTCGAGGACGTCGCTGAAGGTGTCGTAGCCGTAGTACTGCTCGTCGAAGGTCGGCTTCTTCCGCTTCATGGTCTGCTTGACCATCGAGCCCCAGAGGATTTCCTTGTTCTCGCGCATGAGCGCCTTGATCGAGTCGATCAGGAGCTTGAAGCACTCCGCCTGTTTCTTGTCCGAGCTGGGGACGGTCGGCGACTCCTGCCTCCCGCGGACGAGGTCCTCATAGAAGATGAACTCGTCGCAGTTGTCGATCAGCAGATCGCTCGAGGAGTTCTTCACGCCGACGCCGATGACGTTCTTGTCGTTCTCCTTGAGCTTGGAGACGAGCGGCGAGAAGTCGGAATCGCCCGAGGCGATCACGAAGCAGTTGATGTGCTCCTTCTGGAGCGACATGTCCATCGCGTCCACCACCAGCCGGATGTCCGCCGAGTTCTTGCCGCCCATGGACTTCTGCGGCACCTCGATGAGCTCGATGGCGGCCTCGTGGAAGCTCCGCTTGTAGTCGGAGTAGCGGTTCCAGTCGGCATAGGCGCGCTTGACCAGCACCTTGCCCTTCTCCAGGAGCCGCTCGAGCACGAGGTTGATGTCGAACTTCCGGTAATTGGCGTCGCGGACGCCGATGGCGATGTTCTCGAAGTCGATGAACAGTGCAAGCCGTTGCTCGTCGTTGTGTTGGGGATTGCTAGCCAAAAACGCCTCCTGTCCGGCCGAATTTCCGCCCGATGGCCTCGGGGGCGGCCCGGGCAGGCGCCCGGGAGGCCCCGGGCCACGGGAAGACAGCCGGAAGCGTAACATAGGGAGTTCCTGAAAACAAAGGAGTTGACCATGTCCAACGGTCTGGTGGCCGGCGGTGTCGTCCTTCTCGCGGGCGCGGTGTTCGCGCTCGGGTTCGCGTTCGGCGCGGAGAGCGCGCACAGGCGGATCGTGGCGCCCGACGCCCCGCCGCGCCCGGGCGCTCCCTACAGCCCGGGCGTGATGGCCGGCGACCTCCTGTTCCTCTCCGGCAACATCGGCCAGAACCCTGCCAGCGGAAGGATCTCCGGCGAGTTCGCGACCGACGCGCGCCAGGCGCTCGACAACCTCGGCAAGGTCTTGAGGGCGGCCGGACTCGACTGGCCCGACGTGGTCAAGGTCAACGTGTACGTCAAGGACATCGGGCGCTTCGACGAGTTCAACAAGCTGTACACGTCCATCCTGCCGGCGCCGCTGCCCGCCCGGACGTTCCTGCAGGTGGCGGACCTGCCCGGCGGCGGGATCGTGGAGGTCGAGGCGGTGGCCGTCCGCCGCCGATGAGCGGCCGCGGTGCTACAGTCGAAGTCATGGCCAGACGGTTGAGCGGCTCGGCGGCCGGGCGGTGGGCGGGCCTGCGCGTCGCGCGTCGCGCCGGCCGGTCGGTCCCCCTGATCGGTGCGGCGGTGACCGTCTACCTGCTGCGCGAGACGATCAGGCGGAAGGGCTTCGTCGGCGGGCTGCTCGACACCGGCCTCAACGCGCTGCCCATCGTCGGCGCGCTCAAGAGCGGCCTGGAAGTCTTCAGGAACCGCGACTTCTTCCCCGACAAGCGTTAGCCGGGCCTCTTCACCACAGAGGCGCACGTCTCTGCGGTGAAAGAGGCCTGCTTGACACGTCACCCCGGCGGAGGGATCATGGCGAAAGAAAAGCGAAACAATGAGCTCTCCCGCCGCCACCGTCAAGGCCGCCCTCGAGGATCTCCTGCGACACCGGCGGCTGCACGCCGACGGCCCGCCGCTGCGAGGCGAGGATCTCCGGCCGCGCCCGCTCGCCACCGGCGTCCGCGAAGTCGACGGGCTGCTCGGCGGCGGCCTGCCGCGCGGCCAGGTGTCCGAAGTGCACGGTCCCGCGTCCTCCGGCCGTACCGCGCTGGCCGTTTCGATCGTGGCCCGGACGACGCGCTCGGGCGCCCTGGCCGCGTGGGTGGACACGGCGGACCGCTTCGATCCGGCGGGCGCGGCCGAGGCGGGGGTGGACCTGCGGCGCCTCCTCTGGCTCCGCGGCGGAGCGCCGGAAACCGCGGGCCTCGGCCGTGCCGTGTCGGCGGTGGGCACGCTGCTGGGCTCCGGCTTGTTCGAGGTGGTCGTGCTCGACCTCGTCGGGCAGGGCGGCGAGGCCCGCCGGCTGCCCGGCGCCACCTGGATCCGACTGCAGCGCCAGATCGAGCGGCAGCCGACGGCGCTCGTCCTGCTCGGCGACGCCCACCTCGCCCACGGTCCCTCCGGCGCCTCGATCGCGCTGCGCGCCCTCTGCGCGCGATGGTCGGGCGCTCCGGGGCCCGGCCGGCTGCTGCAGGGCCTGCACGTCGAGGCGCGATCCGGCCGACAACTCTCACGCGCGGCACGGTTCGAGCTCGTCGCTTCGTCCTGAGGCTTCCCGCGCCCGGCCCCGTCCATGTTCGGCGCCGTCCATTCCGTCCGCGTTCCCGCCTCCGCCGACGCGCTGCTGGCCCTGGCGCGTGAGTTCACGCCGCGCGTGGAAGCCTGCGGTCCTTGCACCGTGCTCCTCGACCTGCACGGGCTGGCGCGCGCCTGGCCGCAGCCGGCGGCGCTCGGACGCGCGCTCGTGGACGCGGCCCGCGCGCGTGGTCTCGACGACCCGCGGGTGGCCCTCGCGTTCTCGCGCGTGGCCGCCCGCCTGCTGGCCGCCGGCCGCGAAGGTCTGACCGTCGCCTCCGCCGGCCAGGAGGCGCAACTGCTCGCGCCGTTGCCCCTCGACCTGCTCGGCCTGGCCCCGGAGAGGGCCGACCTCTTCCGCCGGTGGGGCCTGCGCACGCTGGGCGACCTCGCCGGTCTTCCCGGCGGAGGGCTGGCCGCGCGATTGGGCCCGGAAGGACCTCGATTGCGCCGCCTGGCCCGCGGCGAGGACGACGCGCCGCTCGTCCCCACCCTGCCGCCGGAGCGCTTCGAGTGCGCGCTCGAGCTGGACTGGCCGGTGGAGGGGCTCGAGCCGCTCGCGTTCCTGCTCGCCCGCGTGCTCGAGCCGCTGGGACAGACGCTCGCGGCGCGCGCGCGGCGCGCGGCCGCGCTCACCCTGGAGCTGCGGCTGGTGGACCGGTCGGTGCATCGCCGCACGCTCAAGCCGGCGGCGCCCACCGCCCTGGCCCGGACCTGGCGCACGCTGCTGCTGCTCGACCTCGAGACGCATCCGCCGCGCGACGCCGTTCAGGCGATCACCGTCCGCGCCGAACCCACGCCGTCGCGCTCCGTCCAGTTCTCGCTCCTCGACCCGGCGCAGCCCTCCCCGGAGCGGCTGGCGGAGACGCTGGCCCGTCTGCAGGAGTGGACCGCGGCCGGCCGCGGCGGCTCGGCCGCGCTCGTCGACACGCACCGTCCGGGTGCGTTCGCCGTCGAGACGTTCTCGCCGGCTCCGTTCGCGGCGGCCGCCGGCGAGCACCCGGCCGCCCCGCGCCTGGGCCTGCGCGCGTTCCGCCCGCCTCGTCCCGCCCGCGTATCGGTCGCCGCGGGCGCGCCGGTGTTCGTGACGGCCGCCGGCGTGCGCGGGGCCGTGGTGGACCGGGCCGGCCCGTGGCGGGCCTCCGGCGATTGGTGGGACGTGGCCTGGAGCCGCGAGGAGTGGGACGTGGCCGTGGCCGGGTCCGGCGTCTACCGCATCTTCCGCGACCGCCTGCGCGACGAGTGGTTCGTGGAAGGCGAGCTGGACTGATTCCGGTAGGATAGGACCGTGCCCTCCCTCTCGCCCGCGCGCCGCGCCGGACTGATGGCGGCGGCCGGCCTCGTCGCGGGCTGCAAGACGCTGTTTCCGGGCGGATCCGCCCGCGACCCGGAGCCGCTGCCGGTCACGCGCGCCGCCCAGGAGGTGGTCGTGGCCGCGTGGTCGGAGCCGAAGGAGGTGCCGCCCGGAGGCGGCCAGGCCCAGATCCTGGTGCGGGCGCAGAAGCGGGGCGGTGCCCCGTTCCCCGGGGTCGAGGTGAGGCTGAGCGCCTCGGCGGGGAAGCTCTTCTCGGGGGGGAAGGTGCTGGTCACGGACGCCACCGGGCGCACGCGCGACCGGCTGACGACCCGCGAGGCCACGCTCATCACCATCAACGCCGGAGGCACCGTCTACCGCTTCCGGGTGCCGTTGCACGCGCCCGCCCGCGAGTAGCGTGCTCGCCCCCGACCCCGAGCTGGTCCGGGAGCTGGGCCGGGTCCTCGCCCCGGAGCGGGTGCTGACCCGGCCGCTCGACCTGCTCGGGCGCTCGGTGGACGCGTCGATCTATCGCCTGATCCCGCGGGCCGTGGTGCGGCCGAAGGACCTGCACGAGGTGCAGGGCCTGCTGGCCTGGGCGCGGGAGAGGAGGCGCGCGCTCACCTTCCGCACGGCGGGCACGTCGCTCTCCGGCCAGGCGGTCACGGACGACATCCTGGTGGAGCTGGCGCCGTTCTGGAAGGCCGTGCGCGTCCTCGACGGCGGACGGCGGGTATGGACGCAGCCCGGCGTGGTGGGCGGCTACATCAACCGCCTGCTCGCTCCCCTCGGCTACCGGCTCGGACCGGATCCCGCCTCGATCGACGCGGCCATGATGGGCGGCATCCTCTCGAACAACTCGTCGGGGATGTGCTGCGGCGTGGCCCTCAACAGCTACCACACGCTCGAGGCCATCACCCTGGTGCTCGCCGACGGCACGGTGGTGGACACCTCGCGTCCCGAGGCCGACCACGAGCTGCGCCGCGCGCGGCCCGACCTGCATCGCGGGCTCGGCGCGCTGCGCGACGAGGTGCGCGGGGATCCCGAGCTGGTGGCGCGCATCCGCCGGCGTTTCTCGCGCAAGAACACCACCGGCTACAGCATCAACGCGTTCCTGGATCACGACCGGCCGGTGGAGATCCTGGCCCACCTGGTCATCGGCTCCGAGGGGACGCTGGCCTTCATCGCCAACGCCACCTTGCGCACCATTCCCGAGCCGCCGGCGCGGGCCACCGGTCTGCTGTACTTCGGCGAGCTGGTGGATGCCGGCGCCGCCGTCGCGCCCCTGGTCGCGGCGGGCGCGGCCGCGCTCGAGATCATGGACGCGGCCTCGCTCGTCTCGCAGCAGGACGAGCGGCAGTATCCCTTCGCCGTGGGCGAGCGGACCGCGGCCCTCCTGGCCGAGTTCCGGGAAGCGGACGCGCCCGCGCTTCAAGGCGCCCTCGCCCGCGCGGGGGAGGCACTGGCCGGGTTCCGGCTGCTGGCGCCGCCGGACTTCAGCACCGACCCGGTGGTCCGCGACTCGCACTGGCGGCTCCGCAAGGGGCTGTTCCCCTCGGTGGGCGGGATGCGCCCGTCCGGCACCGCGGTCCTGATCGAGGACATCGCCGTGCCCGTGGAGCGTCTGGCCGAAGCGGTCACCGACCTGCGCATCCTGTGCGACCGGCACGGTTTCCTGGAGGCGATCATCTTCGGCCATGCCCGCGACGGGAACCTCCACTTCGTCTTCGCCCAGGACTTCGCCCGCGCGGAGACGGTCGCGCGCTACGGCGCCTTCATGCGCGAGCTGGTCGATCTCGTGGTGGGTAAATACGACGGCTCGCTCAAGGCGGAGCACGGGACCGGCCGCAACGTCGCGCCCTTCGTGCGCGACGAATGGGGCGACCAGGCGTACGCCGTCATGCAGCGCCTGAAGCGGCTCATCGACCCCCAGGGCGTCCTCAATCCGGGCGTCCTCCTCAACGACGACCCCGACGTCCACCTGAAGGCGCTCAAGCCGTTGCCCCCCATCTCGCCCACGGCCGACCGCTGCATGGAATGCGGCTTTTGCGAGCCGCGCTGCCCGTCGCGCGACCTCACGCTCACCCCGCGGCAGCGCATCGTGCTGACCCGGGCCATGACGGCGCTCAAGGCGCAGGGCACGCCCGAGGCCCTGGCGACGCTGGACGAGATCGAGAAGGACTTCGCCTACGAAGGCGACGCCACCTGCGCGCGCGACTCGATGTGCTCCACGTCGTGCCCGGTCAAGATCGACACCGGCACCCTCATCAAGGAGATGCGCGCCCTCACGCATCCTCCTTCCCATCGCCGCCTGGCCCGGTTTGCCGCCGAGCACTTCCGCCTGACCGCGCTCGTGGCGCGGGCCGGGCTGGCCGCGGCGGCGGCGGCCCGGGCGGTGCCGGCCGGTCCACGGCTGCTCGAGGTCGCCACCCGGATGCTGCATCGGCTCGGCCCGGGCCTGGTCCCCTGCGTGCCGCGCGACCTGCCCCTGCCCCGGCCGGCGCGGCGCCTGCCGCGGCCGATCGCGGCGCGCCGGGAGCGCCGGGTCGTCTATTTCCCGAGCTGCCTCTCGCGGATCATCGGCGCGCTGCCCGGTGAGCGGGAGATCCCGCTGCCCCGGGCCATGCTCGACGTGCTCCAGGCCGCGGGGTACTCCGTGACCTACCCGGAAGGCCTCGGCGGACTGTGCTGCGGGATGCCGTTCGGCAGCAAGGCCTTCGTCGAGGCGGCCCAGGTGGCCGGTTCCCGGACGGCGGAGGCGCTCTGGACGGCCACGCGCGAGGGGACCGATCCCGTGGTGACGGATGCCTCGCCGTGCGCGGGCACGCTGCGCGAGGGGGCGGCGCTCCTGGCCGCCTCCGGCCGCGTCCTGCGGACCATGGACTTCCCCGTCTTCTGGGCCCGCGAGGTGCTGCCCGGACTCGAGCGGCCGGGCCGGCGCCCGGGCACGGCGGTGCTGCATCCGACCTGTACGCTGGTGAAGATGGGCGCGCTGCCCGACCTCCTGCGCGTGGCCAGGGCGCATTGCGAGAACGTCGTCGTCCCTCCCGGCGCGGAGTGCTGCGGCTTCGCCGGCGATCGCGGCTTCCTCGTCCCGGAGCTGACGCGCGCCGCGACCGCGCGCGAGGCCTCCGAGGTGCGGGCCATGGCCCCCCCGCCGGACGGCCTGTTCTCCACGTGCCGGACCTGCGAGATCGGCGTCGGGCGCGCGGTCGGGCGTCCGTACCGCTCGCTCGTCCACCTCGTGCGCGAAGGCCTGCTCGGTGGTTGACCGGTTCCTGGAGTGGGTCGCCGGCCTGCCGCAGCCCGGCGTGTACGCGGTGCTCGTCGGCCTGTCCGCGATCGAGAACGTGTTCCCGCCCGCGCCCGCCGACGTCGCCGTGGTGCTGGGCGCGTTCCTCTCCCAGCGCGGCTACGGCTCCGCCTGGGCGCTGGGCACGATGTGCTGGGCCGCCAACCTCGCCTCTTCGGCGGGCATGTTCTTCTACGCGCGCGCGCTCGGGCGCTCCTTCTTCGACCATCACTGGGTGAAGCGCCTGATGCCGCCGAGCGCGGTGCAGGCGCTGGAGAAAGGCTACGCCCGCCACGGGCTGTGGGCCATCTTCTTCAGCCGCTTCCTGCCCGGCCTGCGCGCCGCGGTCACGCCGTTCGCGGGCCTCCTGGGCGTGTCTCCCCTGCGCGCGCTCCTGCCCGCGGCCGCCGCGTCCGCGATCTGGTACACGTTCCTGGTCGTGCTCGGAACGACGCTCGGCCTGAACTGGGAGCGCGCCAAGAGCGTGGTGGGCGACGCCAACCGGGTGTTGGCCGTGCTCTCGGTGGTCGTGTTCGGGGCGGTGGTGGCCTGGCTCTGGCGCCACCGCCATCGCGCCCACGAGTAGAGCCGCGGCCGGCTACGCCTTCGGCCGCGTCAGCTCCTCGACCATCCCGCGCATGCGGAGGCGCGTCGGCTCGGAGAACCACCCGTCGAGGAACTCCGAGAGGCGCTCCTGCTCGTGCGCGGCCATGGCCTGCAGGGCATCGGCGCGGAGGTACGACTTCGTGGTGCCGAAGGCCTGCGGGTCCTTCTCCGCGTACTCGTGGAGCCGTTCCAGGCAGCGCTCTTCGAACCCCTCCGCCCCCGCCAGCTCGTCGGCCAGGCCCACCGCCCGCGCCTCTTCGTCCGCGAAGTTGCGCCCGAGCAGGGCCACCTGCGCCAGGGACGAGGAGGGGAGGGTCGTCCGCAGCAGGACGGACACCGACCAGGGCAGGGGCACGCCGATGCGCACCTCGTTGAGTCCCATCTGGGCGCCGCCGCGCCTGAGGACGCGGTAGTCCGCCGTGAGCGCCAGGATGCAGCCGCCGGCCACGGCGTGGCCTCCCACGGCCGCCACGACCGGCTTCGGCAGGCCGTAGAGGGCCCACACGGCCTCGGCGAAGCGCAGCATGAAGCGCTCCATGGCGGCGCGGTCGTATTCGAGGATGCCGACCAGGTCGAGGCCGGGGCAGAAGAGCTTCGGATGGGCCGAGGCCAGCAACACGCCGCGCACCGACGGATCGGCGCCCAGCGTGCGCGTGGCCTCGCGCAGCGCGTCCACCAGCGCCTCGTCGATGGCATTGCCGCGGGCCTTGTCGAGCCGCAGCACGGTGAGGTGTCCCCGTCTCTCCAGGCGAAGGCCGCTCATCGCGACCCCAGACATACCAGCCGGTCACGCGAAGAGCAAGAGCTGGCGGGCGGGGCGAGGCCTTTCCCCGTCGCCGCTTCGCGCCGCGAAGCCGTGCTTCCTCGCGAGCCGGTCCACTCTCTCGCGGATGCGCTCCCGGTAGGCCCCGCCCAGGTGGACGCGTCCCTGGTACGCCCGGCGATAGGCCTCGAGGTACCGCGGGAACTCCGCCGCGAGCCACCGCAGGTACTTCTCGCGGGTGGGCGAGCGCAAGAAGAGCACGTTCCAGAACAGGTGGCGCACGCCGGTCTCGCGGACCTGTCCGAGGAGCTGGTCGAGGTCCGCCTCCGCGTCGGTGATGGCGGGAAGGACCGGCGCCAGAGCCATCCCGGTTTCTATCCCGGCGTCCGTCAGGCGCCGCATCATCTCCAGGCGCACTTCCGGCGGCGGCGCCCACGGCTCGAGCCGCCGCAAGAGATCGGCGCGCGGCGAGATGAGCGAGACGTGCACGGAGAGCTCCGAGCGCTGGTTGATGCGCTGGAGCAGGTCGAGGTCGCGCAGGACGAGCGCTCCCTTGGTGGTGATGCCGAGCCGCGCCCCGCGGTGGGCGGCCAGGATTTCCAGGAAGCGGCGCGTCACGCGCGACTCCGCCTCGCCGGGCTGGTAGGGGTCGGTGGCCGTCCCCAGCGCGATCCTCTCGCGCCGCCGTACGACCGCGCCGAGGCGCCGCGCCGTCTCCTCCTCGGCGCCCACCTTGACGTAGACGAGCGAGTGGAAGTCGTCCGGGTTCGCGATGCCCATGAACTCGTGCGTGTACGTGGCATAGCAGTAGCGGCAACCCAGGGCGCAGCCGCGGTAGGGGTTGACCGTCCAGGTGAACGGCAAGCGCGGGGAGTCGCACCGGTTGAGCAGCGAGCGGGCGCGCAGCTCGCGGTAGCTCACGCCGCCCCTCTCGCGCAGGTCCTCCCGGCCCATGAGCGGCGCGAGACTCGGGGCGGGAACACCGGGGCGGTTCATCGGCGGTACTTTCGCCAAAGTTTCGCCCTGTCCGTGGAGGCTGTCAATGGCCCGGGCGGATCTGGACAGCGCGCGGACCCCGTGGGATGCTCGCGGGAGGGGATGGGCAGCGGGGCCACGAGCGCCGGGACGGCCGCCTACGCCCAGCGCCTCGGCGGCACGGCGGCGGCGGGCCACTTCCGCGCCGCGCTGGGCCTGACCGCCTCCTCGATCGGCCTCGGCACGTACCTCGGGCGCGAGGACGACGCGACCGACCGCTCCTACCGCGAGGCGATCGAAACGGCCGTGGCCGGGGGCATCAACGTCCTCGACACCGCCGTGAGCTACCGCCGGCAGCGCAGCGAGCGGGCCATCGGCGCCGCGCTCGCCGCCCTTACCGCGCGCGGCTTCACCCGCGAGGAGATCGTGGTGTCGACCAAGGCCGGATACGTCCCCGCCGCCGACGCCGCGAGCTACTTCCAGCGGGAGATCGTCTCGCGCGACCTCGCGCGGCCCGCGGACCTGGTCGCGGGATGCCACAGCCTCGCGCCCGGCTACCTTCGCCACCAGCTCGAGACGAGCCTGCGCAACCTCGGGTTGCGGACCGTGGACGTGCTTCACCTCCACAACCCGGAGCAGCAGCTCGACGAGGTGCCGCCCGACGCCCTGCTGGGCCGCCTGCGCTCCGCGTTCGAGATGCTGGAGCGCGAGGTGGCCGACGGCCGGGTGGGGGCCTACGGCACCGCCACCTGGAACGGCTACCGGGTGCGGCCCGGCCATTCCGAATGGCTCTCGCTCGAGACGCTCGTGCAGACGGCGCAGGAGGTGGCCGGCAACGCCCACCACTTCAAGGTCGTGCAGCTCCCGTTCAGCCTGGCCATGCCCGAGGCGCTCGTGGCGCCGACGCAGACCCTCGGCCGCACGCCCGTCTCGCTGCTCGCCGCCGCGCGCGAGCTGGGCATCACGGTGATGGGCAGCGCCTCGCTCATGCAGGGACGGCTGGCGCGCGGCCTGCCGCTGCCCGTGGGCGCGGCGGTCGCCGGCCTGGAAACGGACGGGCAGCGCGCGCTGCAGGTGGCCCGCTCCGCGCCTGGCCTCACCACCGCCCTGGTCGGGATGAGCCGCGTCGCGCACGTGCGCGAGAACCTGGCGCTGGTCGGGCGGCCGCCCCTGCCCCCGGAGGCGGTGACGGCGCTCCTGCAAGGCTGAGGTGTCGTCCCCCCTGGCGGAACGTCTCGCCCGCCACACTCGCGAGGGCGAGATCTACGAGAAGCTGCCCCACGATCGCGTGCGCTGTCTCGCCTGCGGTCACCGCTGCCTCATCCCGCCCGGCCGGCAGGGCGTCTGCAGGGTGCGCTTCAACGAGGGAGGCGCGCTCCAGGTGCCCTGGGGCTACGTGGCGGCGGTGCAGCTCGATCCCGTGGAGAAGAAGCCGTTCTTCCACGCGCTGCCCGGCGCGCGGGCCCTGTCGTTCGGCATGCTCGGATGCGACATGCACTGCCCGAACTGCCAGAACTGGGTCACCTCACAGGCGCTCCGCGACCCGCGCGCGCTGGCGCCGCCGGAGGAGATCACGCCCTCCCTTCTGGTGAGCCTCGCCCGGAGGCACGACGCGCGGATCCTGACCTCGACGTACAACGAGCCGCTCATCACGAGCGAGTGGGCGGTGAGCGTCTTCCGCGAGGCGAAGGCCGCCGGCCTGGTCTGCTCCTACGTCTCCAACGGCAACGGCACGCCGGAGGTGCTCGACTACATCCGGCCCTGGATCGACCTCTTCAAGGTGGACCTCAAGAGCTTCCGCGACCGGCCCTACCGCGACCTCGGCGGCACGCTCGAGCGCGTGCTCTCCACGATCCGCGCCCTGCACGAGCGCGGCGTCTGGCTCGAAGTGGTGACCCTGGTCATCCCGGGCTTCAACGACTCGGACGCGGAGCTGGCCGACCTCGCGCGCTTCCTGGTGTCGGTCTCCGCGGACCTCCCCTGGCACGTCACCGCCTTCCACAAGGACTACCAGATGACGGGCCCGGACGATACCGATGCGCGGACGCTGCGGCGCGCCGCGGAGATCGGGGCGCGCGAGGGGCTTCGCTTCGTCTACGCGGGAAATCTCCCGGGCCGGGTGGGCCGCTGGGAGAACACCTGGTGCCCGGGATGCGGCGCGCTGCTGGTCGAACGCCGCGGGTTCCGCGTCGTGCGGAACCGGCTCCGCGCCGGCGGCTGTCCGGACTGCCGGCGCGCGATCCCGGGTTTCTGGACGGTGAGTGCCTAGTTACAACCGATCCGGCTCACGGCGGCTTTCGCCGCGCGCTTCACGTCCTCGTACTGCACCATCTGGTCAAGCTGCTTCCTCTCCATGATCGTGGATTCGTACGGGTTGGGCCGCGTGGCGATGCTCTGGAGCTGCGCGCACTGGTCCCTGGCGGCGGCCCCGACCGCGCCGAGCGAGGCGATGCACACTTCGCGCACGGACAGGTCGGGATCGTTGATGGCCGCGTACGCCAGGAACTCGACGGCCGGCCGTCCGAAGCGGATGAGCTGCCGGCAGGCGTTCTTCTTGCCCGAGGAGTTGCCGCGCATCGCCTGCGCGCCGAGCGTGCCGACATCCGGTCCTTCCTGCGCCCTCTGCTGCTGCTCGCGGAATTCACGCTCCGCCTCCTCCGCGGCCGCCATGCCCTTCTCGAACCTGTCGATGTTGGTGAGGAGCCGCGCGTCGTTCCGCCCGGCCGCCTTGGCCTTCTCCGCGAAGACCTTCGCCTGGGCGACGTCCTTCTTGAAGAGGTAGCTCCAGGCAATGCCGTTGAGGGCCTCGCCCGCCGTCTTGGGATCGAGCTGGATCGCCTTCTGGAAGGCGGCGATCGCCTGGTCGTAGTTGCGCTGGTAGGAGTGCGCCCAGCCCAGCCCCAGCGCCGCCTGCTCGTTCTTGGGGTCGATCTCCAGGCTCTTGGTGTAGGTCGCGATCGACTCCGGCGCATTGCTCGGCTCCATGTTGCGGTACACCCAGCCGAGGTTGACCCAGGCCGCCGCGTCCTTGTAGCCGGGTGTGGCCACCACCTTCTTCAGTTCGGCGACGCCCTCGGCGTACTTCTTGTTGAGCGCCAGGAGCAGGCCGTACGTGGAGCGGTAGTCCGTGTTGTGCGGCGAGAGCTGCACCGCCTTCTGGTACGACTCGAGCGCGTTGTCCGACTCGCGCGTGTACTGGTATGCCGTGCCCAGCAGCGCATGAGCCTCGGCGTTCTGCGGGTCGAACTTCGCCGCCATCTCGAGCGGCGAAACGGCCTCGCCGAACTCCCCCTTGCGCAGGAGGATCCGGCCGCGGACGAGCTGCGCCTCGGCGTTCTCCGGGGCGTCCTGTGTGAGCTTCCCCGCCTCGATCAGCGCCGCGTCGAGGTCGCCCCGCAGGACCTGCATCTTGAGCAGGGCCGAACGCGCGGGCACGTAGCCGGGGTCGGCATCCAGCGCGCGTCGGTAGGCGCTCGTGGCCTGGTCGAAGTTGTTGGCGGCCTCGAAGATCCGGCCCACCGAGACCTGGACGACCGGGTTTCGCGGGTTGAGGAAGGCGCCCTGTTGCGCCTGCGCGATGGCGTCGCTCCAGTTGTTCTTGTCCGCGGCCAGGATCGCCGTGCCCAGCACCGCGAACGCCTCGCCGGATTGGGCGTCGACCTCGGTCGCCTTGCGCGCCTCGTCCACGGCTTCCTTCGTCTTGCCCTGGGCGAGCAGGGCCAGGGCCAGGTCGCTCCGCGCGATCGTCAACTTCGGGTCGAGCTCGATCGCCTTGCGCAGCGCGGGCTCGGCGTCGCCGGGCCGGCGCAAAGCCAGCAGCGCCTCGCCGTGGGCGTGGTGCGCGGCCGCGACCGTGGGCCCGAGCTGCATGGCCTTCTGCGCCGTCTCCAGTGAGGCCGTGCTCTGCTGCGTGCGGGCCTGCGCGCGCGAGAGCGCGGCCAGCGTGCCGGGCGTCTCCAGGGCCTTGACCCCTCTCTCGGCCTGCGCGAGCGCCTCCTTGCCCGCGCCGCGCCGGAGCGTGAGCCCCGACACCGTCGAGAACACGTCGGCCTGCACCGCCGGGGAGGCGGAGGCGCTCAGCTCGACCGCCTTGCTCGCCGCCGTCGCGCCTTCGTCCAGGTTGCCGACCCTCAACTGCACGCGCGCGAGGGCGAGGTGGGCCTCGGGGCTGGTGGGCTGCTGGTTGACCGCCTTGTCCATCGTCTTGACGGCCTCTTCCGGCCGGCCCTTCTCGATCTGCGACTCGGCCCGCGCATAGGCATCGTCCACACGCTTGTCCGCGTGGGCCACGGTGGCGGCCAGCGCGAGGGTGGTCAGGAGCGCTCCGGTCATCTTCATCTGGCTCAACCCCTCAGAGTGCTTCCATTATAGCGGCGCCGGGGCCGTCTGCCCATCGGGACCTTCCCCTTTCGGGCGTGTGGTAGCATATGCGAATCCTGTCCCAGGTGACTTGAAGGAAAAGGCCAATGCATCCCTCTACCACCTGCCAGTCGTGCCGCCGGCCCCCGGGAGAAGGTCTCCTCAGCTACCGCAAGGGAGCGGCCGGGATCGTTCGCAACGACTCCATGCTCCAGTGCGACGTCTGCGAGCGCTACGCCTGCGCGGACTGCCTGCAGGTGTACGACATCTTCTCGGGCTACGACTTCCTCTGCCATGAGTGCGCGCGAGGCTTCGGCGCCCTCCTCCCGAGCCAGCGCGGCCACTGAGGCTCGGCGCCGCTTTTTTGGCGGAGCGTGTCCGGTTTCCGTGCGATTGTGCGGAAAAGAGACGCGTCCCGCCCCAACCAGTGACGAGCGCTCAGACCGTAAGTCGTTGAACCACAGTAACTTGACAACAATTCACACCGGCCGGGAAACAGGCACGGGCCTTGCTACGTATAAGCGTCTAGAAAGGCCATAAAGCATTCCTGATGGCTACTCCAACCTTTGCTAAAGCCCACTGAATCACCTTCCCCCCCTAACAGGGGATCCAACCTCAGACGCTGACCAAGGGGGCGCTTCAAAGCGCCCCCTCAGGTTTTCTGGAGAGGCCGCCGGCGGGCGGCGAGGGCGGCCCGCACCGCCTTGTCCGGGTCCACCGCACCCCAACCCTGGCGGTCCACGTCCACGTCACCGAGGCGGCGGGCGGTCGTCACCAGCAGCTGCTTGAGCTGCTGTGGGCTCAGCGCCGGGTTGGCCTCCAGCATCTGGGCCGCCACGGAGGAGACGATCGGAGCGGCGAAGCTGCTGCCGTCGACGTGCTTGTAGTCGCCGGTGATCACGTTGTTCTGCCGGACCTTGGCCGTGATCAGCTCCCGGATCGCCGCGGGCGGCTGCGCGCTCGCGGCGTCGAGGTCGGCGTCGACACCGGCGCCGTCCGCGAGCACCGCGCGCAACCGGTCGTCGGAGGCGTGAGCCAGCCGCTGCAGCAGCGCCGCCTGGGCGGCCGTGGGCGTGCCGGGCAGGATGGGCGCGGCGACCCAGATGCCCGGGGCGACCACCTCCGGCTTCTGCAGCCCGTCCACCGTCGGGCCGTAGCTCGAGTGGTACAGCCCGTAGCCCGAGAACCCGAGCCGGTTGTGGTCGTCGAGCGCGCCCACGGTCAGCGCGGACGGCGCGGAGGCGGGCGGCAGCACGGGGTGTCCGGGCTCGTTCCCCTTGTTGCCCGCCGCGGCGCAGACGAGCAGGCCCGCGCGCGTGCACCGCTCCACGGCCTGGGACAGCCGATCGTGCAGGTAGGAGGCCTCGTAGTCTCCGCCCAGGCTCACGTTGACGATCCGGATGCGATGGCGGGCGTGGTTTTTCAGCACCCACTCCAGGCCCCGGCGGATGTCGTCGTGCGGCACACGCTGTCCGTCGCCGCACTTGACCAGGACGAGGCGCGCTTCCGAGGCGAGCCCGCGGTAGAAGCCGTGCGAGAGGCGGCCGTTCCCGCAGGCCACGACGGAGGTCATCATCCCGTGCCAGCTCGAATGGTCCGGCCGGTCGAGATCGGCCCGCCGCTGCTGGCCCTTCGTCACGTCCATGAAGCGCACGATGCGGTCGCGCGGTTCCACCAGGTCGGGATGGGCGAAGTAGCCGGCGTCGAGGAAGGCCATGGTGACGCCGCGGCCGCGGAAGTCGTCGCGGGCGCCCAGCCGTACGGCGGTGGGCAGGATGCCACCCGCGCGGGGATCACGACCGTGGTGCCGCAAGTACCCGGCGGCCGCCGTGAACCGCCCCTCGCACTCCGCGCACAGGCCGTCCTCGGGACGCCACCCAGGCACGTTGGACTCCGCCAGCGTGCGCACGTCCGGGGAGAGGGCGTCGCCGCGGCGCAGGTCCTCCGGCGACACCGCGCGGCGGCACACGGGGCAGAGCGTGAGCAGGTCGTCGCGCCGCCGGCGCGACGGCTCCATGCTCGCCCTCTCCTCGTTCAGGCCGGCGCCGCCGGCGGCGGAGGCCGATCCCATGCCTCTATGTATAATCGCGATCCTGAGGTGAATCGAATGGCCACGTTCCGTTCGGGCAATCCTGCGCTGCGTGAGGACACTTTCCGGGCCCCCGGCCGCGCCTATGGCCAGGAGGCCATGACGCTGCAAGGCACGGTCAACAAGACGGGCCTGTCCCTGCTCGTCCTGCTCGCGGCGGCGGCGTTCGTCTGGAACATGGAGGGCCCGGCCGCCACCGTCTTCATCTTCGTCGGCCTCGTGGGCGGCCTGGTCACGGCCCTGGTCACGATCTTCAAGAAGACTTGGGCGCCCTTCACGGTGCCCGTCTACTCCGCGTTCCAGGGACTCCTGCTCGGCGGCATCTCGGCGGTCTTCGAGCAGCGTTATCCGGGCATCGTCATCAACGCGGTCGCCCTCACGTTCGGAACGCTGGCCGCGCTCCTGCTCGCCTATCGCTCCGGCCTCGTGCGCGCCACGGAGAACTTCAGGCTGGGCATCTTCGCGGCCACGGGAGGCATCGCGCTCGTCTACCTCATCTCCATGGTCATGGGCTTCTTCGGCCGCACCGTCCCCTACATCCACGAGTCGGGCACGATCGGCATCGCCTTCAGCGTGTTCGTGGTGGTGATCGCCGCCCTCAACCTCGTGCTCGACTTCGATTTCATCGAGCGCGGCACGGAGATGGGCGCCCCGCGGTACATGGAATGGGTGGGCGCCTTCGGCCTGCTCGTGACCCTGGTCTGGCTCTACCTGGAGATCCTGCGCCTGCTGGCCAAGCTCCAGGACCGGCGGCGGTAGGGCGGGGAATGGACGTCGCCGCGATCCAGGCCGCCCTGGCCGAGCAGGGCATCGACGCCTGGCTCCTTTACGATTTCCGGGGCAGCAACCCCATCGCGCGCGCGGTGATCGGGTTCGACGAGAGCCAGATCGGCACCCGGCGCTGGTTCTACCTGATCCCGCGCCAGGGCGAGCCCGTGGCCATCGTGCACGTGATCGAGCCCCGGGCGCTCGCGGGCGCGCCGGGCAAGGCCTTGCTCTACCGGTCGTGGAAGGACCTCGAGGCGCTGCTGCGCCGGCACCTGCAGGGCCTGGGGCGCGTGGCCATGGAATACAGCCCGGGCGCGGCCATCCCCTATATCGGCCGCGTGGACGCGGGCACCGTGGAGATGGTCTCCGCCGCCGGCGTGGAGGTGGTCAGCTCGGCCGACCTCGTGCAGATCTTCGAGGCGCGCTGGACGCCCGACCAGAAGGCCCTGCACGACCGTGCCGCGCGCGACACCCTGGCGGCCAAGGACGAGGCCTTCGCCCTCATCCGCGAGCGCCTGGCCTCGCGCGTCCCCGTCAAGGAGAGCGAGGTGCAGGCGTTCATCGGCGCCCGCTTCGACGCGCGCGGGCTGGTCAGCGACCACCCCTGCATCGTGGCCGTGAACGACCACGCCTCGGACCCCCACTTCGAGACGGCGGCGGGCGCGAAGGACCGCGAGATCCGCCCGGGCGACCTCGTCCTCATCGACCTCTGGGCCAAGGTGGCGAACGACGCGCGGGCCGTGTACTACGACGCCACCTGGATGGGGTATTGCGGCTCCGACGTGCCCGCGCGCATGCGGGCGGTCTGGGACGCGGTCAAGGGCGCGCGCGACGCCGCGGTGGCGTTCGTGACGGAGGCGGTGGCCTCCGGCCGCACCATCCACGGCTACGAGGTGGACGACGTCGCCCGCGGCTACATCGAGGCGCGGGGGTTCGGCCCCTACTTCCTGCATCGCACCGGACATTCCATCGGCTACCAGGTGCACGGCAACGGCGTGAACATCGACAACCTCGAGACGCGCGACCAGCGGAAGATCATCCCCGGCGTCTGCTTCTCCATCGAGCCCGGCGTCTACCTGCCCGAGTTCGGCGTGCGCAGCGAGATCGACATGTACGTGGGCGAGGGCCGGGCCGAGGTCACGGGCGACATCCAGCGCGAGCTGCTCCGGCTGGCGTGATCGACCCCCACCAGCGGTTCAGCGCGACGGCGGAGCGGTATCACGCCCACCGGCCGTCCTACCCGCCCACGCTCGTGGACTGGGTCCTCGGCCTTCCCGGGCTGCCCGCTCCCCCCGCCGTCGCGGACGTGGCCTGCGGCACGGGGATCACCACGCGCCTCTTCCAGGCGCGGGGCTGCGACGTGGTGGGCGTCGATCCCAACGAGGACATGCTGGCCTTCGCCCGGGCCGAAGGCGGGGCGCGCTTCGTGAGGGGCCACGCCGAGGCCACCGGCCTGCCCTCGGCGTCCGTGGACCTCGTCACCGTGGGCCAGGGCTTCCACTGGTTCGAGC
>DATKEG010000017.1:0-10476 GCA_035544515.1 Vicinamibacteria bacterium | reverse complement strand
TGCTCATCGATCCCCTCGCCGTGCGCGACCTGGCGCCGCTGGCAAGGGCGCTGGCCGACGCGACCGTGGTGAAGGTGCTGCACGGTGCCGACTACGACGTCACCAGCCTCAAGCGCGACTTCGGCTTCACGATCACGCGCGTGTTCGACACCATGCTGGCCGCGCGGTTCCTGGGCCTGCCGGAGGTCGGGCTGCAGGCCGTGCTGCGCCACGAGCTGGGCGTCACCGTATCCAAGTCGAGCCAGAAGGACGACTGGTCGGTGCGGCCGCTCACGCCGTTGCAGGAGCACTACGCGCTGGCCGACGTGCGGCACCTGCTCGCGCTCCACGAGCGATTCGCGGAGAGGCTCCGCGCGCAGGGCCGCCTGGGCTGGGTCGAGGAGGAGTCCGCCGCCGTGGCCGCGCTCGAACCGGTCCGCCGCGAGCGCGATCCGGACGGCTGGCTGCGCATCAAGGGCGCCCGCGCGCTGGCGCCGCGGCCGCAGGCCGTGCTCCGCGAGCTGCACGGGTGGCGCGAGGGCGTGGCCGAGTCCACCGACGTTCCCGCCTTCCGCATCGTCAGCCCGCAGGCTCTGCTCGCGCTGGCCCAGGCCCCGCCGCGGGACGAGCGGCAGGTGCAGCTCGTGCCCGGGCTTCCCCGCATGGCGAAGCAGCGGGCGGGAGAGCTGCTGGCGGCGGTGGCCCGGGCGCAGGCCCTGCCCGAGGACCGTCTGCCGCGCGCGTCGCGCGAGCGTCCACCGCTCGTGGCCCCCCCGGTCAAGCGGCGCGTGGAGGCGTTGCGCGCCTGGCGCGCGGAGGCGGCCAAGCGGCTGGCTCTCGACGTGTCCCTGGTGCTGCCGCAGCGGCTGCTCGACAAGGTGGCGGAAGCGGCGCCACGCGATCGGGCCGGGCTGGAGCACGTCGCGGGCCTGCGGCGCTGGCGCGTGCAGGAGCTGGGCGAGGAGATCCTGCGCGTCCTCCTGGCCGCGGAGGGCGTCAGCCGCTGAGTCGCGGCGCCAGCTCCTCCAGGAAGGCGCTGGTACGCGCCTCGACCACGTCCCAGTCGTACTCCTTCCGCACGTATTCGCGTCCGGCCGCGCCGAGCCTCTGGCGCAGCTGCGGGTCCGCGTCGAGCAGGCGCAGCGCGGCCGCGAACTCCGAGTAGCCGCGGTAGAACAGCCCGCCGCCGCTGCGCACGCACTGGCCCTCGAGCACACGGCAGGCGGAGTTGACCAGGACCGGCCGGCCCATGGCCCAGGCCTCGAGCACGATCACGGACAGGCTCTCGTACCGGCTCGGCATGAGGAGCACGTCGCAGGCGGCCACGAGCGCGAACTTCTCCTCCTCGCTCACGAAGCCGAGGTGGCGGATGCCGGGGTGGTCGGGTAGGGCGAGCGCGGGCCGGCCCACGAGCACGAGCGGCGGCGCGTCGGGCCATTCCTCGCGGAGCCGGCGGTAGTCCGCGAACAGGCGGTCGACGCCCTTGTTGCGGTCGATGCGGCCGACGTAGAGCAGGTAGCGCTCCCGCAGGCCGAACCGTGCCCGGAGGTCCACCGCCGGCCAACCGGCGGGCTGGTTGATCCCGCTGCCCACCACCACGCTGGGCACCGCTTCGTTGTGGCTGAGGCCCTGCACGAGCCCCTTCTCCTCGGGCGTGAGGTAGACGATGCCACGCGGCGCGCGGAACAGGTCGCCGAAGACGGGCAGCTCGATCGCGGGGTCCTCCTCCGCGGTGGGCACGAGCACGGACCGCGCGGCCACCTTCGGCAGGCCGAAGAAGGTCTGGTAGTAGCGGTAGGAATAGAAGATGAAGAGGTCCACGTCGCGCAGGCCCGGCAGCGCCGCCACCAGCTCCGGGGCGTAGGGCCCGTTCTCCTCGACCCACCGGCGCTCCTCGGCCGCCGTGTGCTGCTCGTGGAAGACGAGGTCCGAGACGAGCGCGAAGCGCCGCTCCGAGCGGGGGCGGCGCACCGCGAAGCGCTGCACGGCGATGCCGTCCACCCGATCGGCGCCGGGCGGGTAGTGGTTGCGCCATTCCAGGTAGTCCAGGGCGCAGGTGGTGACCACCCGCACGTGGTGGCGCGCGGCCAGGCGCCCGGCCAGCCAGCGGCAGTGCAGCTCCGAGCCGCCGGCCACCTCCAGGCCGTAGCGCTGGATGACGAAGCAGAGCCTCAACGCGCCGTCCGCTCCGCCCCCCCGGAAACCAGGGCCAGCAGGCGCTCGTATTTCTCCATGATCACGTCCCAGGAGTAGTGCCGCTCGAAGTAGGCCCGGCCCGCACGGCCGAGCGCGTCCGCGCCCGCGGGATGCGAGAGGAGCCAGGAGAGCGCCTCCCTGAACTCCTCGTACGAGCCGTAGTAGAGCCCGCCGTTGGCGCGCTGCACCTGCCCGCGCAGCACGGCGCAGCGGCCGTTGACCAGCGCCGGCCGTCCCATCTTCCAGGCCTCCAGCAGCGCCATGGAAAGGCTCTCGAACGGGCTCGGGTGCACGAGCAGCCGGCTGCCCCCGATGAGCGAGAGCTTCTCGGCGTCCGGGAGCACGCCCAGGTGCGTGATGTTGACGTGCACGGGGACGGGCAGCACCGCGCGGCCCACCAGCACCAGGCTCAGGTGGGGGTCGCGCTCCTGGACGTAGCGGCAGAACTCGTCGAAGAGGCGCGCACAGCCCTTCTCGCGCTCGATGCGGCCCACGTAGACGATGTAGTCGCCGAGGATGTCGAGCCGCTGGCGGATCTCGGCCGGCGGCACCACCGGGGCGTCCTCGATGCCCACGCCCACCACTTCGCCGGGCAGGTCGGCAGCGCCCGTCACGCGCAGCAGCAGCTCCCTCTCCTCGGGGGAGTTGAAGGCATGGGCCGCGGGCAGGCGGAAGAGGTCCTTGAAGATGCGCAGCCGCACGGCGCCGTCCTCCTCCGCCGTGGGCACCAGGATGCTCTTGTGCGGGGCCACGCCCAGGCCGTGGTAGGTGGTCCAGTAGCGATAGGAGAAGAACACGAGGGCGTCGTATTCGCCGCCGCGGCGCCGCAGGTGGTCGAGGAGGCCCGGTGTCACCGGTCCGTGCTCCTCCATCCAGCGGCGCTCCTCGTCGTCCGTATGCTCGAAGAAATGGACCTTGGAGGACAGGGCGTCGAAGCCTTCCATGGTGCGGCGCCGGGCCACCGGGAAGCGCAGCACGGGCACGCCGCCGACCGTGGCCGGCCCCGGCTCGTACTTGTTCTCCCAGGTCAGGTAGTCCACCGCGCAGGTGGTGAGGACCTCGACCCCGTGGCCCCGCGCCAGGCGCTGGGCGATCCAGCGGGCGTGGAGCTCGGCCCCGCCGATCACCTCTTCGCCATAGCGCTGGACGACGAGGCCGATCTTCAACGAGGGTCGGGCTCGCCACCCGGCGCGCGGCGGCGATCCACCGCCTCGCCGCGGCGCAGGGCCAGCTCGCGTTCGAGCTCTTCGACCCGGTGCCGCAGCCCCTGGAGCTCGAGCTGCAGCCGCGCGCCCTCGCGGATGCTGTTGTGGAGGAGGTGGGCGAAGTAGAGGTTGAGCTGCGCCTGCCGGTTGAGCACGTGATCGGTGTAGAGCCGGACGAAGGGCCGCACCAGCTTCTTGGCGAGGATGAGCGCCCGCGCCGGCAATCCGGTGCGCGTGGTGCGGATCAGGTAGTCCGCGCTGATGTTCCACTCGTGGCTCGGACCGAGGAGGCGCTCGAGCAGCTTGTCGTCGATGCGCGCCTCCTCGGCGAAGGCGCGCAGGCGCAACGCCGCCAGCGACTCGACCTCCTCGTCCGTGTACACGCCCTGCGCGCGCTTCTTCTGGATCGTCTCGCGGATCTCCTTCATGATCCCGACCACGTCCACCGGCGCTCCGAACGGCTCTGCCATCGCTCCCCCCACCGCACGCCGCGGGCACGGACGTTGAAAAAGGTGCGCACGCTCCCGCGCGCGTCCCGTTGCGCATTGTAAGTCAACGGGTTGCAGCGGCGAATGCGCCTACTGGCCTGGCATCGCCATTGCAGTAGAAACCGGCATCATGTCATTCATCATTATTTTCCTCCTCGGCATGGCGAATCCGGCCCCGCCGCCGTGGGCCACGTCGAGCGTCACGTTCATGCAGGCCACGGTCGTCGCGCCGGACGCGGCGGGGCGCACCCTCAGCTTCGTCGACGCCAGCGGCCGCAACCGGTCGCACGCGGTGACCAGCGCCGCCGTCCCGAAGCTCGGCCGTCTGCGCGCGGGCGACGAGGTCATCGTCGTCCTCACCGGCACGGAACCGATGGTCCAGGACGTGCGCCTCTCGCAAGCGGCGCCCAGCGCGCCCTCCGAGCCGCCGGCGCCGGAGACCTCGGCCGACGCCGACCAGGCGCAGTGGACGCTGGTGCCGGCGCACGAGATGCGGCCCGCCTGGCCCAACCCGTACTCGCGGTACTACAGCGGGAAGAAGCCGGCGCCGAAGCCGGGCCCGCGCCGGTAGCCGCGGGCCGGTCTCATCTGGGGCCATCCGTTTCGTCGACTACGGCTCGACGAGGTAGCCGAACGACAGCGCGGCCTTCACCACCGCGGGGTTGAGCGCGGGGTCGGCGAGCGCGCGGTGGAAGACGGGCCGCGGGGCCATCGCCGTGCGCGCGCGCTCGTAGAGTGCGAGCGCGGGCTCGTTCGCGTCCATGGAGGACGCGTAGTGGAGGCCGTCCACGGCCGGATAGTCCTCGTAGATCCGCCGCGACCACGCGCGGGCCCGGTCGCGCCGGCCGGAGGTGATCGCCATGGAGGCGCCGGCGCGCGTCGGCCAGCCTCCGGTGAGGTCGTTGAGCGAGAGGTCGCGGACGAGCGCGAAGCCGGCCAGCCAGGGCCGGTTCCGCGAGCGCTCGATCGTGCGCGCGTCCTGGAACACCTCGGCCAGGCACGTGTGGACGCGCAGCGCGGCGTAGAGGATGCCGCGGCCCTGCTCGCGGGCGGGCTCGAGGTGGTGGTCGAACCGCGCGCCGGCGGCGGGACCCCAGTGGCGCAGCTGGTCCCAGCCCGTCGCGTGCGCTCCGCCGCGGTGGTAGATCCGCCAGAGGACGGTTCCCGCCGGCAGGACCTTCACGTCCGCCGGGAGCCGCGCCGCGAGGCCGCCCGCGGCGGGCGGGGCGGGGAACTTCGCCACTAAAGAGCGGCGGCGAGCTGCGCGGCGGGCTCGGGGGGATTGCCCTCGAGCAGCCACTGCCGGGGGCTGAGTGGGCGCTCTTCGTCGCCGCGCGTCGTCAGGTCCGGGTTGGGCAGGGCGAGCCAGCGGGCCACCGCGAGCGGGCTCAGGCCCTCCGGCAGCTTCCGCATCACGACCTCGATGCCGGGCACGAGCCTGTTGGCCACGAACTGGAACGCGGGCAGGAGCCACGCGTTGCCGTCCTTCACGCCGTAGAGCGATCCCTCCGCGAGCCGCTGGCGGATGCGGCTCGCGTTGACGCCGAGCCGGCGGGCGGCCTCCTCGACGCCGAGGCTCTCCGCGCGGAGCTGCTGGTACGCGGCGGCGGCCTCTGCCTCGACCACGCGCGTCTCGTCGGCCGAGACGGGGCCCACGCCCCCCTGCGCCAGGGCCGCTTCCTCCGGCGCCGTCAGCGTCGAGGCCGCGTCGTCGGCCAGCGAGGACCGCAGGAAGCGCAGCTTCAGGCGCTGCCCCTCCACGTCCACCAGGGCCACGCCCCCGTGCCGCCGCACGCGCTCGGTGTTGAGCGCCGGGGGCAGCGGGATCTCGACCGGCCGCTCGACGGCCGGGAGCGAGGAATGCCGCGAGACGGCCTGGGCGTAGACGGGCCGGCCGGCGGTGGCGTGGGCCTTGCGATGGGTGCGCTTCATGGGTCCATGCTAACGCGAAATAGTGGCGTTAGCAACCGTTAGCACGCACTTGGTCACCGCGCCTCGGCACGACAGCGACGCCACGAGCGTCACCATCGGCGGCGAGAAGGTAGAATCCGAGTGATGCCTCGCAAGCGCCGTGCGAATTCGCAGGAGCGCCTGAAGACCGACAACAGCCTCCGCACGGAGCGGAAGAAGTTGGACGACGCCCTGGAGGGCGACCGCACCGCGGCGACCGACGCCGCCGACGGCGTGATCGACGAGGCCCGCGCTGTCGCTGACGACGTGTTGACCGCTGCGCGCGTCAAGGCCGACGACGAATCACTTCGCGGGCCGCGGCCGGCGGAAGCCGGGGCAATCGTGGGTGAAAGAGCCAAGGCGGACCGCGTGGTCCTCGGGGAGCGCGCCAGCGCAGATGTCGCCCTGAGCACCGACCGGAAGGACCGGGTGGACGCGCTCGAGGCACTGCTGGTGCACGAGAGGGCCGCCACCGACGCGTATCTCCTCACCGAACGCGCTCGTTCCGACGACGCCGTCGCCCATCGCGACGACTTCCTGGGAATGGTCGCCCACGACCTCCGCAATCTGCTCAACAACGTGGTCCTCACCCTGGAGCTGCTTCGGCAGACGGGCAGCGGCGAGGAACCGGCGCAGGCCGCCACCGCAACGTCCCGCATTCGCCGCTACGTCGCGCGGATGAATCGATTGATCGGCGACCTCGTCGACGTCACCAGCATCGACGCGGGGAAGCTGGCGGTTGCACCGGTCAAAGGTGACGCCGCCACCCTGGTGACCGAAGCGACCGAGACGTTCCAGCCTGCTGCGGTCGAACAGGGCGTCTCCCTCTCGGCCGAGGTTCCCGCCGGCTCACTGCTCGCGGAGTTCGATCAGGGGCGGCTGCTTCAGGTATTCGCCAACCTCATCGCGAACGCGCTGAAGTTCACTCCTTCGGGCGGGAAGATCACCGTGCGCGTCGAGAAGGGCCGGGGCATCCTCCGATTCTCCATCAACGACACGGGGGTGGGGATCCCCGCCACGATGCTGGAGACCATCTTCGAGCGCTTCTGGCAAGTGGGTGTGGACGACCGGCGGGGACAGGGTCTCGGCCTCTACATCTCGAAGTGCATCGTCGAAGCGCACGGCGGCCGGATCTGGGCCGAGAGCGAACCTGGCAAAGGCACCCGGCTGCACTTCACGCTCCCGGTTTCCAGCTCACGCCGCCGCGACAGCCCGCCCTCGGGTGACGCGGCCCGAGCCAAATCGCGGGTGGCCCTTCGGGGCAAGGGGAGACCAGACCGGCGGCGTTGACCTATCTCTCCCCGGCCTCATCGATCGGCCGTAGCAGAACGGCGCGACGGCCGCTGAGCGCGGGATGCCTGCCGTACGCGGCAATGACGCCGCTCTGGTTCACCGCCCGTGCGCTCTCGATCGTCCACCCGCTGCCGGGGTCGATCCGCGTGTTCAGATCGACAGGCGCCAGATCCGGTAGTTGCCACACGAGGCCGATGGTGCTCTGGCCCTCGAAGTCAGCGGCGGCGTCCCCGACGATGACGCCGCGGTCGTTCGCGCTCCACGCGTTCTGATCGAGCGCGCCGGGAAACGTCATCAGCCGGACAATCGCGCGCGCCTTGCCAACCCAGATCACCGAGTACAAGGCGCACGTCGTCGGTGAAGTCGGCTGGCACGCGCCACCCGTGATGATGGCGCCGCGGGGCGAGATGTTCGTGGCGGATGCGAAGTTGCCGCCGAGATCGGGAAGCGTCGCGGCGTTGCCGTCCTGCCACAGCCGGGCCTCGCGGCCCGTGGACACGTCGCGACGGCCGACGATCTGTCCCTGGTCGTTCACCGCGAACGCCCAGCTGTGGTTGACGTCGAGCGGGGTCAGGAGTCCTCCGATCCATGCCGCGGCGGTCGGATCGCCGACGCTGTTGACCGACCAGCCGATCGCCAGGCCCGAGGCGTTCACGTCGTAGGCCACGCTGGCGATGTGCCCCGGCACCGGATCGAGCAGCGTGACCCCACTCTCCTGCCAGACGGCCGCCCGGTTACCGAGCGAGCCCGCCGCGATCAGTCCGTCTGAAGAGATGCCTCGAGCCTCCCCCGCCGCCGACACCGGTCCGTTCAGATTGATCACGGACCCGCGTGCCCAGAGCACCGCCTTGGCGGCGAGGGTCGGGTCGAGCACCCGCCCGACCACCCGGCCAGTCGGGGACAGGTCGTACGGCTCGTTGATCAGGCCTCCGAGCGTGCCGAGCGCGTGAACCGAGTATCGGGTTTCCGCGAGCGCGGGCACCGGGACCAGGAGCAGGACGACGAAGAGGAGGCGAAGGAAGCGCATTGCAGTACTCCTGCCCATTAGAGCAGCCAGGGCCTCAAACGTGACATCCTTGATACTCGCATGTTGCGTGGGGCTTTCCGGGGAAGCTCCGTGGTTCCGACCAGGATCTGGTGGAGGGCTTCTGGTACGGCTACCGCCGCAGGGGTGACACAAGGCTTGACGGCGCCCCGTGAGACAGGCAACCTGGCGCTCCTCCGAGCGGACGGGGCGGCTCACGAGTGCCGGGAGTGGGCACGCATCCGAATGGCCAGGGACACAGCTGTCCACGCCTCCAAGGGCTGGCGGCTCCTGACGGTGCTGCGGCGGATCAGGGCGGCGCTGCCGCTCTCACGCTAGACGCTGGTTGCCTGCGTCGGGCGCTCGCCCTCGCCCCCCCAACGAAGGCCGGACCCGGCCGAAGCCGGGCCCGGCCCGCCCAGAGAGGGGAGGAGATCGGTCCGCGGCGTCAGTTCACGAGCGTGCAGCGCAAGGATCCGGAAAGGAGGCTGTCGCCTGTGCCAAGTAGCTGATCAGCGTTGAGGAAGTACGTCTGGGTGGCGCCGGCCACGAGAGTGAAGGTCGCTTGGGCGGCCGCGCTGGAGTTCCAGCAGCAACCGGTTGGGACTGCCGCGTTGACGTCCACGAATCCTATCCCGGGCGTCGAGTATGAGCCACAAGCGTTGTTCGCGGTCGCGATATTGAACACGATCTCGTCATGCGTGCCGACATCGTGGCCGATGCTCGTGGTCGCAACGGCGGAGCAGAGCACCGTTCGACTGCGCGTCGACGGATTCGTCAGCGCGCATGACGTGTAGTTCTGGCAAGCGCCCGTGAGCCCAAGGCTTCCGGCCGTGGCCGTGCACGTGGTCGACGGCGCCGGATCGAAGAACCCGATCACGTCCACGATCACGTTGGTGGACGCCCCCTCGACGTAGATGCTGATGTCGGAAGCCGTTCCGCAGTTCACGCACTGCTGGACGATGGAGCTGTTGGCGATCGGCGTGGGCGCCGACCCCGGGCCGAAGTTGAGCGTGCTGGCATTGGGCCGCGTGGCCGAGAACGGGAAGACGGTGACGAAGCCGTTGCCGGTGTAGTCCACGACCGTGATCGTGTACGCCACGGCACCGGCATCCACCGACGGCATCGGGCAACCCGCGGGGTTGCCGCCTTGTGCTGTGATCTCGGTTGTGGATCGGGTGGAGATCGTCGTGGTGCTGCCGGATGCCCTCGGCCCCGCGAAGCCGCCGCTGCCGAGGCGCGTGTCCATGACACGGCAGGGGTTGAGAGCGGTGAAGTCGAGGTCGTCGCTCTTGTCACCCAGCGCCTGGGGAGTGATGCTCCCGCTGGTGCTGTCGACGAGAAAGGCGTCGGGGTTCTTGCCCGTGGCGATCTCGATCAGCTCGCCGTAACTGCCCGCGCGGGAGGCCTGCCTGAGCCGGGCATCGTCCAGGCGCAGCAGGTTCGCGACGAGCTCGGCCGCCCAGCCATCGAGCTCGTAACCGCGCTCGTAAGCGACCGACGCCCAGCGGTCGGCCAACGCATAGGCAGCAGCCTGTCTCTCCGCGATCGTCATTTCCGCGGGGGCCGGATCCGCTTGGGGGCTGAACGATGCGCTGCCGGGCATGTTCGGATCTTGAGCCTTTAGCGCCGTTCCGAAGGACAGGCACAAGACCAGAGTGGAGACGGTGCACACTCCGAATTTCATCTGGATCACTCCTCGTTCAGAAAGAAGGCTCGAATAGCTCTTCTTCCGCTACGTACACGCAAGCACACTGCGCACTGGAGAGCTAGAGCGCAGAATGCAACACACGTATGCTATTAGATGCGGCGGAGGGTGACATGGGGTGCTCGGGCTTGTCAAGCAGATTCTCCGTGCGCCCGTGGTCGCGGCGGCCGCGTTCGTGACGCGGCCGTGAGGGTTTGAGGACGTTCAGAAGCCCGTAGTCCGCCGCGTGCCCGCTGATCAGCTCAGGTGCGTGCCAATCAGCACGACGGTTCGCCGCGGACGGCGGCTACTATCTGCAGAGCTGTCGGGTTGGGGCGAGGCCGCGCGCCTCTCGGCGGCCGACCTCGACCTCGCAGGTGCAGCAGGTGCGCCACGCCCTCGACCCTGCAGTCCTCGACCTGCGGGAACCAGTGGTGCAGCAGCTCGTGGCCATCGACGAACCACTGCTCGCTCTCCGCCCCCACCACGGACAGCACCGGCTGCGAGATGGCCGCCGCCTGGGCGGGCCCGAACACCCATGCGTTGAGGGCGGGCAGGTAGCTCCCGAAATCGAAGTTGTCGGCGTTCGCCATCGTCCGCGCGACGCCCCCGGGGATGCGCCTCTCGATCACCTGCCCGCAGGCCTCCCAGTCG
>DATKEG010000016.1:0-16051 GCA_035544515.1 Vicinamibacteria bacterium | reverse complement strand
GTTTCGACTGCCGCGTCGCGGCGGGTTCACCCCGGCGCGATGCGCGGCACGACGTCATGCGCGGAGCGGAGGGCGCTGCATTCGGAGGGAGTTCGGCGCTCGCAGCGGAGCGTTTCGACTGCCGCGTCGCGGCGGGTTCACCCCGGCGCGATGCGCGGCACGACGTCATGCGCGGAGCGGAGGGCGCCGCATTCGGAGGGAGGATCCCATGACTGAGCACAAGCAGGCTGTCCACGACGAGCGCTACGCCGTCCTCATGCAGATGCTGGAGGACCGCCGCCGCGACATCCATGACCGGCTTCGGTCGCTCCGGGAGACCCTCCCCGCGCAGGTGGCGGAGGTCAAGGACGCCGAGGAGCAGAGCGTCCACAGCTTCGCCCAGGACGTGGAGCTGGCCCTCATGGAGATGAAGTCGGAGACCCTGGGCCAGATCGACGAGGCCATCCGGCGGCTGGAGGCCGGGACCTACGGCACGTGCGCGCAGTGCGGGCGCGAGATCGCGGAGGCGCGGCTCAAGGCGCTGCCCTTCGCCAGCCTCTGCCGTGACTGCCAGGAGATCGAGGAGGAGGCGCGCGCCTCCGAGCGCTCACAGGAGACGCGGGCGCTGAGCCGCTTCGCCACCACGCTGGGCTCCGTGAAGGCCGAGGGAGAACTCTGACGATGAGCGAGCCCAAAGAGCCCGACTTCGAGTCGGGAGGGGTGACGGAGCTGAACCTGACCGAGGTGCCGCGCGAGCTGGCCATCCTGCCCCTGCGGGACACCATCCTGTTCCCGCACGCCATCCTGCCCCTGGCGGTGGCGCGCGAGAGCTCGGTGGCGCTCGTGCACGACGCGGTGCGGGAGCGGAAGGTCATCGGGGTGGTCACCCAGCGCGACCCCGCCGTGGACGACCCCGTGGACAGCGACCTGTTCCGGGTCGGCACCTTGACCCACATCCACAAGATGTTCAAGTTCCCGGACGGGTCCCTGCGTCTGGTGGTGCAAGGCGTGCAGCGCTTCCGGCTCGTCCAGGTCCACCAGTACCGTCCGTTCCTCAAGGCCAGCATCGAGCTGCTGCAAGACGCCGTGCCCGCGGACCAGGAGGTCGAGGTCAAGGCGCTGGCCCAGAGCGCCATGGGCCTGTTCCAGCGGGTGGTGGAGCTCTCCCCCACCCTCTCGGACGAGCTCTCCGCCCTGGCCGGCAACATCCAGGAGCCCGGCCGCCTGGCGGACTTCGTGGCCGCCTCGCTGCCCTCGCTCAACACCGCGCAGAAGCAGGAGATGATCGAGATCCTGGACGTGAAGGCCCGCCTGGAGCGGCTCAACAAGGTGCTGGTCAAGGACCTGGAGGTGCTCGAGGTCGGCAACAAGATCCAGAGCCAGGTCAAGACGGAGCTCCAGAAGAACCAGCGCGAGTACTACTTGCGCGAGCAGATGAAGGCCATCCAGAAGGAGCTCGGCGAGGGCGACGACCAGCAGCGCGAGTACAACGAGCTGCGCGAGAAGATCGAGAAGGCCGGGATGTCGGAGGAGACGAAGAAGGAGGCCCTGCGCGAGCTGGACCGCCTCTCCAAAATGTCTCCGGCGGCAGCGGAATACACCGTGACCCGCACGTACCTCGACTGGCTGGTGGCCCTGCCCTGGAACAAGCGCACCGAGTCCGCGATCGACATGGTCAAGGCCAAGGAGGTCCTGGACAACGACCACTACGACCTGGAGAAGGTGAAGGAGCGCATCCTCGAGTACCTGGCCGTGCGGAAGATGAAGCCCGACATCAAGGGGCCCATCCTCTGCTTCGTGGGGCCTCCGGGCGTGGGCAAGACCTCGCTCGGCCGCTCCATCGCCTCGGCCATGGGACGGAAGTTCCACCGCATCAGCCTGGGCGGCATGCGCGACGAGGCCGAGATCCGCGGCCACCGCCGCACCTACATCGGCGCCCTCCCGGGGCAGATCATCCAGGGGCTCCGCCGCGCGGACACCAAGAACCCCGTGTTCATGCTCGACGAGGTGGACAAGCTCGGCGCCGACTTCCGGGGCGATCCCGCGTCCGCCCTGCTCGAGGTGCTGGACCCGGAGCAGAACAACACCTTCAAGGACCACTACATCGACCTGCCGTTCGACCTGTCGGAGACGCTGTTCATCTGCACGGCCAACGTGCTCGACACCATCCCGCCCGCGCTGCGCGACCGCATGGAGATCATCCGCCTGGCCGGCTACATCGAGGAGGAGAAGCTGCACATCGCGCGGCGCTACCTGATCCCGCGCCAGCTCGAGAACCACGGCATGACCGCGCAGGAGATCGCCTTCGGCGACGACTCCCTGAAGAAGCTGATCCGCGAGTACACCCGCGAGGCGGGACTGCGGAACCTGGAGCGCGAGATCGCCAGCATCATCCGCAAGGTGGCGCGCCGGCGCGCGGAGGGCCAGATCGAGACGGTGGTGGTGACGCCGGAGAAGGTCGAGGAGTTCCTCGGCGCTCCGAGCTTCCTGCAGGACGAGGAGATGTCGCAACGCACGCTCATCCCGGGCGTGGCCGTGGGCCTGAGCTGGACCGCCGCCGGCGGCGAGGTCCTCTACATCGAGGCGACCCAGATGTGGGGCCAGAAGGGCCTCACCCTCACCGGCCAGCTCGGCGACGTCATGAAGGAGAGCGCGCAGGCCGCGTTGTCGTGGGTGCGCGCGCACGCGCGGCAGCTCGGCATCGAGGAGTCGTTCTTCGAGCGCGTGGACCTGCACCTGCACGTGCCGGAAGGCGCCATCCCCAAGGACGGCCCTTCCGCGGGCGTGACCCTCACGACCGCGGTCGTCTCGCAGCTCACCGGCCGGCCGGTCCGGCCGCGGGTGGCCATGACGGGCGAGATCACGCTCTCGGGCCGCGTGCTCCCCGTGGGCGGCATCAAGGAGAAGGTCCTGGCCGCGCACCGCATGGGCGTCAAGGAAGTGATCCTGCCCAAGCGGAACGAGAAGGCGGTCAAGGAGGACATCCCGGAGAACGTGCGCAACGACCTTCGGATCCACCTCGTGGACTCGATCGAGGAGGTGCTCGAGCTGGCCCTCACGCCGGTGGACACCGCCTATGACGTCACCCGCGACCAGCGCCGCTGGCACCTCCGGCCGAATTAGTCGCTAGTACCTCTCCGGGTGGCGCGCCATGGCGGGCGAGTAGAGCGCCCGCAGCGCGTCCTCGTCTTCACTCTGGCGGCCGGTCGGGATGAAGAGCGGCAGGAGCGCCACGACCTTGCGCGCGTAGTCGAGCGCGACCGGGAAGATCGGGATGCCGGCTCCGGCGGCGATCCGGTAGTAGCCGCTCTTCCAGCGCTCGACCTTCTGGCGCGTCCCCTCGGGCGCCAGCGTGAGGAAGATCCTCCCTCTCCCGCGCACGAGACCCAGGGCGCCCGCCACCACTCCGTCCGCGGCATCTCGATCGACCGGGATCCCGCCCGTCCAGCGCATGAACCACCCGAGCGGGCCGCGGAACAGCGTGTGCTTGCCCAGGTACGTCGCGCGGAAGCCCAACGCGAAGAGCGCGGCGATGCCGACCACGAAGTCCCGGTTCGACGTGTGCGGCGCCACGATCAGGACGCACTTCGGCAGGTTCGGGACCGCGCCCTCGATGCGCCAGCCGCAGAGGGAGAGGGTGGCGCGGCCGAGGGCGCGCAGGAGCGGGTTGCCCCAGCGCGGGACCTGGTCGCCCAGCGCGGGGACGGTCAAGGGAGCGGCCGCACGCGGCGCAGGATAGCGAAACTCGGCGGGCCCGGGGGCGTGGCGGGCTTCAGGGGAGGTGAGCCTGGCCCGCGTAGCGGGCCCAGTAGTCGACGAGCAGGGAGACGACCAGTGCCGTGCCGAGCGGCAGGCCCAGGCCACGAAACAACCGGTCGATCAGGTCGCGGCCCATGGCGAGCCGGTCGAGGAGCAGCAGGGCCAGGATGGCGGCCGCCCACACCGCCGCCACCCGCCATTCGCCCGCCGAGCCGCCCACGAGGGATGGCAGATAGCGCTCGAACGAAACGTCGCCCGACAGCGCGGCCCACAGGCGCGTCGGGCGGTCGCCGCGGTTGAGCAGCAGCAGATCGCCCGGCCGCGCGGTGGCGAACAGGGCGAGGGCGAACCCGATCGCGGCGAGCGGCCAGGCCCAGCGCGAGAGGCCGCGCGGCGATTCGGTGACGCGCAAGGCCACCGCCACGGCGAGCACGGGCACGAGGGGCACGAGGAAACGCCCCGCGGGGGACTGGCCACCCCACCACATCCCCCAGGGCAACACCGGCGCGAGCACCGCCGCGGCGGCGAGCAGCAGCGGCCACGTCTCCCGCCAGCGCCGGCACATGGGGATGAAGCCGGCGAGCCCCACGAGGAAGACCGGAGCGTGCGGCAGGAGGCCGAAGGACCGGTCGAGCAACAGGCCCAGCGCCGCGCGGGCCGGGGAGCCGGACATCTGCGCGGGCGCGCCGCCGTAGATCGCGAGCGGCGTCGGCGTCCCGAACACGTGCTGGTAGTAGGCCAGGTACCCGGCCGCCATGAGAAGGGCGGCGGCCGCGAACGCCGCGAGCGCCTTCCCGCGCAGCCGCCGGGCGGCGACGAGGCCAAGGACGCCCGCGGCCGCGATCATCTTGACGTGCAGCCAGGGCAGCACGCCGGCCATCAGCCCGGCGGCGCCGCCCCCGGCCGCCGAAGCGGCCCCCGCGACCAGGGCGATGGTGCCGTAGAGCAGGAGCGCGGAGACGGCCTCCGTGTAGACGTGGAACGAATAGAAGAAGAGCGGCGGCCCGACCGCGGCCGCCCAGGCCAGCCAGGCCCCGGCCGTGCCGACCTCGAGGCGGGCGGCGAGCGCGCGGACGACGGCGGCGAGCAGCGACGCCGCGAGCGCCAGGACCACCACCGTCCCCGGCCGTCCGGCGATCGCGTAGGCGGGGGCGAGCAGGACCGGCAGGCCCGGGCTGTGCGCGGGGTACGGCCGCCCGTCCCGGCGGGGCGCCCCGTAGTGTGTCCCGACCGGACCCGGGGTGTACTCGCGCCAGTCCTCGCGCGCGAGGTTGTCGGCCAGGTCCAGGTCGCCCTCGCGCCAGAGGCTCTGGGCCATGAGGAGGTAGTGGGGCTCGTCGCCGGAGACGCGCAGCCGCGTCGTGTACCAGAGCCCGGCGGCCGCGTAGAGCAGGAAGGCCAGGCCGAAGGCGAGCACGGCGGAGGGCATGCCGGGGGCGAGGGGGCGAAGGCGCGCTCGGACCCGACCCAGCCGGGCCGCGCCGATGCCCACGCCCAGCACGAGGAGCCAGGCGCCGAGCGGGCCGCGCAGCACGGCCAGGCCGGGAACAAGACCGGTTGCGGGAGGCAGAAAGGCCGCGGCCAGCGCGCCCAGGGCCCAGAGCACCGGAGCCGCGACGCGCAAGGCCTCCGCCGCCCCCGCTCCGGGCACGCTCCCGCCCGCCGTTGACGGAACCGCGCGCCCTCGGTCATCATCCGCGCGCATGATGTGCCCGAAGTGCAACGGCCAGAACAGCCCCGAGGGCCAGCGCTGCGGGCACTGCGGCTCGAGCCTGTCCGTGGCGCTGCTCGAGGTGGAGCGCGGGCACCTGCCTGAGCGGCTCTATTTCCTCAAGCCTCGCGCGTACACCGTGGGCCGGGCGCGTCACAACGACCTCTGCCTGAGCGAGTCGTCCATCTCGAAGGTGCACGCCCGCATTCTCTACGAGGACGGCGGCTTCGCCATCGAGGACCAGGGCAGCCTCCACGGGGTGTACGTGGACGCCAAGCCCATCCGGCACCGGGCCGAGCTGCGGGCCGGATCGCGGCTCCAGCTGGGCAACATCACCTTGAAGTTCTCGATCCTGGACGGGGAGCGCGGGACGGACCCCCGGGCCGAAAACCCCTGGCTGGTGCAGCAGAAGCTGCTGCTCTCGCTGGTCCAGGCCCTCAACTCCACCCTGGTGGTGAGCGAGGTGCTCGACCAGGTGCTCGACGCCGTCATGCGCATCACACGCGCCGAGCGCGCGTTCCTCCTGCTCACGGACGGGCTCGAGGACGCGCCGGTCGCCGGCGACCTGCGCCTGCGCCTGGCGCGCGGGCCGGCCGGGCCCCTGCCGCTCGAAGGCGTGCAGGGCATCTCGCGCTCGGTCGTGCGGCGGGCGCTGGAGACCGGCCGCATGGTCGCCACGGGCAACGCCGCGGCCGACCCCTCCCTGGCCAGCTCCCAGAGCGTCGCCGCCATGGAGCTGCGCACCATCGTCTGCACCCCCCTGCGCTCGCCCCGCGCCGCGGGCGAAGCCCTCCTCGGCGCCATCTACGTGGACAACCAGGAGAGCTCCGCCCCCTTCAGCCCGGAGACCCTGGAGGCGGTGGACGCGCTGGGCCGTCACGCCGCCCTCGCCATCGAGAACGCGCAGCTGTTCGAGCGCGAGGAGCGGCGGGTGGAGGAGCTGCGCCAGGCGCAGCAGCAGCTGCTGCAGTCGGGAAAGCTCGCCACCATCGGCCAGATGGCGGCCGGCATCGCCCACGAGCTCAACACGCCGCTCACCTACATCATGGGCAACGTCGAGCTGCTGCTGGTGCAGCCCTTGACCGAAACGCAGCGGGACATGCTCGCCTCGGTGGGCCGGGGGGCGGAACGGATCAAGACGCTGGTGCAGAGGCTGCTCCTCTTCAGCCGGCCGGCCCAGGAAGAGCCCGCGGCCCACGACGTCAACGCGCTGGTCGAGCGCAGCCTCGAGTTCTGCCACTACCAGATCCTGAAGGCCGGGGTGCATCTCGAGAAGCGGCTGGCCCCGGATCTGCCCCCGGTGCGCGGCATCGCCAGCCAGCTCGAGAGCGCGCTCATCAACCTCGTGGTCAACGCGGTGCAGGCCATGGGTGAGGGCGGCCGCCTGACGGTGACGACCTCCGTGATGCCCGACGTCCAGATTTCGGTCACGGATACGGGTCCCGGCATACCCGAGGACGCCCAGCCGAAGGTGTTCGAGCCGTTCTTCACGACCAAGACCGAGAGCGGCGGCACGGGGCTCGGCCTGTCGACCGTGCTCATGGCCGTGGAGCGCCATCACGGTCGGGTCGAGTTCGAGACGCGGCCCGGCAACGGGACCACGTTCCGCATCACGTTGCCACGGTCCGAGTAGCCGCGCGGCGCGACGACGAGCTTAGTCGATGATCACGAGCCGCCCGTTCTCGCGATCGGCGGCGGCCCCGGACTCCAGGCAGCAGTAGAAGGGGTACGTACCCGAGCGCTCGGGGGTGAGGTCCAGCACCGTCGCCCTGCCCGGCACGATGCGCTTCTCGATCCGGAGCGCGTCGAGCGCGAAGCAGTGCTCGCCGTCGGAGGTGGAGAGGAGCAGCCGCACGGGCTGCCCCTTCCTCACGTTGACCACGCGCGGAGAGAAGCCCTGGCGCGAGGCCACGACCTCGATCGTCTCGTCGGGACCGGCGGAGCCCGCGCCCCCGGCCACCAGCGTGGCCAGGAGCGCGAGCGTCTTCACCGGCGGCCGCGGCCGCCGTCGCGCCGGGGGCCCCGGTCGCGGTGGCGGTCGCCGCCGCCTCCCCGATGCTCGCCGCGGTGCTCGCCGCCGCCCGGACGTCCCCCGCCCGCGGCGGCCGCCGCCTCGTCCCCCGCGGGGGCGCCGCCCTCCGCCTCGGTCAGGAGCGCCTTGCGCGAGAGCCGGATCTTGCCCGAGGGATCGATGTTGACGACCTTGACCAGGACCTGGTCGCCTTCCTTGACCTCGCTCCGCACGTCCTGCACGCGGTGCGCCGCCATCTCGGAGACGTGCAGCAGGCCGTCGGTGCCGGGGATGATCTCCACGAAGGCGCCGAACTCGACCACCCGCACGACCTTGCCCAGGTAGGTCTTGTTCAGCTCGGCGGTGGCGGTCAGCTCCTCGATGATGGCGATGGCCTTGCGCGCGGCCGTCTCGTCCACCGAGGCGATCGACACGCGGCCGTCGTCCTCCACGTCGATCTTGCAGCCCGTGCGCTCCACGATGGAGCGGATCATCTTGCCGCCGGGCCCGATGACGTCGCGGATCTTGTCCACCGGGATCTTGATGGTGAGGATGCGCGGAGCGTAGGTGCTGATGTTCGGCCGCGGGGCGCCGAGCGCCTCGGTCATCCGGTCCAGGATGTGGAGCCGGCCGGCGCGCGCCTGGGCCAGGGCCTGCTGCAGGATCTCGGCCGTGATGCCCGAGATCTTGATGTCCATCTGCAGCGCGGTGATGCCCTCGCGCGTGCCCGCCACCTTGAAGTCCATGTCGCCGTAGTGGTCTTCGACGCCGGCGATGTCGGAGAGGACGGCGTACTTGTCGCCTTCCTTGACCAGCCCCATGGCCACCCCCGCCACCGGGTGCTTGAGCGGCACGCCCGCGTCCATCAGGGCCAGGGTGCCGCCGCAGATGGAAGCCATCGAGGACGAGCCGTTGGACTCCAGGATGTCGGACACGATGCGGACGGTGTAGGGGAAGCTCTCCTCGTCCGGCAGCATCTCGCGCAGCGAGCGCTCGGCCAGCGCTCCGTGGCCGATCTCACGCCGGCCGGGCCCGCGCAGGAACTTCACCTCCGCCACCGAGAAAGGCGGGAAGTTGTAGTGCAGCATGAAGCGCTTCTTGTGGTCCGGCTCCTGCACGGTGTCGATGATCTGCATGTCCTCGGACGTGCCGAGGGTGACCGTGACCAGGGCCTGGGTCTCGCCGCGCGTGAACAACGCCGAGCCGTGGGTGCGGGGCAGCACGCCCACCTCGCCCGTGATGGCCCGGATCTCGTCGAAGCGGCGGCCGTCGGGCCGCCGGCCATGGTCGAGGATCTCGGTCCGCATGATCTTCTCGCGGAGCGCTTCGTAGATGCCGTTGACGGCACCGCGCTTCTCGGGCTCGGTCTCGGGGATGCGCGCGACCAGGTCGTCGCGCACCTGCTTCATGCGCGCGTAGGACTCGAGCTTGCCCGGCGTGCGCATGGCCTCGAGCAGGGGCTGGCCGATCTCCTGCTCCACCCAGGACACGAAGGCGGGATCGACCTCCTTCTTCTTGAAGCTCCACTTCGGCTTGCCGACCCGCGCGCGCAGCTCGTTCTGGAGGGCGACGATCTTCTTGATGGCGTCGTGGCCTTCCTGCAGTGCGCGCACCATGATCTCTTCCGAGATCTCCTGGGCGCCCGACTCCACCATGACGATGGCCTCGGCGGTCCCCGCCACCAGCAGGTTGAGCCGGCTCTTCGCGCGCAGGTCGTTCGAGGACGGGTTGATCACGACCTGCTCGTCCCAGTAGCCGACGCGCACGGCGCCCACCGGGCTGTCGAAGGGGATGCTCGAGAGCACGAGGGCGGTGGACGCGCCCGTGATGGCCAGGGTGTCGGAGTCGTTCTCCATGTCCGCGGAGAGGAGCAGCCCGATCACCTGGGTCTCGTGGTTGTAGCCCTCGGGGAAGAGCGGCCGCAGCGGGCGGTCGATCATGCGGGAGGTGAGGATCTCCTTCTCGTTGGGCCGGCCTTCCCGCTTGAAGAAGCCGCCGGGGATCTTGCCCGCGGCGTAGGTGTTCTCGCGGTAGTCGACGGTGAGGGGAAGGAAGTCCACGCCCGCCCGCGCGTCCTTGAACGCGTTGGCGGTGGCCAGCACGACCGTGTCGCCGAGGCGGACGAGCACGGCGCCGTCCGACTGCTTGGCCATGTGCCCGGTCTCGATGGAAAGGGTGTAGCGGCCCAGGGGCATCTCTACGCGTTGCTTCATCTCAATCGTCTCCGCGGACGCGGCCGGGAGGCCGTGCCGCAAGGGAGAGCGGGATGCCGTGCTTCCACCCCACCGCCGGCGTCGCGCGGCGGCCGGGGGCGACCCGTTGCGACGTCGGCGGTGGGCTGGATGCAGGCAAGACCTGGCGCTCTCGTGTGAACTCGAACCAGAGACCCCGGCGAATCCGGGGCCCCCTCACGTCTCCGCTACGGCAGGCTGAGAATGGGAATGGAGTCGTTCGCGTGCGCGAGAGACCTACTTCCGGATCCCGAGCTTGTCGATGAGGCCGCGGTACCGCTTCACGTCCTTCGTCTTCAGGTAGTCCAGCAGCCGCCGGCGCTGCCCGACCAGCATCATCAGCCCGCGCCGCGAGTGGTGATCCTTGGCGTGGGCCTTGAAGTGCTCGGTCAGGTAGCTGATCCGCTCGCTGAGGATCGCGATCTGGACCTCCGGCGACCCCGTGTCGGACTCGTGCGTCCGGTGATCGGAGATGATCGACGTCTTCTGCGCCTTGTTCAGCGTCACCCGGCTGACCTCCTCGTTGCCTATAGTAAACAGGTCATGCTAACACAGCCGGCCGGGCAGCGTAAACACCGGAAGCGACGGCAGTTGGGGGCGAACCGGCCCTTGCCGTTGACACCACGCGCGGGGTGACCCTATGATCGCCGGCCGCCGGTAATTCCCGCGTGCACAATCTCTTAGAGCAGACACTACGGTACGCCCTCTTCGCGCTGCTCGCGATCGGCGGCCCCGGTCTCGCGTTGCAGCGCCTGGCCCGCGTCGCCCCCGACCCCGCGCTGGTCATCCCCCTCGGCACCGCCGTCGCCGCGGCGGCCTACTGGCTCTCCGCCGTGACGGCCCTGCCCTGGCTCTTCCCGGCGGCCGTCGCCGCGCTGGACCTCGCCCTCCTCCTCCCGCCGCGGCCGCTCCGGCCGGCGGCGGCTCCCTCGCTCGCGGGGGCCGTGCCCCCTGCGATCGCGATCGTGCTGCTCCTGGCCGCGACGCAGTTCGCCGGGAACCGGGTGGCCAGCTCGGGCGAGTTCCTCCTCGACCCGCTCGTCCCCCAGGACACGGCCTTCCACGTCGGCCTCACGCGCGAGCTGGCCGCCGGGTACCCCCCGCAGGTGCCCGGCGTCTCCGGGTTCCCGCTGGGCTACCACCTCGGCCTCGACCTCGTGCGCGCGGCCGCGCTGCGCTTCGCCGGCGTCGACCCCTACCATGCGATCAGCCGGTGCGACGTGACGCTGGGCGCCCTCGCGCTGGTCCTGGCGCTACGGGGCGCCGCCCGGGCGGCCGGCGGAGCGGCCCTGGCCGTGGCCCTCGCGCCGTGGACGCTCCTGGCCACCGACTTCTCGTTCGTCTTCGCCGCCAACCCGCAGGCCCACTGGTGGACCGACCTGCTGCGCGGGAACGTCCTGCTCTCGCTGGCGGTGTCGAACCCCATCGTGCCCGCCCTGGCGCTGGCGCTGGGCGCGCTCGTCGCCCTGGCGCGCCACCAGGAGGGCGAGGGCCGCGGCTGGCTGGCGCTCGCCGCGCTGCAGGCTGCGGCCGTTCCCTTCTTCAAGGTGTTCCTCGGCGCCCATCTCCTGCTCGGGCTCGGCCTGGCCATGGTCCTGGCGCGCGGGCGTCGAGCGCGCGCGCTCGCCGCGCTGGCCGCTCCTTGCGCGCTCGCCACGGCCGCGCTGGTGTTCGGGCAGGGAGGCCGGACGCTCGACGTCGCGCTCGCGCCGCTCGACCTCGTCCGCGAGACGCGAGAGCTGCTGGGCCTCGATCCCCTGGACGGCGCCGGGCTGGCGCTCTGGGCCGTCTTCTGGCTCACCGCCTCGCTCGGCCTCCGCCTGCTCGGCCTGCCCGTCGCCCTCCAGGCCGCGCGAAGTGGGCCGTCCGCCGCGCGGACGATGGCCTGGATGGCGCTGTTCGCCTGGCCGCTCGGGCTGCTCTTCCGCGTCTCGGCGCCCCGCACGCTCCCCGGCCAGAAGCCGTTCAACGACGCCTACGTCCTGATCGAGCAGGGCGGCCCGCTCCTCTGGATCTTCACGGCGATCGCGCTCTCCCGCCTGGCGCGCGGCGGACGGCGCACGGTCGCGGTCGTGGCGGCCGCGGCCCTCCTCTGCCTGCCCTCCACCGCCCAGTTCGCCTGGAAGAAGGCCACCGAGCCGCCGGACCCGATGCCCGCCGGGATCGTGCGCGCCATGGCCGCCCTGTCCGCGGCCAGCCGCCCGGGCGAGGTGGTGATGCAGCGGCCGGGCGCCCGCTATCCGCCGCCCCCGGTGGTGCTGGCCGGGCGGCGCGTGCCGTACGAGCGGTTCACGCCCTTCATGGCGCAATTCGTGGCGCCGGAAGACCTCGAGCGCCGCCACCAGGCCGTCCACCGGTTTTTCCGGACGAACGACCGCGCCGAAGCCATCGCCATCGCCCGGTCGCTCGACGCGCGGTACCTGTGCCTCTACGGCCCGGACCGGGTGCGCTTCGACACCACGGGCCTGCTGGCACCGATCCACGAAGAGCCCCAGGCGCGTTGCTACCGCCTGACGTTCTGAGCGCGCCCGCGGCGACGCGCGGAACACTCCGCTGGACCGTGCGGACCCACCAGGTGGAGTCGTCCCGCGAGGCGAGCGGGTCCGGGCGGGAGAAGACCGTAGTTCGGACACGTACTCGGTGCGGGCCGAGTCGGACAGAAGCTAGCCGGCGAGGACGACGTCGGGATGAAGGTCGGGCACGGCGGGCAGCCCCGGGACCGGGGGACCGAACCCGCGCGGCACGGCCAGCGCGAGCAGCCGGCCCTGCGCGTCGAGCACGCGCACGCGCGCCGGCGCGGGCGGGACGGGAAAGCCGTGGGTGACGAGCCGGCGGTCCAGGTCGCGGCCGTGGCGGACCGCGGCTGCGCCCTCCTCACCGACCACGACGGCGGGAAACTGAGGCAACAGGACGTCGAGCGGCAGGACGCGTTCGGCGGCGGCCGGCGCGAGGTCCCCCCAGGCCACCGCGCCCGCCAGGCCGAGGCCGGCCGCTTCCGTGCGCCGCAGGGCCGCGAGGTGCGCGCCCGCGCCCAGCGCCTCGCCGAGGTCGCGGGCCAGGGCGCGCACGTACGTGCCGGCCGAGCAGCGGACGTCGAGCACGACGTGGTCGCCCTCGACCGAGACGACGTCGAGCGCGTGCACCGTCACGGGCACGGCGGCCCGCTCGACGGCCACGCCGCGGCGCGCCAGGTCGTACAGCCTCTGGCCTTCGACGCGCTTGGCGGAATAGGCCGGCGGGACCTGGCGCAGCGCGCCGGTGAGGGCCACGCAGGCACGGCGCACGACGGCTTCGTCGGCGTCCACCGCCCGCCGGATGCCGACCGGCTCGCCCGTGAGGTCGTCGGTGGTGGTGGCGAACCCCAGCCGGACGGTGGCCCGGTAGGCCTTGTCGCCTTCGGACAGGAAGCGGGCCAGGCGCGTGGCCTTGCCCACGCAGATCGGCAGCACGCCGGTGGCGAACGGATCGAGGGTGCCGGTGTGTCCCGCGCGTCGGACGCGCAAAACCTGCCGCACGCGCTCCACGACGTCGTGGGAGGTGGGCCCGGCGGGCTTGTCCACCACGAGCACCCCGTCCACGGTGCTACTCCTCGTCGTGCGGGCCCGGCTCCGCCGGCTTGATCTCCTCGAGCAGCTTCGCCACGCGGTCCGTGGCGTCGAGGCCCTCGTCGTACTCGAAGACCAGCTCCGGCGTGTGTCGCACGCTCAGCCGGCGTCCCAGCTCCCGCCGCAGGAAGCCGGACGCCTGACGGAGGCCCGCCGAGGTCTTGGCCCGCTGCGCCTGGTCGCCCAGGACCCCGAAGCTCACGCGCGCGAAGCGCAGGTCCTCCGCCAGGGCCACTCGCGTGACGGTGACGAAGCCGATGCGGGGGTCCTTCAGCCTCCCGATCATGCCGGCCAGCTCCTCGCGGATCTGGTTGGCCAGCCGCTCCGTCCGGCGGCCGCTCACAGCGTCTCCGTGTGGGAGTCGAGCACCATGATGTCGCGGGCGTTCGCGGCCTCGGAGGTGGCGTTGCTCAAGGTGGCGTCGAGGTGGGCGTGGTCGGTGTTGACGGAGACGACGGCCAGGCGGGCGCGCTGCCAGAGATCCTGGTGCTCGACCTCGGCCACCGCCACGTTGAAGCGGTTGCGCAGCCGCGTCTCCAGGCTCCGCAGCGCCTGCCGCTTGTCCTTCAGCGACCGCGCTCCCGGGAAGTGCAGCTCGAGCGTCAGCAGGCCGATGACCATGAGCACCTGGTACGACGCCACGGAGACACAGAGATCACGGAGGAAGGATACAGGGGGTACGTATTATTCCAGGGTCTCCTTGACCTTCTCGGTGGTGAAGAACTCGATCACGTCGCCGGGCTTGAGGTCGTTGTAGCTCGCGATGCCGATGCCGCACTCGGTGCCAGCCTTCACCTCGGAGGCGTCGTCCTTGAAGCGCTTGAGCGACGACACCTTGCCGGTGTGGATGACGACGTTGTCGCGGAGCAGGCGCACCTGCGCGTTGCGGTTCACGCGCCCGTCGGTGACGTAGGAGCCGGCGATGGTGCCTACCTTCGAGATCTTGAAGGTGTCGCGAACCTCGGCCGCGCCCAGGCGCACCTCGCGGATGGTGGGCTCGAGGAGGCCTTCCATGGCCTTCTTCATGTCCTCCATCGCGTCGTAGATGACGGTATAGAGGCGGATCTCCACCTCGTCGCGCTCCCCCACCTCCGACGCCTTCCGCTCCGGCCGCACGTTGAAGCCGATGACGATCGCGTTGGACGCCGCGGCGAGCAGCACGTCGCCCTCGCTGATGGCGCCCACGCCCGAGCGGATGATGCGGAGCTTGATCTTGTCCTGTGGCAGCTTCATGAGCTGGTCGTTCACCGCCTCGAGCGAGCCCTGCACGTCCGCCTTCACCACCAGCGGAAGCTCCTTGAGCTGCCCCGCGGCGATGGCGCGGCCGAGGTCCTCGAGCTTGATGCGCGACGACGCGGCCATGGCCTTCTCGCGCAGCTTGAGCTGGCGGAAGCCCACGATCTGCTGCGCCTTGGCCACGTCGGTGACCACGAGCAGCGGGTCGCCGGGCTCGGGCAGGGCGGGCAGCCCCAGCACCTCGACCGGTGTGGACGGTCCGGCGTCCTTGAGCCGCCGGCCGGCCTCGTCCACGAGGGCGCGGACCTTGCCCGCCACCGCGCCCGCCACCACCGAGTCGCCGATCTTGAGCGTGCCGTCCTGCACGAGCACCGTGGCCACGGGCCCCCGGCCCTTGTCCAGCCGGGCCTCGAGCACGGTGCCCCCCGCCGCCTTCTTGGGGTTCGCCTTCAGCTCCTGGAGGTCCGCCACCAGCAGCAGCATCTCCAGGAGCTGCTCGAGGTTCTCCTTCTTCTTGGCGGAGACGTTCACGAACACCGTGGTGCCGCCCCACTCCTCGGGCATGAGCCCGCGATCGGAGAGCTGCTGCTTCACGCGGTCGGGCTGGGCGTCCGGCTTGTCGATCTTGTTGACCGCGACCACGATGGGCACCCCGGCCGCCTTCGCGTGGTCCATGGCTTCGACCGTCTGCGGCATCACGCCGTCGTCGGCCGCCACCACCAGCACCACGATGTCGGTCACCTTGGCGCCGCGCGCGCGCATCAGGGTGAAGGCCTCGTGGCCCGGGGTGTCCAGGAACACGACCTTCCGCTCGCCCACCTTGACGTGGTACGCGCCGATGTGCTGGGTGATGCCGCCCGCCTCCCCCGCCGCCACCGAGGTTTCGCGGATGGCGTCGAGCAGCGACGTCTTGCCGTGGTCGACGTGGCCCATGACCGTGATCACGGGCGCGCGAGGGACGAGGTCCTCGGGCTTGGATTCCTCGGCCTGCTCGTGCTCGAGCTCTTCCTCGAAGGTCTGGATGGAGGCCCCGTAGCCGAACTCCTTGCAGATCTCGATGGCCAGCGGGGGGTCGAGGGTCTGGTTGAGGGTGGCCATGATGCCGCGGCCGAGCAGGGCCTTGATGATGTCGCGGCTCTTGACGTCCTCCATCTTCTCGCCCAGCTCCTTCACCGTGACGCCCTCGGTGAGGGTGATCGTGCGGGGCGGGCCCGTATAGACCGGACGCTCTTCCTTCGGAGGCGGGGGCAGGCCGCGCGTGCGGTCGCGCCGCTGGGAGGGCGCGGCCCGTCCCACCGGCCTCATGCCGGGCGGCGGCCCACCCGGGCGCGGGGGGAGGGGGGAGACCGTCCGGAACGGCGACACCATGCCTGGACGCTGTGATGCCACCGCGTGCGGCGAGCGCGGCAGGCCGGAGCCGACGACCGGGTTGGCGGCGGTCGGGTGCGGTCCCACCGGCCGCGGGGGGATCGGCCGCGGCGGCGCGATGGGACGGACGGGCCGCGAGACGGGCGCCGTG
>DATKEG010000015.1:0-22671 GCA_035544515.1 Vicinamibacteria bacterium | reverse complement strand
CCTACTGCTCGACGAGCGACCCGCGGCTGCTGCTGGCCGTGCCGCGGGGGACCGCCCGCGCGCGCGTGACCGTCCGCTGGCCGGGCGGGTCGGAAGACTCCTACGAGCTCGCGCCCGGCGCCTACCACCACGTCGTCCAGGGCCAGGGCGTCCGAGCCAGCACGCCGTTCCGCCGATCAAGGTAAGGCCGCCACGGCCGACGGCCCGCGGCGAGGGGACCCGCCGGCGCACGGGTAAGATGGACGGTCATGGGCAAGCGCTCGCGCCGACGTGACGTGGCTCCCGTCCGCGCCGGTACCGGCGCGGCAACACCGCCCGCACCGAGCGGCCGGCGCCGGGTCCTCGGCGCGCGCGTGGTCGGCGCCCTGGCTCTGGCGGCCACGGTCTGGGCCTGGCGGGCGCGGCAGCCTCGGGTGGCGCGCGACGCGGGCCTGAGCGTGCTGCTGATCACGGTGGACACCCTCCGCGCCGACGCCCTGGGCTCCTACGGCCACCCCACCGTGTCCACTCCCTGGCTCGATCGCCTGGCGGCCGGAGGCGTGCGCTTCGAGCGCGCGCACGCGCACAACGTGGTCACCCTGCCCTCGCACGCCAACATCCTCTCCGGCCGTTACCCGCTCGATCACGGGGTGCGCGACAACGCGGGCTTTCGCTTCCCCGAGGAGCAGGACACCCTGGCCACCCTGCTCGAGACCCGGGGCTGGCGGACGGGGGCGTTCGTGAGCGCCTTTCCCCTCGATTCGCGTTTCGGCCTGGCCCGCGGGTTCGACGTCTACGACGACCGCCTGGGCGATCGTGGGTCGAACCGCGCCTTCGTGATGGCGGAGCGGCCGGGCGCCGAGACGGTGGAAGCGGCAAGGCGCTGGCTCGAGGCGCAGGGCGGGGCCCGCACGTTCTGCTGGGTGCACCTGTTCGACCCGCACTTCCCCTACGCGCCGCCCGAGCCCTTCGCGTCGCGCTACCGCCACGACCCGTACCACGGCGAGGTGGCGGCCACCGACGCCGCCCTGGCGCCGCTGCTCGAGCCGCTATTGGCGGCGAAGCGGTCCGGCCGCACGCTGGTCGTGATGACCTCCGATCACGGCGAGTCCCTCGGCGAGCACGGCGAGAAGACGCACGGCATCTTCGCCTACGAGGGGACGCTGCGCGTGCCGCTCGTGTTCTTCGCGCCGGGCCTGTGGAAGCCGCGGGTGACCGGCGAGCCGGCCCGTCACGTCGACATCCTGCCCACCGTCCTCGACGCGCTCGGCCTGGAAGCCCCCGCCGGCCTCCCGGGACGCAGCCTGCTGCCGGCGCTGGCAGGCGCTACCGTCGGCGGGCCGGCGCCCGAGAACTACTTCGAGTCGGTTTCCGCTTCGCTCAACCGCGGCTGGGCACCGCTGCACGGGATCCTCCGGGACGGGTTCAAGTACGTCGACCTGCCCCTGCCGGAGCTGTACGACCTCGGCCGGGACCCGCGCGAGGAGCGCAACCTCGCCGCCTCACAGCCCGAGCGGCTCGAGCGGCTGCGCGCCGCCCTCCACGGCCTGCGCACGCGCGACCGCGGCCCGCAGCGGACCGAGGAGAGCGCGGAGGTCAGGGAGAGGCTGCAGGCGCTCGGCTACGTGACCACCGCCGGCGCGGTCAAGGACCGCTACACCGACGACGACGACCCCAAGCGGCTCATCGTCCTCGACGCGGTTATACAGGATGTCGTCGGGCGCTACGTGGCCGGCGACCTGCCCGGAGCGCTCGCGACCTGCCGCGAGCTGGTCCGGCGACGGCCGGACATGGCCCTCTCCTCGGTGCACCTCGCCTTCCTCGAGCGGGAGGTCGGAGACCTGACCGCGGCGGTCGAAGCGGCCAAACGGGCGCTCGCACTCAACCCGCACGACGCCGAGGTGGCGGCCCTGCTCGGCGCATACCTCAACGAAGCCGGCCGCTCGGCCGAGGCGCTCGCGCTTCTCGAGCCGTACGCTCGCCGCGACGATCCCGACCTCGACGTGCTGATCGCTCAGGGCGTGGCCCGGTCCGACCTGGGCCAGCCGCAGCAGGCATTGGCCACCTTCGAGCAGGTGCGCCGGATCGACCCGTCCAACGCCCTCGCCCTGGTCAACATCGGTACCGTCCACTTGATGGGCGGCGATGTCGAGCGGGGCCGGGCGGCCTTCGAGGCGGCGCTCGAGATCGACGGCTCGCTGGCCCGCGCCCACAACAGCCTGGGCGTCATCGCCGCGCGGGCCGGCAGGACGGAGGAAGCCATCGCGCGCTGGCGCCGGGCGGTCGCCCTCGACCCGCGCGACTACCAGACGCTCTACAACCTCGGGACCGTCCTCCGCCGGCTCGGACGGACGGCCGAGGCCCGGCCCTACCTGGAGTCGTACGTCCGCACCGCCCCGGTGGCCCTCGAGTCGGGCGAGATCGCCCGCGTGCGGGCCTGGCTGGCCGGGTCCTCGGTTCCGGTCACCCCGGGCTCCTGAGCGCCGCGTCGGCAACTCCGTCGGTCGGGATCACCGCTGGATCCCTGCCGCGAAGTCTACAACGCGGCGCGGCGGGCCTACCGCGTCACTCCCGCGCCACCGCGCCGGTGTCGCGGTAGGCCCGCAGCACGTCGTCGAGCGAGATGACGCCGACCAGCCGTCCGAAGTCGGCGCGATGGACGACGGGCAGGAGCGGCCGCTCGTGCAGGAGCGGAAGCGCGATCTCGAGGGGGTGGTCGGGGTGCACGTGGGGAAAGCGCTCCTCGACGGCGTCGGCCAGGGGCATGCCGTCCTCGCCTTCGGCCGCCAGACGGCGCAGCCGATCGGCCGAGACGCCGCCCCAGCCCCGCGACCCGTAGACCAGCACGCGGAGCGACGACGCGTCCAGGCGGGCGAGCGCGTCCGACACGGGTTGGTGGCCCGCGAGCACCGGGTCGCGCGCCGGCCGCATCGCGTCTTCCACGCGCAGGACCACCTGCTCGCGTTGCGCCTCCATCGAGGGCAGGTCGAGGCCGTCCTGGCGGGAGAGGACGTCGAAGAGCGGCGTGCGCTGGAAGCGGCGCGACACGATGTAGGCCAGCGTGTTCGACACCATGACGGGGACGATGATGCCGTAGTTGCCCGTGACCTCGAGCACCATGAAGACCGAGGTCATGGGGGCGCGGAGGATGCCCGCGAACAGCGTCCCCATGCCCACGAGCGCGTAGACGGCGATGGGCGCGGAGAGATCGGGATAGACCAGGCGCTGCAGGCCACCCACCGCCCCTCCCACCATCGCCCCGATGAACAGCGTCGGCGCGAACAGCCCGCCCGGCGTCCCGCTCGCGAACGAGACGGCGGTGGCCACGATCTTGGCCGCCGCGAGCAGGGCGAGCACGTGCCAGACGTATTGGCCGTGGATGGCCTGGTCGATCGTCTCGTAGCCCGCGCCCATGACCTCGGGCACGCGCAGGCCGACGAGGCCGACCACGAGACCGGCCACCGCCGGCTGCCACGGCCAGGTCCAGGACGGAAGCGCGCGCAGCCGCGGGCGCATGGACAGCGCGAGCCTCAGGAACACGACCGCGGCCGCGCCGCCCACCAGGCCCAGCGCGGCGTAGGCGATCAGCTCCGTGGGGTGGACCAGCTCGACCGCGGGCACGCGGAAGAGCGGCTCGGCGCCGAGGAACCAGTGGGCCATGACCACGCCCGACACCGCGGACAGGATGACGGGGCCGAGCACGCCCACGCTCCAGCGGCCGATCACCTCCTCGATGACGAAGATGACGGCGGAGATGGGCGCGTTGAAGGCGGCGGCCAGGCCGGCGGCGGCGCCCAGCGGAGCCACCAGCCGCACCTTGTCGCGCGAGAAGCTCAGCCGGCCGCCCACCCCGGACGCCACGCCCGCCCCGATGTGCAGCGACGGATCCTCGGGCCCGAGCGAGTGGCCGCTGCCGATGGCCAGCGCCGAGGTGACGAACTTCCCCACCACGCTGCGGAACGGGATGTGGCCGTCGTCGATGTAGAGCGCGGACTTGGTCTGGTTCACGCCGCTGCTGCGCGCCGACGGAAAGACGTAGCGCACGAGCAGGCCGATGGCCAGACCGGTGAGCGCGGGCACCAGGATCACCCGGGGGAAGGGCGGCTGCAGCGACGACCCGATGAGCGTGATGCGCAGCCACTCGATGGCGATGCGCAGGCAGACCACGGCCAGGCCCACGAACAGCCCGATGAAAATGGCGAGGAGGAGGAAGGCCTGCTCCTCGCGCTGCACCGCGCGCAGCGTGTCCTGCAGCCCGGTCCAGAGCGTGAGCCAGCGGCGCCGGGCCAGCGCGCGCAGCGCGGGGGCGCCGGACGTGGGGTCCGGGGCCATCAGCCGCCCGTTCCGTTCCGCCCCGCCAGCAGCAGGACGGCTCGCGGCGCGGGGGCGGCCGGCTCGCCGCAGGCGCGGGAGGCCAGCCGTACGGCCTCGAGCGCGAGGTCGAAGGCTCCCTCGCGCAGCTCGAGGTCGCGCTGAAGGGCCGGCGGGCGCAATCGGGGCCGGAGGTCGTGGGCGCGACGGAGGAGGCCGGCCAGCTCCGGCGAGGGGGTGGCGCCCGCGGCGCACCGGTCGAGCTCGGCCAGGGCCACGTCGAAGACGCGCCGCACGCGCCGGCCCCTTTCCGCCCCGGAGAGCCGCGCTCGCGCCGGATCCAGGGCCAGGACCTGCCGCGCGGTCTCCACCCGCGACGAGAGGTCCGCCGACCGCGGCTCGCGGCGCAGCGCGCGCTCGCCGTATTCCACGACCGCCGGGTAGCGTCCGAGCGCGAACGCCGCCTCGGTGGCGCCCGCGAGCGCCTGCGCGTTGCCCGCCTCGATCTCCAGCGCGCCCTTGAACTGGGCGAGGGCGCGCGTGGGGTCCCCCGCGCGCAGGAACAGCCGGCCCACCTCCGCGTGCGCGGCCGCGTCCGGCGGCAGGTCCTGGGCCAGCGGCCGCAGCTCGGCCCCCGCCTCCGCGCGCTCGCCCTGCCCGAGCAGGAACTCCACGAGCTCGAGCCGCGCGCGGCGGCGCCAGCTCGGCACGTCGCTCTCCCACACGCCGTAGATGGCGTCGTGGTAGTACCGGTGGGCTTCCTGCACGTGACCCGCGCGCGCCGCCAGGCGCGCCAGCTCCAGGTTGACGAGGCCGTGGCCGGGCTCACGCCGGCGCAAGGTGAGAAGGTAGGCGCCCGCGTCCTCGCCCCGGCCGGAGGCGAGCAGCGCCTGGGCCAGCCGGAGCTGGTAGGCGGGGTTGTTCCTCGACCAGGCGAGCGCGTTGCGGAAATCGGAGATGGCCTGCTCGGGCTCCCGCGCGTCCAGCGCGCGGACGCCCTTCTCGTACCAGTCCTCCGCCAGCGACTCTTCCTTCGACCGGTAGGCGGCGGTGAGCGCGCTGGTGAGGGCGAACAGGCCGAGGAACGCGGCCACGAGCCCGGCCAGCGCCAGCCGGTCACGGTGGTCCTGCCAGAGCTGCCGCACCAGGGGTAGCGAATCGACCCTCACACGCTCCTCAGGCCGTCTGGATCACCCGCAGGGTCTTCATGGCCTGGATCGAGATCTGCGCCGCCACCTTGCCCGCCACCTCGACGAAGGCGCGCGCCGCGGGCGCGTCCGGCGCCGCGGCCACGATGGGCTGCCCCTCGTCGCCGCCCGCCCGCACGCGCGTGTCGATGGGCACCGCCCCCAGGAACGGGATCAGGAGGTCCTTCGCCATCTGCTCGCCCCCGCCGCGGCCGAAGATCTCGGTCTTCTCCCCGCAGTGCGGGCACTGGAACCCGCTCATGTTCTCGATCGCGCCCAGCACCGGGATGTTGAGCTGGCGGAACATGGCCACGGCCTTGCGGACGTCGGAGACGGACACCCCCTGCGGCGTGGTCACCACCACCGCCCCCGCCACGGGGACGCTCTGGGCCATGCTCAGCGACACGTCGCCCGTGCCCGGCGGCAGGTCCACGACCAGGTAGTCCAGCTCGCCCCAGACCACGTCGCGCAGGAACTGCTGCACCGCGCCGTGCAGCATGGGCCCGCGCCAGATCACGGGCTGGTCGGGCGGGACCAGCATGCCCATCGAGATCACCTTGATGCCGTGGGCCTCGGGCGGCACCATCTTGCGCTCCTCGGTGACTTCGGGCTGGCCCGTGATCCCGAGCATCTGCGGGATGTTCGGCCCGTACACGTCGCAGTCCATGAGGCCGACGCGCGCGCCCTTCTGCCGCAGCGCCACCGCGAGGTTCACCGCGGTGGTGGACTTGCCGACGCCGCCCTTGCCCGCCCCCACCGCCAGTATGTTGCGGATCCCGGGTAGCTCCTGCCGGCTGAAGCCGCCCCGGGCGCGCACGTTCGCGGTCATCTCCGCGCGGGCGGCCGTCACGCCGGGCAGGGCGGAGACGTTGCGCTCGGCCTCGGCCTTCATCTCGTCGCGGACCGGGCAGGCCGGCGTGGTCAGCTCGATCGTGAAGTCCACGGCTCCGCCCTCGATGCGCACGTTCTTCACGAAGCCGAGAGTCACGATGTCCTGGTGGAGGTCGGGGTCCTGCACCGTGCGCAGGGCGGCCAGAACCTGTTCCTGTGTCACGCTCAAGCGATGACCACCTGTCTCTGGAGACCCGGCGCTAGCGCGCGGCCAGGGCTTCGTCGACCATCTTCTGCAGCGTCTCGAACTTGCCCGGCGGGCTGCCCAGCATCTTCTTCCGGATCACGCCCTGGCCGTCGATGAGGAACGTGGTCGGGAAGCCCTGCAGCGCGCCGAAGGCGGCCTGCACCTCCTCGTCGCCGAGGAGCTGCCGGTAGGGGATCTTGTACTCGCGGACGAACTCCTGGATCTCGGCGGGCTCGCCCGAGTCGCACACCACCCCCACCACCTCGACGCCCCGCGGGCGGTTCTTGCGCCAGAACTCGGCGTATTCGGGGATCTCCTTGATGCAGGGCCCGCACCAGGTGGCCCAGAAGTCGAGGACCACGACCTTGCCCTCGAGGTCCGCCAGCGAGACCTTGCCGCCCGCCAGGTCCGGCAGCTCGAACGCGGGCGCGGCGCGGACCTCGGAGGGCGGCGCCTGGCAGGACGCCGCCGAGAGCGCGGTCGCCACGGCGAGAGCCCACCCGCGCGCCTTCATCCCGGCATTATAGCCGTGCCGCGGGGCGGCCAGAGAAGAGCCGCGGCGCCCAGGCGGCTAGCCGATCGTGGCCAGGCCGGGAAAGAGCTTCACGAAGTACTGCGCGATCATCGTCAGGCGGTCGGTGACGAGGAGGACGCCCACGCCCACCAGCAGGGCGCCCGCCACGTACTCCACCAGGCGCATGTGCCGCTTGAGCGCCCCCGACGCGGCGAAGAAGCGATTGACGGCCAGGCCGGACAGGATGAACGGGATGCCCAGGCCGGCCGAGTAGGCGGAGAGCAGCACCACCCCCTCGCGGACGGTCTCCTGCTGCGAGGCATAGAGGAGGATGGCACCCAGGATGGGGCCGATGCAGGGCGTCCAGCCGAACGCGAAGGCCAGGCCCACCACGTACGCCCCGAGCAGGCTCACGGGCCGCGCGCGCACCGTCGCGCGCTTCTCGTAGAGCAGCCACTTGATGGGCAGGAGGCCCGCCGTGTGCAGGCCCAGCACGATGATGACGACCCCGCCCACCATGCCCAGCTCGCGCTTGTACTGCTGCAGGGTGTAGCCGACCAGCGTGGCCGCCGCGCCCAGCGCCACGAACACGGTGGAGAAGCCGAGCACGAACACGGTGCTGGCCAAGGCCACCCGTCCCGCGAGCCCCCGCGGCGCCTCGCCGTCCCTGAGCTGCACCACGTTGACGCCGCTGATGAACGAGAGGTACCCGGGCACGATGGGCAGCACGCAAGGCGACACGAAGGATACGAGCCCTCCCAGGAGCGCGGTCAGCAGCGACACGGACTCCGTCATGTGTCCCGCCGTGGCGGGCGGCCCTGGAGGCGGGCGGGGTTCGTGCGGACGCGCGACTGGTTGGTGAATGCCGATGTCGCCCGCGTCCGCTTGACGGCGCGGGCGATCAGGCTGGAGCGCGGGAGCACGATCCCCGGCCGCCTCCGAACCGTCGCCCGCCCCACGACCCCGGCGGACCTCACTGCACCCGCTCCAGCATCAGGTTGTCGGCCGCCTGGCGCCCGGTCTTGGCCAGGTCGTACCACCGGCCGTGCATCTTCACCCGCACCACGTCCGCCGTGAAATCGTTGTTCGTGCCGTGGACGTCGCACGACGAGAGCAGCCACGAGCCCACGCCATAGATGTCCACCGGCACCTTCAGGTCCTCGAACTGCTTGATCTTCGCCGGCGTGAAGCCGCCGGTCACGGCGATGCGCACCTCCTTGCAGTAGCGCTCCGCCACCGCCGCGTCCTCGCCCGCGAGCCCCCAGCTCGCCCACTCCTGGTCGATGGCCTCGCGCATCAGGAAGACCAGGCGTGGGTTCACGCCGCAATCGAGCGCCTTGTCGCCGAGCGGCGGCACGGAGACGTCGCGCATGTGGGCGGAGGTGTCGGGCCTCACGCCATGGAGCTTGTACCTGCGGGCCTCGTCCGGCTGGCCGGCCTTGAGCAGCTCCAGGTAGCGCCCGAACATCCGGCGGATCACCTGCCGCGAGGTGCCGACGCAGTCGTTGCCGAAGTCCACCAGCGCGATGCGCGGGATCTCGGGCGGGGTGGTGGCCGCGAAGGCCATGGTGGCCTCCGCGGTGTCGCCGAGGAAGCAGGCGATGGCCGCGTGCGCCACCGTCCCTCCGCCCGCGCCCCCCCACCAGTCCCCCTGCGCGTCGGTCGAGACCGAGGCGGGCACGCTCTTGCCGTAGTTCTGGTTGAACAGCTGCACGGCGACCTGGTACGAGTATCCGTCCGCCGCCTGCACCTCGTGGGCGTCGAAGCGGGCCGGGAAGAACAGCACCTGCTTGCCGCGCGCGGCCTTGAGCACCTCGTAGACGTTGGTGGCCACGCGGCTGCCCCGCGTGAGCGCGCCGAGCGTGGGCGTCTCCAGGAGGGCGAAATCGCGATAGCGGCCCCGCACCTTCATCACGGGCGTGACCGCCAGCACGTCGCCCTCGAAGGGCGCCTCCGTGCCGTCGTGGACCGCCCAGACCTCCATGCGGTCGAACGTGCTCACGAACGCGCCCTCGTCGTCGAGGTAGCCCGTGCACTCCCGCAGCATGGCCAGCGCCTTGTCCACCCCCACCACCACGCACGAGGGCTGGCGCCGGGGGAACCACTGCATCTCGACCTCGATCGAGCCCACGTCCAGGTTGCGCAGGTCCGCGTCGAGGTCGGACCGCGCAGGGTCGCTGCCGCCGAAGCGGTAGCCCCGGGCGGCGAGCTGGGAGAGCGTGCGCGCGATGTTGATGAAGTACTTGTCCGAGTACCACCCCGCGCGCATCCGCTCCACGTCGAGCTTGAACACGGACGGGGGCAGGCGCTTGCGGTCGAAGGTGGTCATGGGCTCGTCACGGGCGGCCGCCGGGGCTGCCGGAAGCAAACGATTATAATTGAACCTTTTCGAAGGAATGGACACGGCCCCGACCCGCACGGACGAAGCGCTCTACGGCCGGGGACCTCTCGTCGCCGCGCTCACGCGCTGGGCCTCGGTCGCGATCGCCGTCCTCTCGCTGGCGTTCGTGTGGAACAGCCCCGCCGTCCGGCCGCGCCTGGCGCTGGCCGTGGGGGCCGCCTACATCGCCTTCAACCTGGCGAGCCAGCTGTGGGTCCGGCGGCACCCGCGCGCCCGCGCCCTGAAGCTCGCCCATGACGCGGTGGACGCGGCCGCCGTGGGCGCCGGCGCGCTCTTCACCGGCGGCCTGCGGGGCCCGCTCTGGCTGCTCCTCTATCCCCACGTGGTGGCCATCTCCGTGCGACGGGGGCTCCGTTACGGCCTCGCCTTCGGCGTGCTGGACGCCGGCATCGTCACCGCCCTTGCCACCCTGGAGGACCGTCCGCTGGCGATGTTCCATGCCCTCACCTTGCTCTTCTGCGCCTTCGCCGCCGGCACCACCGGTTCCTACCTCCGCTCCGTCCGGCGGCAGCAGGCGCTCGCGGTCCGCCGCCTCACCGCCAGCCAGGAAAGGCTGCAGTCGCTGGTGGCCATCGGCCAGGGGGTGGTGGGGCGGCTCGACCTGCGCGAGCTGCTGCCCCTGATCACGCGCAGCGTGAACCGCGTCATGGGCACGCGCCACTGCGTGCTCTTCCTGCGCGAGGGAGAAAGGCTGCGCATGGCCGCCCAGGAGGGCCTGGAGGAGGATGTCCTGCGCTCGTTCGACGGCCTGCGCGTGGGGGAGAGCCTCTCCGGCTGGATCATCAGCCAGGGCGCGCCGCTGGCCATCACGCACATGCTCGAGGATGCGCGCCTGCGGTTCGGGCCATTGGTGGAGCGCTTCCAGTACCGGTCGTTCCTGGGCGTGCCGCTCCGCCGGGGCGACGAGATCCTGGGCACGCTCGAGGTGGTGACCAAGGAGGAGCGGCGCTTCTCCCTCGACGAGCAGGCGGTCATGAGCGCGTTCGCGGACCAGGCCGCGGTGGCCATCGACAACGCGCGCCTGTTCGAGGAGGCGCATGCCCACCTCTCCGAGGTGGTCGAGGCCAACCGGCGGCTGGAGGAGCTCGGCCGGCTGCGGCAGCAGTACCTGCGCAACGTCAGCCACGAGTTCCGCACGCCGCTGACCGTCATCAAGGGGTACGCGGAGTTCCTGCGCGAAGGCCCTCCGGAAGGCGAGTCGCTCGAGGACGTGTTGCGCGTGATGGCGGAGAGCTGCGACCGGCTCATCGAGATGGTGGACACGCTGATCGACGTCAGCCGCATCGAGCGCGAGGAGGCCCGCCGGCTGCTCCAGATCCAGGCCCTCGACCTGCGCGAGCTCACCGCGGCTTCGGTGGAGGTGCTGCGGCTGGCCGCGCGGAAGAAGAACGTGGCCGTGCACCTGGACTTCCCCTCCACCGGCATCGGGCTGGAGGGCGACGGCAACCTCCTGCACCAGGTCGTGCGCAAGCTGGTGGACAACGCCGTGAAGTACAGCCCCGCCGGCGCGTGCGTGGTCGTGCGCGGCCGCGCCGACGGCGACGACGTGGCCCTGGAGGTCGAGGACTCCGGCGCGGGCATCCCCGCCGAGCACCTGCCGCGGATCTTCGAGAAGTTCTACATGGTGGACGGCGGGCTCAGCCGGCGCGTGGGCGGAACGGGCGTGGGCCTGTACCTCGTGCGCGAGATCGTCCGGCTGCACCACGGGTCCGTGGCGGTGCGGAGCAGGGAGGGCGAGGGAAGCGTCTTTTCCGTCAGGCTGCCCCGCCGCTTCCCCGGGCTCCCCGGCGGGGCGGCACCGGTTTGACCGGGCCGCGGCTGGCGCTGACGGCCCTCCTCTTCGCGGGGGCGGCCCGGGCCCAACCGCCGGCGGACGCGGTCCCCGCCCAGAACCCGCGCGAGCTGGCCGAGCGGCTCGAAGCGGCCTGGAGCGCGCGGGACCTGGCCGGTTATCTCGGCCTCTGGCGGTTCGCGAGCGAGAGCGACCGGGAGGAGGAGACCGCCCACGCCTCGTCGCACTTCGCCGCCGAGCGCAGCGACCTCACGGTCGGCCGGCCGCTCGCGCCGGGCCGCCGGCCGCTGACCTCGGCCGCCCAGGTGTTCACGGTGAGCGAGCCACGCGGACGCCTCGAGCAGTGGCTGTACCGCTTCGAGCCGGCGCCCGACGGCTGGCGCGTCGCCGCGCGGGAGCCGCTCGGCCGCATCGACAACCTGGTCCACCTCTCGCTCGATCCCCAACCCTACCGCGCGGCGGGGATGGTGCTGCGGCTCGAGGATTTCGACCTGGAGATGCGGAAAGGAGCGCTCTTCTCCGCGCCCGCGACCCTCGGTCCCACCCTGCTCGTGTTCGTGGGCGAGGGCACCGTCCACGTGCGGCCGCGGCCGGAGGCGGAGCGCGCCCAGATGCAGGAGTTCGCGGGCCGGCCGGAGCTGCACGCCTCGGTCAGCGCCGCCCTCATCCGCATCCATCCCGCGGACCTGCACCGCTTCCTCGCGCCGGCGCGGCTCCAACCGGAACCCGCGGGCGCCCGCCACCTCGCGCAGGCCCGCCGCTTCTACGACGAGCAGGTGGACCGCTCGTTCGTGCTGGACGCGAACCTGCCGGGCTCGCCCTGGTGGCTGCTGCCCGGGCTGGGTGACGCCTCGGTCACCTTCCGCGCGGGCCGGCGCGGGACGCTCACCTACGCGCTCAGCACCGCCGAGCCGGAAAGCATCAGCCTGTTCGACCGCGCGAGGCGCCGCCAGATCCTCCTCTATCCCTCCGCGGGCGGCAGCACCGACTACGACGAGGACGCGCGGCGCGAGTTCGACCTGCTGCGCCACGACCTCGCCGTGCGCTTCGAGCCGAGCCGCTCGTTCATCGCCGGCGAGGACACGCTGACCGTCCGGCTGCTGACGCCCACCCCCACCGTCCGGCTGCGGCTCCACGCCGACCTGCGCGTGGAGTCGATCCGCTCGCCGGACGCGGGCGAGCTGCTGTTCTTCCGCGTGCGGCACCAGGACACGGTGATGGTGTCACTGGGCCCGCTGGCCGCGGCCACGGACGAGGTCGCGCTCACCGTCCGCTACTCCGGCGTGCACCCCCCCACGCCCGTCGAGGACGAGGTCGTGCAGGTGCGGGAACTGCCGGACGAAGAGCTGATGATCGAGAACGTGCTCGTTTACACCAACCGGACGGCCTGGTACCCGCGCGGCGGCATCGACGACCACGCCCTGGCCACGCTGCGCTTCGACGTGCCGCTCGGGTACACGGTGGTGGCGGGCGGCACGCGCGTGGTGGCGCGGGCCGAAGGCAACCGCGTCTTGCTCCAGTACGAGCAGGACCGTCCGGGCAAATACATCTCGGTTGCCGTCGGCCGCCTGGCCGAGGTGGGACGCCGCGCGGACGGGCCCGTGACGCTGCAGGCCTGGGCCGTGGGACGAGCCCGCGGAGAGGCCGCCGAGGTCATGGACCTCGCCGGAGAGATCCTGGGCTTCTACGCCGGCGAGTTCGGACCCTGCCCCTACCCGCTGCTCAACCTGGCGATCATCGAGGGCTTCGCCCCGGGCGGCCACAGCCCGCCCGGCATGATCGTCCTCGTCGTGCGTCCGCTGCTCCTGCGGCGGAACCTGCGGGACGATCCCGCCAACTTCTCGGACCTGCCCGGCTTCTTCCTGGCCCACGAGCTGGCGCACCAGTGGTGGGGCCACGGCGTCGCCGGCCGGAACTACCGCGAGCGCTGGCTCTCCGAGGCGTTCGCCCAATACGCGGCCGCGCTCTGGGTGCGGCACCGCCACGGCGAGCGCACCTTCCGCGACATGATGGGCCGCATGGCGCGCTGGGCGCTGCGCATGGAGGAGCGCGGGCCGATCCACCTCGGCCATCGCCTGGGCCACATCAAGGGCGACCCGCAGGTCTATCGCGCCATCGTCTACAACAAGGGGGCGTTCGTCCTCCACATGCTGCGCGGGGTCGTGGGCGAGGAGGCCTTCCGGCGGGCGCTGGCCGACTTCCAGTCCACCCACCGGTTCGGGAAGGCGGGCACGGCCGATCTGCGCCGCGCCCTGGAAGGCGCCTCGGGCCGCGACCTGGGCCCCTACTTCCAGACGTGGGTCCACGAGACCGCCCTGCCCCGCATCACGTACTCGGCGCGGAGCGCGCGCTTCGCCGCGGGCTATCGAACGACGGTCGAGGCTCGCGCGGCGGGGCTGCCGGGGCCCGTGCCGCTGACGGTCACGCTGGTCACGAGGACGGGCCGGGAGGACCGTGTCCTGCCCCTCGCCCCCGGGGACAACGCCTGGACGTTCGAGACGGCGACGCGCCCGCGGGTGGAGCTCAACGCCGACCGGGGGCTGCTCGCGCGCGTGGAACGGCGTTAGTGACGAGCCCTTAGCGATAACGGTTGCGGCGGCCTTCCTCTTCGAGGCTCGCCACCGTCTGCTCGGCGGTCGTGAGCGCCGCCTTGCTCTGCTCGAGCTGGTTGGCGATGGACGCGCGGTTGGGACCGTAGATCGGCCCCGTCATGTCGTTGAGCGCGGTCTGGATCTGGTCCACCCGGGCCCGGAGGCTGGCCACGTCGGCCTGGGCGTCCTGCAGCTTCTGCCGCCATTCCGCCTGCCGCTCCGCGCGCAGCTCCTCTTCGCTCTTCTCGGGCTCGGCGGGTTGGCCCGGGCTCGCGGCCGGGTCGGAACCGTCGGCGGGAGCCGCCTCCGTGGCGACGTCTTCGGCCGCCGGCTGCGACAGCGTCCCCGAGGTCACCCGGCCGCGCAGCTCGTCCTCGGTGATGACCTTCACCGGGGGCCGGGCCTTCCCTTCGCGCGCCGCCTTCTCCTTGCGGGCTCTCTCACGGGCGGCCGCCTCCCCCAGACTCTGCCCAGCCGCGGGCAGGGCGCCGAGAGCGAAGGCCAGGGCGACAGCGGAGGCAGTGACGGAGACGCGCATGTGAATCCTCGGCGGCCCGGGAACCGGGCCTCAGCGGCCCGATTATACCCCCGGCCCGGAGCCGTCCCGATGTGCATCCCGTCACGTCCGCGGGCCGTGTGTTATCGTCCGACCGGGGTCGGGCGGGGGTCTCCGGGAGGCGTTCTGGTCGTCGGGCTGGGCATCGACATCGTGGAGCTCGAGCGGGTCGAGCGCGCCCTCGCGCGCTGGGGCGGGCGGCTCGTGGCCAAGCTCATGGACCCCGAGGAAGCCGCCCTCCTTCCCGCGGACGCCCCCGCCCGCGCGCGGGCCCTCGCCCTGGCCATCGCCGGCAAGGAGGCGGCCAGCAAGGCTCTCGGCACCGGTTGGAGCCGGGGCGTGCGCTGGCGTGACGTCAGGGTCGAGGCAGGCCCTCCCACCGTCGTCCTCTTGAGCGGCGGCGCCCTCAGCGCCGCGCGGCGGCTGGGGTCGCGGGGCGAGGCCCGCGGCTTCGTGGAGCTGCGCGGACCGCTCGCCCTGGGCGAGGTGCGGCTGCTCGCATGAGGCTTCTCGCGGACGAGCCGTGGCGGCGGAACCAGCAGGTGATGGTGGCCACGGTGTTCGTGGTCTTCACCGGCTTCGCGTTCGTCCTTCCCTTCATGACCCTCTACGTGCGCGAGCTGGGCGTCGCCGATCCCGACGCGGTGGCCCTGTGGGCCGGCATCCTGATCGGCGTGTCGCCGCTCGTGGCCGGGCTGATGGCGCCGGTGTGGGGCCGGCTGGCCGACCGGTACGGCCAGAAGAAGATGGTGCTGCGCGCGCTCGTCTCCTACGTCATCCTGCTCGTCCTGTCCGCGCTGGTCAGAGACGTGGTCCAGCTCCTGGTCCTGCGCCTGGGCGTCGGCTTCTTCGGCGGCCTGGGACCGCTGGGCCTGGCCATGGCCACGGCGCGCGTGCCCCGGGAGCACACCGGACGCGCCGTGGGCTCGGTACAGGGCGCGCAGATCCTGTCGGCGGCGTTCGGTCCGGTGGCGGGGGGCGTGCTCGCGGACTCCATCGGCATCCGGTGGACGTTCGTGGTCACCGCGGCGGTGTGCGCGGGCGCCCTGGCGCTCGTCGCCCGCCACTACCGGGAGGACGCGCCCGCTCCGGAGGCGAGGCCCGCGGCCGCGCGCGGGTCGTTCGGCGACGTCCTGCGGATGGCGGGCGTGCCCCCGCTCCTGGCCATCCTCTTCCTCGTGAACTTCGTCGGCCGTTCCTTCACGCCGATCCTGCCGCTCCACCTGCAGCAGGTCGGCGTCCCGGCGGGACGCCTGGCCCTGTCGACCGGCACCGCGATCTCCCTCTACTCGGTCGCCGCCGCGATCTCGGCGGCGCTGCTGGGCAAGGCCAGCCGGCGCCACTCGCCTCGCGCGCTGCTCGCGGCGAGCCTGCTCGCGGGCGCGCTCACGGTGCTGCCCATGGCCCTGGTCGGGAGCTTCCCGGCTTTCGTCGTCCTGGCGATGGCGCTGGGGCTGGCCTCGGGCGGCGCCCTGACGCTCTGCTACACGATGGGCGGCCTGATGGTCCCCACCGGGCAGCGCACCCTCGCGTTCGGCTTCTTCTCCAGCGCGGCGCTCTTCGGCGGCGCGATCGCGCCCACGGTGGCGGGGCTGGTGGCGCAGTGGGACCTGCGCGGCATCTACTACCTCGACACGGTGGTCTTCCTCGCGCTCTCGCTCGCCCTGCTGCCCGGCCTGGCCGGATGGGCCGTCCCCCGCGTCCCGGCCGCATCGCCTCCGCCGGAGGCCTGAGGTAGCATCGTGGGCATGAACGCGTTCCCCGCGATGGCCGTCCTCGTGACGGCCCTGGCATCAGCGGCGGACGCCCCCTTTGCGTTGCGCGTCCGCGCCTCGGCGGTGGTGGCGCCTTGCGTCGAGGCCGCGGTCCGGGCCTGGCCGGCCGCGCGCGGAAAGGTGGACGTGGAGACCGCTTCGCCGCTGGCGCCGGGGCCGGTGGACGTGCTCGTGGCCAGCGCGATCGAGCTCACGCGCGCGCTCGAGGGCGGGACGGCGGAGCCGGGCACCGACGTGGACGTGGCGAGCGTTCCCTGGGTGGTCCAGGTCCGCGGCGCCGGCACCGCCTCGATCCGGCGGGCGGCCGACCTCGCCGGGTCCGGCCTGGAGGTCACCGTTCCCGAGAGCCCGGCCTCGTACGAGGCGTGGCGCTGGGCGCGCTCGACCAGCGGCGGGCGCGTGCGCTCGGCCAGCGGGCGGGCGCTGCGCGAAGCGGCGGTGGCGCTCGTCCCCCTCTCGCTCGCCGCGCCGGGCGACAGGATGGGCGTGGACGTGCCGCCGATCGTGGCGCGCGCGGCGGCCGGCGTCGCCCCCGCGCACCCGGAGGACGCCGGGGCGCTCGTCGCCTTCCTGGCCTCGGAGCCCGGCCAGAAGGCCTTCGCCGAGTGCCGGGTGAGCCCGTGAGCATGGCCTGCCATCACTGCGGGAGCGAGGTGCGGCTCGAGGCCGCGCTCCAGCGGACCGACTCCTGCTCCACCTGCTACTCCGACCTGAAGTGCTGCCTCAACTGCGCCTTCCACGATCCCGGGCGCAACAACCAGTGCGCCGACCCGGCCGCGGAGTGGGTGCCGGACAAGTCGAAGGCGAATTTCTGTGAGTTCTTCGCGTTCCGGAACCGCACGGCGGGGCCGGGCGCGGGCGCGAAGGCGAACGCGCGGTCGGCGTTCGACAGCCTGTTCAAGAAGTAGGGCAGCAGAGACCGCCAAGGGACGGGAACGGGGGCGGGCACTTGTTCTAGTCCGACGGGCGCTCCGGCGCCGCGAGCAGCGGCTCCGGAGCCAGGGGATGCGCCTCCGGGATGTGGGAGCGGATCAGCCGGAACTCGGCGATGAGCGGCAGGTGGTCGGAGGCGAGGAGCGCCCGCCGCGTGCGGTGGAGCTTCAAGGCCTGCAGCTCGAGCGTGTCGTCGTGGTAGATGTGGTCGAGGTGCATGAGGAAGGGGAGCACGCCCGGGTAGGTCCGCCGGCGGCGCAGGTGCTTCAAGATGTCGACGCTCTTCAGGTGTGAGCCCAGCAGGCGCGTGGTCAGCCCGGGCGTCCACTCGTTGAAGTCGCCGAGGAGCAGGCGCGGGCCGGTGAGCCCGGCCTGGCGGAGGATCTCCACGTCCGCCAGCCGGCGACCCTGGTGCCGGCGCTCCAGGAAGTCGGTGCCCAGGTGCACGTTGAACACGTGCACGACGGCGTCCTCCACCGCCACGTCGATGTGCAGGCAGCCCCTCCGCTCGTAGCCCTCGATGGACAGGTCGTGGTTCTTCACCACCCGTATGGGGAGGCGCGAGAGCACGACGTTGCCGTAGGCCGCCCCGCGGAGCTTGCGGTTCTCGCCCAGGAGGTAGTTCAGGCCGAGCGACTCCGCGATGAAGCGCGCCTGGTTCTTCTCGGCGGTGCCGTCGTCGCGGCTGACCACCTCCTGCAAGGCGATGACGTCGGCCTCCACCTCGCGCAGGACGTCCACGATGCGCCCGGGCCGGGTGCGGCCGTCCATGCCCCGGCAACGATGGACGTTGTAGGTCACGACGCGCAGGGGGGGGCCGTTCCCCGCGCCCTTTTCCCCCGCCCGCGGATGGGCTTCCTTCTGCAAGGTCCTTCCAGGTTAGGGCTCGCGCGCGCCGACCGTCAACTGCGAGGCCGCGGTGACGCGGTTGCGGCCCGCCTGCTTGGCGGCGTAGAGCGCGCGGTCCGCCGCTCCCACGAGCGCCGCGGCCTCCCGGCCGTCCGCCGGCCACACCGCGGCGCCGAAGCTGGCCGTGAGCGCGAGGCGGGCGCCCTCGAACACCAGGCGCTCGCTCTCGAGGGCCTGGCGCACGCGCTCGGCCATGCCCAGGGCGCCCTTCTCGTCGCTGCCGGGCAGGATGGCCGCGAACTCCTCGCCGCCGTAGCGCGCGGCCAGGTCGCCCTTGCGCAAGAGGCGTTCGAGGAGCCGGGCCACGCCGGCCAGGGCGGCGTCGCCGGCCGGGTGGCCGTAGGTGTCGTTGAGCTTCTTGAAGTGGTCGATGTCCAGCATCAGCAGCGCGAAGCGCCCGCCCTGCCGGTCCTCGCGCGCGACGGCCCGCGCGAGATGGTCGTCGAAGGCGCGCCGGTTGTAGAGGCCCGTCAGGGCGTCGTGTTCGGCCAGGTCCCGGTGGCGCTCCTTGAGCTGGATGACCGACAGCGTGGCCGCGGCCTGGTTGGCCAGGATGCCGAGTACGCGCGCCGCCGACGCGGTGAAGGCCCCGCGCGGACCGGTCAGCACGAGCGCCCCGAGGTTCCGGCTGCGGGCGCGCAACGGCACGGCCAGGAGCGATTCCGCGCGCGCGCCGCCCTCGTCGAGCACGAGCACCGGCATGCGGTCCCGGGCGGTGGGAAGGTGGTCGAGCAGGAACGCCTCTTCCGCGTTGGCCAGGACCCAGGCCGTCCAGGTCTTCTCGATCCGCCCGACCTCGCGTCCCTCGAACGCGGCCGCCCAGCCCACCGCGCTCTCCAGCGTGTACCTCGTGTTCGCGTCGTCCATCATGGCGATGGCCGCCGCCTCGAACGGCACGAGGTCCTCCGCCGAGCGGAGCAGGTGGCGGAGCACCTGCGCGGGCAGGGTCATCACCGCGAGCTTGCGCGAGACGTCGTAGGCGGCCTTGAACTCCACCTCCAGCTCCTCGCGCCGCTGCGCCGCGCGGGCGCGCAGGATGGCGTCGCCGAAGAGGCCCGCGAAGGCCTGGAGCAGCTCGGGATCCCGTCCGGTCAGCGACTGCACTTCCAGGCGGTCGGCCAGGAGCACGCCCGCCACCGCGTCGCCCGTGAGCACCGGCACGGCGAGGAGCGAGCCCACCTTGACCGTCCCGCGGTAGTAGGGCAGCGCGAAGAGCAGGCGCGGGAAGTCCGTGGCGTAGAACGGCTGGCGCCGGTCCAGGACGAAGGCGAAGGGATCCTGCGCGAGCGGGAGAGAGGCGTCGCGGATGAGCGCGAAAGGACCGTCCGCCGCGCGCAGGTGGGCGTGTTCGCGCTCGCGGTCCACGGCGAAGTAGAGGACCGCGTGCGCCGCGAGCGACGCGCGGGCCACCGCCACCAGCCGGCCCAGGTCGTCGTGCAGCTCCCGGTCGCGTTCCACCTGGCGGCTGCGCCGTGCATCCTCGGAGGCCTGGCGCAGGCTCGCCGGCGCCGCCTCGCGCCCTTCGCGGCCCGCGAGCTGCTCCGCCTCCTCGAGGTGGTCGATGCCGTACTTCAGGCGCGCCAGCTCGGCCAGCGTGGCGCTGAGGCGGCGCTTCTCGCCGCGCAGGGCCAGGCTCACCGCGGCCACGAGGGCGGCGTAACCGGCGGACGCGGCGACCGCGCCGGGCCAGTGCACGAACCCGCCGGCCGCCGTGTCCGCCACGGCCAGGAGCGACGCGAGCGTGGCCACGCCCAGAGCCAGCGCCTGGGACTCGGCCACGGCCACGGTCGCCACGAGCACGGCCATCAGCGGCCAGACGGGCCAGCCCGAGGGCGCCAGGAGCTGGCCGATCCCGTCGAGCGCGAGCACCACGAGCGCGTAGAAGGAGAGGTGCTCGCCCGCGCCCCGGCCGCGCAGGCTGGCCAGGAGCGCGGCGGCGCTCACCCCGAGGCCGAGCAGGACGATGAAGGCCAGCCGGAAGCGGGGCGAGGCGCCGCCCGGCGCCAGCGGCCGCGTCAGCGCGACCACGGCGAGAAGCACGGCCAGGCCCAGCGCGGCCTGGCCCGCGCGCCAGCGCAGGCGGATGTCGAGGAGCGGCCCGCGCGGGGCGGGCGGTGACGCGTCGGGATGTCGGCGGCCGGCGGCGGGGTGGGGCCCGTCCTCAGGCACTCGGACCCGCGTCGCGGCCGAGGACCAGGGCGTAGGCGACCAGGTCTTCCTCGGTCAAACCCAGCCGTTCGAGGTGGCTGTAATAGTTGCGGATGCCGTCGAGGTGCTGGGAGACGAGCGCTTTTTTCTCGCGGACCTCCTTGACCAGGCGGAGCAGGACCTGCACGAGCTGGGGCGTCACCTCGACGCCCTCGGCCGCCAGCTCCTCGCGGTGGCGGGAGAGCACGGCCTCGATGGCCATGGCGCCCGAGTGCTTGCCGAAGAGGAAGCGCATGCGGCCGCCCACCGCCTCCGGCTCGATCACCTGGTAGATGGCGGGGTGGATGGTGATCCCGGCGGTGTGGATGCCCGTCTCGTGGCTGAAGACGTTGTGGCCGATCACGGGCTCGGTGGCGCCCACCGGGATGCCGCTGAACTCCTCGACCTTGCGGCGCAGCGGCCAGAGCATGTCGTAGCGGAAGCCGGGCACGCTCACGCCGTAGAGCTCCTTCAGGATCATCACCGTGGTGTGCAGGGGCGCGTTGCCGGCGCGCTCGCCGAGGCCGTTCACGGTGCAGGTGGGCACGGTGGCGCCGTGGTGCAGCGCGCGCACGGTGTTGTAGGCGCCGAGCCCGAAGTCGTTGTGGAAGTGGACGACCAGCGGGCGCGCCGGGAAGGCCGCCACCAGCTTCGGGATGTAGTAGTCGACGCCCTCGGGGGCGAAGAAGCCGACGGTGTCGGGAAAGGAATAGCGGGTGCCGCCCGCCTCGTAGCAGGCGCGTGCCAGCTCGATCAGGTAGTCCACGTCGGCGCGCGAGCCGTCCTCGCCGCCGAACTCGATCTCGCGCACGCCGCGGCTCCGCGCGTGGCGGATGGCCGCGCAGGCCATGCGGACGTTGGCCTCGCGATAGAAGGAGACGGGCAGGTCCAGCCACTCCGCGGGCCGCCGTCCCTCGAGGTGCAGCAGCGTCTTGCCGATCTTGTACTTGAGATGGAGGTCGGAGCCGGAGGTGAAGATGAAGAAGGTGCAGTCGTCCGGGCGCGCGCCCATCCTCTCCAGCGTGTCGAGGGTGAGGTCGATGTCCCGCGCGCTCGACCGGCACATCACGATCACCTCGAGGTCCGCGCGCAGCCGGCCCTTGCGCTTGCCCTCGAGGATCAGCTCCAGCGCCCGGCGTTCGGAGGGCGCGGCGGAGGGGAAGCCCATGTCGATGATGTGCAGGCCGGCGTCGGAGAGCATCCCCGCCAGCTCGTACTTCTGCTCCGGCGTGAAGGCGACGCCGGGCGTCTGCTCGCCGTCGCGCAGGGTGGTGTCGTAGAGCCGGATCTCCCGCGCACGCGGGAACGCCGTGCCGCGGGTGAACGTGGACGGCGGATGGATCAGCGCGTCGAGCGGCTCGCGCAGGTCGACCACGTACCGATGATAACAGACGCGCCTTTCGGCGCTCGCAAAGCGTTCCCGCGGCCCAAAGCGTGGCGCGGAGCAGAGAGCGCCGCATTCCGGAGCGTCCGGCGCTCGCAGCAGAGCGTCTCCACGGCCGCATCGCGGCAGGTTCACCCTGCCGCGATGCGCTCACTGAACCGTGGCGCGGCGCGGAGAGCGCCGCATTCCGGATTACGGCCCTACGTGCTCTTCACGGGTGATCCGGCCGTCTCCGTCGCGGTCGAAGAAGTCGAACGTCGCGGGCGAGTCCCGCCACTCGGCGCGCGAGATCCAGCCGTCGCGGTTGGAGTCGAGCATGCGGAAGCGGGCGGCCAGGCCGGACGGGTTGTTGATCTCCCCGCGCTCGAGCACGCCGTTGCGCGAGACGTCCAGCACGGCGAAGGTGTCCGCGTCGCCCAGCCATTCGCTGCGGGTCACCACGCCGTCGCCGTTGCGGTCGTACCGGCGGAACCGGTCGCCCCAGCTGTAGTCGTCGTCCGCCTGGCCGTGATCCCAGTACTCCCGGAAGCTGACCACGCCGTTGTTGTCCCGGTCCACGCGCGCGAAGGCCAGGGGCTCGTTGCGCCACTCGCCGCGGGCGATGAGGCCGTCGCGGTTGCGGTCGAGCACGTCGAAGCGGGCCTCGCGATCGTCCGCCGGCGGCGGGTTCAGGTACTCGTCGCGCGTGACGCGCCCGTCGCCGTTGAGGTCGAGCCGGTCGAACGAGCGTGGCTCATTGCGCCATTCGGAGCGCACGAGCACCCGGTCGTTGTTGCGATCGAGCACGTCGAAGCGGGTGACGGCACTGTCCTGCGGCCGCTGGTCCAGGTACTCGGCGCGGCTGATGCGGTTGTCGTTGTTCGCGTCCAGGCGGTCGAACTCCACGCGGTTCTGGCCGAACTCGCCCCGCGACAGCCAGCCGTTGTTGTTGCGGTCGAGCACGTCGAAGCGGGCCACGGCGCTGTCCGCCGGCCGCGGGTTCAGGTACTCGGCGCGGTCGACGCGGTTGTCGTTGTTCGCGTCCAGGCGGTCGAACTCCACGCGGTTCTGGCCGAACTCGCCCCGCGACAGCCA
>DATKEG010000014.1:0-9128 GCA_035544515.1 Vicinamibacteria bacterium | reverse complement strand
TAGTCGGGCGATGGAGACCGGCACCATGCGTCGGGTGGCGGGCCGAGGGCTTTCCTTGCTGCCGGCCCTGGGCACGGCCGTTCTCGCCTTCGCCTCGCCCAGGCCGGAGGACGCGGCGCGTCGCCCGCGCATCGAGGACCGCATCCGCGGCCAGGCGATCGCGGCCGCGCACCCGCCCATGGAATCGCCCACCGTCCTCCCCGCGGCCCAGGCCGTCCACATGCGCGATGACGACGTGGTGCTGGGCATCGTGGCCGGCGCACGGTCCCGAGCGTACCCGTGGTGGATCGCCAAGAACTTCCACGTCGTCAACGACACCCTGGGTGAGATGCCCGTGGCCGTCGCCTTCTGCGAGCAGTGCACGGGCGCCGCCGCCTTCCGGCGCGAGCTCGACGGGCGCGTGCTCTCCTTCGAGGTGGCGGGCGTCTACAACGGGACCATCATCCTCAGGGACCGCGAGACCCGCACCCTGTGGGCGCCCTTCAGCGGGAAGGCGCTCGAGGGCCCCCTGGCCGGACGAAGGCTCGAGCGCATCCCCCTCTCGCTGACGCGCTGGGCGGAGTGGAGGAGCCGCCATCCCCATACGGGGGTGATCTGGGGGCCCGCGCAGGTGCGCGGCGGCCACGGTTCCTGGTACGAGCCCGGCAAGTGGGGGATCGTCGGTGAGATGGGGGCGACCCTGACCAGCTGGGACCCGCGCCTGCCGGAGAACGTGCTCGTCTATGGGCTCGAGGTGCCGGGCGGGAGCCGCGCCTACCCGTTGTCCGATCTCGCGGCCCGCGGCGTGGTCAACGACACGGTCGCCGAGGTTCCGGTGGTGGTGGCGTCCCGCGGCCCGCTCGAGGCCGTCGGCTTCGAGCGCAGGCTGGGCGGCCGTCGCCTGGAGTTCCAGGCGGCGGCCGGAGGCGACGCCTTGATGGTGGACCGCGAGACGCGCACGAGCTGGACCGCGGAAGGCGTCGCCGTGCGCGGCCCGCTGCGGGGAGAACGGCTCACCCGCCTGGAAGGGTACGTGGTGGAGTGGCACGTCTGGGCCGCCTACAACCCGGAGAGCGGGATCTTCGGGGGCGCGTCGCCGCCGGGTCCCGAGGTGGCCGAGGGGGTGCTGTTCCCGGACCTCCTCCTGCCGCCCGTGGACGGGAGCGCGCCCGCCGCGGTGCGCTTCACCGCGGACGTCACCCTCGTCGCGCTGTGGACCAGCTGGTGCGCGCCGTGCCGCGCGGAGATGCCGCTCTTGGAGACCCTGCGGAAAAAGCACGCGCAGGCCGGCCTGTCGGTGCTGGGCATCGCCATCCACATGCCCGAAGACGACGCCGAACGGCGCCTGGTGCGGACCTTCCTGTCCGAGGCGAAGGTCACCTTCGAGAACCGCCTGGTAGACGAGAGGGCCTACGAGCAGCTCGAGGCCGTGCTTGGCAGCGCCGGCCATCCGGGCCTGGTGCTGCCCACGGTCCTGGTCGTGGACAAGGAGCGCCGCGTCCGCGCGGTGTTCAAGGGCCGGGAGGTCTCGGCGCTGAGCGCCGCCCTGCCGCGCTTCCTGCGCGCGGAGCGCATCCCGTCGCGGTGAAAAGGGGGCCGTATCAACGTCGTTCGCGTCCGGGGGGAGGCCGCTCGTCTACAGACCGTCCCGGTGGACGATGCGGCCGCCGACCATGGTCAAGAGCACCTGGTTGTCGTGGAGGCGGTGGGGCGGGAGGGCGAACAGGTCGTCGCGCAGCACCACGAGGTCGGCCCACTTGCCGGGCACGAGCGTTCCCGTCTCCGCCTCCAGGAAGGCGGCGTAGGCCGCGCCCGCCGTGTAGCCCGCGAGCGCCTCTTCGAGCGAAAGCCTTTGCTCGGGCAGCCAGCCACCGGGGGGCTGGCCTTCCGCGGTCTGGCGGTTGACCGCCACCTGCAGGCCCGCGAACGGGCTCATGCCCACCACCGGCCAGTCGCTGCCGAAGGCCAGGCGCGCGCCCGCCCGGCGCAGGGATCCCCAGGCCCAGGCGCGCGACGCCCGCTCGGGGCCGATGGCGCCGGCCCATACCACGGTCATGTTGGGCTGGGGATTGGCGTGCATGGGCTGCATGGACGCGATCACGCCGAGCGCCGCGAAGCGGCCCGTGTCGGCCGCCTGGTGCGTCTCGACGTGCTCGAGGCGGAAACGGCGGTCCCGGGCGCCGCGGGCGCGGGCCGCCGCCTCGTAGGCGTCCAGCGTCATGCGCACGGCCCCGTCACCGATCGCGTGCGTCCAGACCTGCAGCCCCGCCGCGTCGAGCGCGCGCACCAGGCCCGCGAGCGCCTCCCCGGTGTAGTTGGGGAGCCCGCGCGTGCCGGGTGCGTTGGCGTACGGCTCGAGCATCGCGGCGGTGTTCGCCTCGATCACGCCGTCCGCCACGATCTTCACCGCACCCGCCCACAGCAGGGGGCCGCGGTAGCGCGCCTTCAGCGCGCGCGCCTTGTCCACGAGCGCTTCGGTCGTGGGGAATGGCCGTGCGCCCACGCCGTCGGAGGGCGCGACGGCGCTGAGCGCGTTGTAGAGGCGCGCGGTGAGCTTGCCCGCGCGCTCGAGCTCCGCGTACAGCTCCAGCTCCTCCTCGGTGCCGTGCGCGTTGTGCACCGTGGTAAGGCCGTGGCGCGCCACGAGGGCCAGCGAGCGTTCGATCAGCGCGAGCGTCTCCGCCCGTGACGGCTTCGGGATGGCGGCGTAGGCCAGCTCGACGGCCGACTCCTTGAGCATGCCCGTCGGGTCGCCCGCCGCGTCGCGGACGATGACGCCACCCGCGGGCTCGGGCGAGGCCCGCGTGATGCCGGCCTTCTCGAGGCCACGCGAGTTGAGCCAGGCCGAGTGGCCGTCGTAGGCCTCGAGGTACACCGGGCGCGCGGCCTCCACCGCGTCGAGGTCCTGCCGCGTGGGCGGCCGGCCTCCGGGGAGGGCGGAATAGAACCACCCGCGGCCGCGGATCCAGGGCACGGCCGGGTGCGCCCGCGCGTGCTCGCGGACGCGGCGCTGGATCTCGGGCAGGTCCGCGGCGTCGAGCAGGTCGATGGCGTCGAGCTGCTGCGCGCCCATGGGCAGGTGGAAATGGGCGTCGTGGAAGCCCGGCACCACGAGGCGCCCGCCGCCATCCACGACCGCCGTGGCGGGGCCGGCGTGCGCGGCGGCGTCGGCATCGGAGCCGACCGCGACGATACGCCCGTCCCTCACCGCGAGAGCGCGCGCCCACGGCCGGGCGTCGTCGCCGGTCCGGATGCGCGCGTTGCGCAGGACGAGGTCGGCCTCCGGCCGGGGCGCGGCGGTGAAGGCGGTGGCAAGGGGGAGCGCGGCCACGGTCGCGGCGAGCAGGCGGGAGAGCATGGCGCAGAGCCTAATGCCGGCGTCTGCGGTGGGTCAACGGGCTCGGTCTGGACCGAGCTCAGCCCGAGGAGAAGCGCCCGAGGCTGAACGCGGACAGGTCGAGCTCGCTGCGGCCCCGCGTGACCAGTTCGGCCAGCGCCTCGCCGATGGCCGGGGCGAACTTGAAGCCGTGGCCGGAGCACGCGCTGGCCAGGAGCACCTGCGGAACGGCCGGGTGGCGGCCGATCAGGAAGCGCTCGTCCGGCGCGTTCGTATAGAGGCAGACGCGGGCGTCGAGCAGGCGGCCGCTCGCGCCGGGCATGAACCGGTCGAGCAGCCCGCGCACGCGCGCCTCGTCCGCGGGCGTCGGGTCGCGGCGGGCCGAGTCCGGATCGACCCGCTCGCCGTCGTGATGGATGCCGGCCTTGAAACCGTGGCCGCCGGGATCGGGGATCGTGTAGAAGATCCGCCCCGGCTCGTGCTCCCAGATCGTCACGGGGCAGCGAACGGCGGCGAAGGCTTCCGGCTCACGGGCCGGCTCGAACCAGTGCGAGAGCTGGCGCTCGACCTGGAGCGGCAGCGCGAGCGAAGCGGCCAGGCCCGGCAGCCAGGGCCCGGCGCAGAGGACGAGGTGGCGAGCGGCGAGCCGGCCGGCGGACGTGGTCACCACGACGCCCGGTCCGCCGGCTTCCCACGACCGCACCGGCGTCCCGTGCCGCAGAAGGGCGCCGTGAGCGCGGGCCGCCTGCTGCAGGGCGTCCACGCAGGCCTCGGCCAGGAGAAGCCCCGCACGCGGCTCGAGCACGGCCGCCATCCCCTCCGCCGGCGTGAGCAGGGGGAACCGCCGGCGCAACTCCGCCGACGTGAGCACCTCGTGGGGCAGCGCGTGCTCGCGCGCGGAGCGAAGCGCTCCGGCGAAAACGCCGCTGCCGGGGCTTCCGACCATCAGTCCGCCGGTCTGACGCAGCAGCGGCCGGCCCGTCTCGTGCTCCAGCGCAGCCCACAGCAGGTAGGAGCGCCGAACGAGCGGCACATAGAGAGGGTGCTCGAAGTAGGCCTCGCGGATGATCCGGGTACGGCCGTGACTCGATCCCAGGGTGTGAAAGGGCTGATGTGCCTCTAAGCCAAGTACTTGCAGCCCGCGCCGGGCTATCTGCCAGGCGGTCGCGCTGCCCATGACGCCCAGCCCAGCGACGGCGACGTCGTAAGGCCCGTCCGTTTTTTGGCTATCCACTTGACCATTCCGGCGGCAAGGCGTATGGTTCCCCGTCCGAAGCGCACGAGGTCCCGGTCTGCCGGCCGGCGACCCGGCAGCGGCGGCACTGTTTGGTGGGACGCCTCCGACGGGGCGCCAGCGCCTGGTGAGGGAAACCATGACGGACAACCGCCGCGCCGTTCGCGTCGTGCCCCGGCGCGCGATCACGGTCGCGATCGACGACAACGGCGTGCCCCGCGCCTACGGCGTCGTCGCCAACATCTCCGAAACGGGCGCCTGCGTGCTCACGAACGGGTCGTTCCGCGTGGGCGAGCGCCTCGTGCTGCAGCTGAGCTTCGCCCGCGAGCCGGTGCCCGTGGAGACCGTGGGCGACGTGGTCTGGAGCGGCGCCACCCAGGACCGCGGGGTGCTCCGTTACGGCGTGCAGTGGGCGGAGGGCTCCCGGCCCTCCCGCGAGCACCTGAGGACGCTCATCTCCTCCAGCGCGGGATGACCTCCCCGGCGCGCGGGCGTCTCCCGCGCGCTCGCCGCCTTCTGCCTGCGGTTCTCCAGCCCGGCGAGCAGCTCGACGAAGGCGGCATTGGTCCAGCCGAAGCCGATCTCGTTGGAGCTGTAGCCGAAGCGGATCCCGGCGGAGACGTCCGACTCGCGGCGCCTCACGTCGTATTTCTCGACGATGGTGCCGTGCTCCTCGAACTCCTTGACCACCAGCTCCAGGAACTTGCGCGAGAGCCGGTCCGCGTCCTCGTCGAAGCCGTACCGCCGCAGGCCTTCCACCGCCGCGAGCTGCAGCGGGGCCCAGCCGAAGGGCGCGTCCCACTGGCTGCCACTGACCGTCGTGCTGGTCAGCAGGCCACCCGGCGCTTCGAAGCGCGCGAGGTTGCCGCGCACGCGCCCGGCCTGCGCGGGTGAGGCCATGCCGACCCAGAGCGGCCAGAACGTCGTCGCGAAGTCGTAGGGCCGGCGCTTCCGGGACTCGAAGTTGAAGTCGTAGTACATTCCGGCCTTGTCGTCCCAGAGGTCCGCGTCCACGGCGCGCCGCCGATCCTCGGCCCGGCGCTCCCACTGCTGTCCGGCCGCGGGGTCACCCAGCGTACGCTGGACCTCGGCCATGTCCTTCTCGGCCTGGAAGAGGAGCGCGTTCAGGCACACCGGAGCGTAGTGGATGATGTCCACGTTGAACGGGCCGAACCGGTTCGACGGGTCGAACCCCGACTCGCGCATCGAGCGGTCGCCCTTGTAGAAGAGATCCGTCAGGCGGTCCCGCGCGCGGTCGTAGTAGCGGCCGACGTCGTAGTCCGCCACCGCGTGCGTGCGGTAATACTCGCGCACGCGGTCGTAGTGCGTGCGGCCCTGCGCGTCCTTCTCGTCGCTCACCACTTCCGGAGCCGGCCCCTCGCCGGAGTCCCAGTAGCGCGAGAGGGGCAGCCCCGGCACCCGGTGCTCGCCCGTGGTCCAGAACCGGTAATACGACTCCAGGGCGGGCAGGGCCCGCCGCAGCCAGTCGCGGTCTCCGCTGCGCGCGAAGACGCCCCGCACCATGCGGGTCAGGAAGGGGGGCTGCGAGCGGGTGAGGAAGTAGGTGCGGTTCGCGTTGAGGATGGTGCCGTAGTGCTCGATCTCGTAAAGGAAGTTCTCCGCCATGTCGCGCGCGCGCACGGTCTCGCCGTCGCGCAGCAGCCCGACCTGGATGAAGTAGCTGTCCCAGCCGTACATCTCGTTGAAGCGGCCGCCCGGCACCACGTAGGGACGCGGGAGGTAGAGCAGGCCGTGCTGGTCGGCGGCCAGGGGCCCCTCGGGCAGCGTGCGCAGCTCGATCTTCGCGCGCTCTCCGGCGGAGAGCGAAGAGGCGAGCGCCTGCTCCACGCGCGCGCGGTCCTCCTTGCGGGAGAGGTAGACGGGGAAGGGCTCCCCGGGCGGCCGCGGCATCTTGGGGTCGCGCGCCGCCACCGCGAGGTCCGCGTTGGAGCGGGTGAGCGTGGTCCAGCTCTTCTTGACGTAGTCGCGGACGGGAGCGAGGCGCTGGGGCGAGAGCGGGTCGGGGGCGGCCTGCAGCAGGACGGCGGCGAGGAGGGCCGGCGCCAACGCGGCCCGCGCACTCCGGAATCGTCTCTGGCCGGCCATCGGGAAAGGGGCCGCCCGCGGTTGCGAGGGCGGCCGCAGTCTAGCACAATCGCGCGCTTGTCCGAGGTGGAACGGGGATCCGGGCGCGCTTTCGCGGGCGTGGCCGTCGTGAGCCTGTGCGTCCTGATGCTGCAGCTCACGCTGACGCGCCTGTTCTCCGCCACCATGTATTACCACTTCGCCTTCCTGGCCATCTCGCTCGCCCTGTTCGGGTCGGCGGCCAGCGGCGTGGCCCTCTACCTCTGGCAGGACCGCCTGGCCAGGGCGCGCACGGGCCGGGCCCTCTCCGCGGCCGCGGCCCTGTTCGCGCTGGCGACCGTGGCCGCCCTGCTCGTCATCCTGGCCAATCCGATCTCCCCGGTCGAGGCCGGCCGCACCACGCTCGCGCGCCTGGCGCGCATCTACGCCGCGGCCGCCCTGGCCTTCTTCTGCGCGGGCTCGGTGGTCACGCTCGCGATCACGCGCTACGCGCCCGCGGTGAGCCGGCTTTACCTGTTCGACCTGGCCGGGGCCGCGGCCGGGTGCCTGCTGCTCATCCCCGTGCTGGACCGGCTGGGCGCGGTGGATACCGTGCTGGCCGTGAGCGTCCTGGCCGTGCTGGCCGCCATCGTGTTCGAGTGGGGCGGCGGCGGCGGCCGCGCCTACCGGACGCTCCTGGGGACCGTGGCCGCCCTTCTCGTCGCGCTGCTGGGCTACAACCTGCAGACCGGCCGGCTCGACGTCCGGAAGGCGAAGGGCCTGGACGAAGCGGGCAACGTGATCTTCTCGAAGTGGAACTCCTTCTCGCGCGTGACCGTGTGGGGGAGCCTGGACCACGACACCGTGCTGATCATGATCGACGCGGACGCGGCCACGGAGGTCACGCGGGAGGGCACGGACCTGCTCCGCCACTCCTACCTGGCCGGCCGCGTGGAAGCGCTCGCCTGGCACCTGCGGCCGGGCGCGCGGGCGCTCATCCTCGGCCCGGGCGGGGGCAACGACGTGATCACGGCGCTCCTCTTCGGTGCGCGCGAGGTCACGGCGGTCGAGGTGAACGCGATCATCGCGCGGGACCTGATGTCCGCGGAGCCGCTCCGCAGCTACTCCGGCGCGCTGTTCGAGCAGCCGGGCGTGCGGCTGGTGGTGGACGAGGCACGCAGCTTCATCCGCGGCTCGCGCGAACGGTACGACCTCATCCAGGGCACGATGGTGGACACCTGGGCGGCCACGGCGGCGGGCGCCTTCGCCCTGACCGAGAACCACCTCTACACGGTGGAGGCGTTCGAGGATTACCTCGCGCACCTCGCCCCCGACGGCGTGCTCAGCCTGACGCGCTGGCACCTCGATCCTCCCGACCAGCTCCTTCGCCTGGTCTCCCTGGCGCGGGCCGCGCTCGACGAGCTCCACCTGGGAGCGGCCGCGGAACGGATCGTGGTCGTGCGCGGCGCCACCGAGCAGGGGACGGAGCGCGCGCCGGCCACGTTCCTGCTCAAGCGGACCGCGTTCACGCCCGGCGAGGTGCGGCGCGTGGAGGAGGTGGCCGCGCGCCACGGCTTCACGGTGCTCTACGCCCCCGGCGCGCGATCGTCGCCGGCCTTCGCGCGCCTGATCGAAGCGCCGGATCCCACGCGGCTCTGGGCGGAGATGCCGCGCGACCTGACGCCGACGCGCGACGACAGCCCGTTCTTCTTCCACACGGCGCGGCTCCGCGACCTCTCCGCGGTCCTGGGCGCGGAAGGCGAGTGGCGCAAGAACAACCTGGGCACGTTCGTGCTGGCCGGGCTGCTCGCGCTGACCGCGCTGGCCACCCTCGCCTTCATCGTGGGGCCGCTGGTCCTGGCCCGGGCGGGCGTGTTGCGCCGCACCCGGGCACCGCTGCGCTGGCTCGCCTACTTCGGCTGCCTCGGCGCGGGCTTCATCGTCGTCGAGGTGGCGCTCGTGCAGAAGTGCATCCTGTTCCTGGGCCACCCCACGTATTCGCTGGCCGTGGTGCTGTTCTCGCTCCTGCTCTTCAGCGGGATCGGCAGCCAGCTCAGCGGCCGCTTCGCTCCCGAGCGCCTTCGCGGGCGCCTCCGGACCGTGCTGGCCGTGGTGACGGCGCTGGTCGCCGCGGCAAGCCTCGTGCTGTCGCCGTTGTTCGACGCGCTCGTGCACCTCGACCGGCCGTGGCGGATCGCCATCGCGGTGACGGCGCTGGCCCCGTTGGGCCTGGCCATGGGCATGCCCCTGCCCAGCGCCGTGCGGCTGCTCGCGCGCGAGGCCCCGGAGATCGTTCCCTGGGCCTGGGGCCTCAACGGCGCCGCGTCGGTCCTGGGCTCGGTCGCGGCGCTGGCCATCGCGCTGGCCGCGGGCTTCGACCAGGCGCTGCGCACCGCGGCCGCGCTCTACGCGGTCGCGTTCGTGCTGGTGTCCCGGATGCGGCGCCCGGGCGAGACGAGCCTACGGTAGCCGGCCCACCCAGTCCCGCATCGTGCCCAGGGAGCAGCCGAACTT
>DATKEG010000013.1:0-27331 GCA_035544515.1 Vicinamibacteria bacterium | reverse complement strand
CGCGCGCACGCCGCGGTCGGGCCTTTCCGCGCGCCGGCCGTGAGCGGGAGCGTGCGGTGCCCGGGCCCCGCTCCTAGCCGCCTGCGATCGCCGGGACGATGGCCACACGGTCGCCGGCCTTGAGCGCGGTGGCCTTGTCGTCGAGGAACCGGATGTCCTCGTCGTTGACGAAGATCCGGACGTAGCTGCGGAGGTTGCCCGAGGGATCCAGCAGCCGGTCGCGCAGCCCCTTATGCCGCGACTCGAGACCCTCGATCAGGCTCCCGATGTCCGCGGCCTCGATCGCGACCTCCTCCGCGCCCCCGGTCAGCGGCCGCAGCGGCGACGGGATCTGAACCTTCACCGACATGTCTGCCTCCAGTTCTCCAGGCTCACGATACGTCGAAGGGCTCCTCGTCGAAGGCCTGGGAGGCGTCGCGGAACACCCAGGCCGTGGGCGTCGCCTTCTCGCCTCGCTGCACCCCCACCACGACGTGGATCACTCCGTCGGAGAGCCCCTCGGCGGCGATGCGGCGGTCCGTCTCGGACGGACGCGCCGGATGGTCGGGATGGCTGTGGTAGTAGCCGAGGATCTCACGGCCCTGCTCGCGGGCCTCGCGCTGGATGCGGATGAGGTCCTCCGGGGCGATCTGGTAGCGCACGCGCGGCGCCTCCGTCTCGCGGTTGGCGACCGCCACCACCTCGTCCACGCGCCGCGCGCCGTCGGACCCGCGGCCCAGCAGCACGCCGCACACCTCGAACGGATAGCCGCCGCGGGCATGGGAGAGGATCGCCTCCACCTGGGCCCTCGGTATCTGCATCACCCGCGGGCGCCGCCCAGGTAGCGCTCGCCGCCGTCCGGCAGCATCGCGACCACGACGCCCGAGACCAGCGAGCGCGCCACCTCGCGGGCCGCCCAGAGGGCGGCGCCCGCGGAATGGCCGAGCAGGAGGCCGTCGGACGCGAGCGCCTCCCGGCAGGCGCGATAGCCGTCTTCGGTGGCCACCCGGACCTTCTGGTCTTCCACGCCCGGGTCGTAGATCTCCGGCACGATGGCGCTCGGCAGGTGCTTCATGCCCTCGAGGCCGTGCAGCGGCTCGTCGGGCTCCACCGCGATCACGCGCGGGCGCGGCGTCCGCTCGTGGAGGTAGCGGCCGGCGCCGACCACGGTGCCGCTCGTGCCGATACCGGCCACGAAGTGCGTGAGGCGGCCGCCCGTCTGCTCCCAGATCTCCGGGCCGGTCGTCCGGTAGTGGGCGAGCGGGTTCGCGGGGTTGCGGTACTGGTCGGCGTAGAAGTAGCGGTCCGGCTCCTCCGCCACGCGCTCGCGCACGGCCAGGAGCGCCCCGTCGGAGCCGGAGAAGGCGTCGGTGAGCGTTACGGCCGCCCCGTAGGCCTCGCAGATCCGGCGCCGCTCCAGGGCCACGCTGGCCGGCATGAACAGCTCCACCGCGTAGCCGCGCGCGCGCCCGACCAGGGCCAGGCCGACCGCGGTGTTGCCCGAGGAGGAGTCGATGATGGTCCGTCCCCTGCGCAGCGCTCCCGTGCGCTCGGCCTCGCGCACGATGGACAGCGCCGTGCGGTCCTTGACCGACCCTCCCGGGTTGAACCACTCGCATTTGCCCCACAGCTCCACCGTGGGGGGCACGCCGGGCAGGCGCAGGCGCAGGAGCGGCGTGTGGCCGATGGCCTCGTCGATGGAGGCCAGCACGGACGCCGCGGCGCGCGTCGCCGTGCTCACCGCGCGGCGACCGCCGCTTCCGGCCGCGGGCGGTCCACGTGGCAGGACCACTCCAGATCGGCCACCTCGCGGATCGTGGGCGCGTCCCCGCAGACGGCGCAGCGGGGATCGCGCCTCACCTTGTACTCCCGGAACGTCATGGCCAGGGCGTCGTAGGTCAGCAGCCGGCCGCGGAGCGGCTCCCCCTTGCCCAGCAGGATCTTCACCGCCTCCGTGGCCTGGATGAGCCCCACCACGCCGGGCAGCACCCCGAGCACGCCCGCCTCGTCGCACGAGGGCGCCAGCTCGGACGGCGTCGCCTCCGGGAACAGGCAGCGGTAGCACGGCCCCTGGCGCGGGACGAAGACCGACATCTGGCCCTCGAAGCGGAAGATGCTGCCGTAGACGCTGGTCTTGCCCGCGAGCACGGCCGCGTCGTTGATCAGGTATTTGGTCGAGAAGTTGTCGCAGCCGTCGATCACGAGGTCGTAGGGCGCGATCACGTCCATGACGTTCGACGCCTCCAGCCGCTCGTCGTGGCGGACGACCTTCACGTCCGGGTTGAGCGCGCGGAGGCGCTTCTCCGCGGACGCGGTCTTCTTCTCGCCGACCGAGTCGTTCGTGTGCAGGACCTGGCGCTGGAGGTTCGAAAGGTCCACCACGTCGAAGTCGGCGATGCCCAGGGTCCCCACGCCGGCCGCCGCCAGGTAGAGCCCGGCCGGGCAGCCCAGGCCTCCCGCGCCCACGAGCAGCACCTTGGACTCCAGCAAACGGGCCTGTCCGGCCTCCCCGACCTCGGGCACCTTGATGTGGCGGCTGTAGCGCTCCTTCTGCTCGGCGCTGAGGACCTTCGGGACGCGCACGCCCAGCCCCGACTCCCTCCAGCGCCCGAAGCCCCCGCTCATGGAGGACACGTTGCGGTAGCCGAGGTCCTGGAGCGCGCGCGCCCCGAGCGCGCTGCGGGTGCCGCCCGCGCAATAGACGATCACCTCGCGGTCCTTGTCCGGAACCTGCTCCTCGATGCGCAGCTCGAGGAACCCTCGGGGAATGAACAGGGCGCCCGGGACGTGGCCCTTCTCCCACTCGTCGGCCTCGCGCACGTCCACGAACACGGCCCTTTCGGCCCGCGTGCTCGCCTCCTCGGGCGAGACCTCGCGGATCTCGGACTTGACCCGGCGGATCATCTCCTTGAACGTGCTCATCGCCTTCGACTCCTCGTGGGTACCGGAAGGAGGCGCGCCGGGGAAGGCAGAGCTTCGCGCGCGAGTCCCGTGCGGCGGGAGGGCATCATAACACGCCGCGGACCGGGTACAATACCGGCGGCTTCCATGGAGAAAGTCCTCGACGGGGACCTCTCCCGTTTCGAGGTGCCCGACCTCCTCGCCTTCCTGAGCACGGCCCGCCGAACCGGCGTGCTGGTGCTCGAGCGCAAGGACCAGGAGTCCAAGCTCTTCCTGCGGGAGGGCAGGCCCGTCTTCGCGAGCTCCAGCCGCGAGGACCTGCGCTTCGGCGGCACCCTGTTGCGCCTGGGACGCATCAAGGCCGACGCGCTCCCGGGCCTCCTCCGCAAGCGGGCGCTGGGCCGGCGGAGGCTCGGCCAGGTGCTGCTGGCGGAGCGCGCCATCGGCGAGGCCGACCTGGCCTCCGTGCTGAAGGTGCAGGTGTCGGAGGTCATCTTCGACACGTTCACGTGGAAGGACGGAGCCTTCAGCTTCTGGGACCGCGTGCCACCCCCGCCGAACCTGGTGCACCTCGAGATGGACTTCCAGAGCCTCCTCATGGAGGGGGTCCGCCGCCTGGACGTGCGGGGCCGGATGGCCGAGGTATTCCCCGACCAGGACATGGTGGTGGAGGCACAGGTCAACCCCGAGCGTGTCAAGCAGAGCGTGACGCTGACCCCCGAGGAATGGAAGGTCTTCTTCCTCGCGGACGGCCGGCGAAGCCTGCGCGAGATCTGCCGGCTGGCGGACGAGGCCGACGAGCTGGGCACGCTGCAGATCCTGTGGAACCTCGTGCGCACGCGGCTGCTGCGCGTCGTGGCGCCGCCTCCCGCCGAGGCGGCCCCGCCGCCGCGGACCCCCGCGCCGGAGCCGGCGGGCAAGCGCCGGAAGTCGGGCGAGATCAGGGCGGCGCCGAGCAAGGTGGAGTTCGCGCCGGTGCCCCGCGGGCAGAAGCTGGAGGACGACACGCGCGAGATCGTCACCCCCGGCGCGGTGCAGTACCTCGGCAACGCGCGGACGGTCACCGTGAGCCGGCTCATCCTGGTGCAAGGCGGCCGGGAGGCGTCGTTCCCGCTCAGCCGCGACACGTGCACGCTGGGCCGCCACAAGAACAACGACATCGTCATCACCGATCCGAAGGTGTCCTCCTTCCACGCGCGGATCGACCGCACGCCGGACGGGTTCGTGCTGGTGGACCTCAAGAGCCGCAACGGTAGCTTCGTCAACGGCCATCGCATCGAGACGGCGCTGTTGCACACGGGCGACGAGGTGCGCATGGGGGCGGCGAAGCTGGCGTACAAGGTCGACTACACGTCGTCGTCTTAGCTGGGGGGTGCGCGGCGTGCGCACCCCCCAGACCCCCCGCGCGCTCGCGGGAGTGAATCCCGCTCGCGCTTTGGCGCGCGGCCGGGGCGGCACGCCGCGCACCTCCCAGACGCCACGCTACCGTCGACCGGCTGATATGATCGCGAGAGAGTGCCCGAGGTCCGACCGTTCGCGGCCATCCGCTACCGCGTGTCGGACTCCGAGCTGGCGCGGGTGCTGGCGCCGCCGTACGACGTGATCCCGCCCGACTATCAGCGGGCGTTGTACGAGCGCGATCCCCGGAACGTGGTCCGCCTCGTGCTCAACCGGACGGAAGGGGACGCGGGTTACGAGGAGGTCGGCGAGACGTATCGACGCTGGCGGTCCGAAGGCCTCCTGGCGCCGGACGCCGAGCCCGCGCTCTACCTGCTCGAGCAGTCGTTCGAGGCCGAGGGACGGCGGCTGAAGCGGACGGGAGTGATGGCTCGTTTCCGCGCCGAGGACCCGGGCGGGTCCGTGCTGCCGCACGAGCAGACGCGGCCGGCGGCGCGCGAAGACCGGTACCGCGTGCTCGAGGCCACGCGCGCGAACTTCAGCCCCATCTTCCTGATGTTCCCGGACGCGGGCGGCCGTTTCGCGCGAGCCGCGGACGCGGTGCGGGCGGATCCGCCGCTGGCCGCGTATACGGACGACGGCGGGGTCGCCCAGCGGATGTGGCGGATCACGGAGGCGGCCACCGTCGCGGAGATGCGGGACGCGATCGGGAGCGAGCGCGCCTACATCGCCGACGGCCACCACCGTCATGCGACCGCGCTGCGTTACCGGGACGAGTTCGGGCCGGAAGGGGCGTGGACGCTGGGCTACTTCACGCCGCTCGACGCGCCCGGGCTGGTCGTGCTGCCGTACCACCGCGTGCTGTCCGAGGGTCCCGGCCCGGAGCAGGCGCGGCGAGCATTGCGGGCGCATTTCCGGGTGCGGGAGATGGAGGGAGCCACCTCCGCCGCACGCGAGGCCGCGCGCTCGAGCAGCCCGTACGCGTTCGGCCTGGCCTGGCGGGGCCACGGCGCCCTGGTGGCGGAAGCCCTGCCGGAGGCCCAGCGCCTGCTGCCGGATACCGCGCCGCCGAGCTTGCGCGCGCTGGACGCCTACCTGCTGCACCAGGCGGTGCTGCCGGAACTCCTGCGCGTGCCCGCCTCGGCCGTCGGATACGTCCACTCGCTGGCCGAGGCCGAAGAGGCGATCGGAAGCGGCCGGAGCGCGCTCGCCGCGCTCCTGCGGCCGACGCCCGTCCGGCAGGTGGTGGAGGTGGCCGAGGCCGGGCAGTCCATGCCCGCCAAGAGCACGTTCTTCCATCCGAAGCTTCCTTCGGGCCTGGTCATCCATCCCTTGCTCGCGTAACGGAGGGCCCATGTCGCCTGGCCGAGCTCGCGTACGGTGGCGCCTTCCGGCCGCTCTCATCGCCGCGGGGCCGTACCTCGCGTCGCCGGCGCCCTGGGCGGCGGCCGGGCCCGGCGATTCGGCCGCGAAGGTGGCGAGGGTCTTCGCCGCCTACGATCGTCCGGACTCTCCCGGTTGCACCGTGGCCGTGATCGAGGACGGAGCCTTCGTCCACCTGCGCGGCTACGGCATGGCCAGCCTCGAGCACGGCGTGCCTCTCGGGCCGCGGACGGTGTTCGACATCGGCTCCACCTCGAAGCAGTTCTCCGCGGCGGCCATGGTCCTCCTGGCCCAGGAAGGCCGCCTCTCCCTCGACGACGACATCCGGAAGCACGTGCCCGAGGTGCCGGACTACGGGCGGCCGGTCACCATCCGCCACCTGCTGACGCACACCAGCGGCCTGCGCGACTACCTCGGGTTGATGGCGCTGGCCGGCTGGAGCTTCGAGGACGTCAGCACGGACGCCGACGCGCTGCGGATCATCGTGCGCCAGCGCGAGCTGAACTTCGAGCCCGGGGCGGAGCGGCTCTACAGCAACTCCGGATACTTCCTGCTCTCCGTCATCGTCAAGCGGGCGACCGGCCGGACGCTGCGCCAGTTCGCGGCGGAGCGGATCTTCCGGCCGCTGGGGATGGCGGACACGCACTTCCACGACGACCACTCCGAGATCGTGCCGCGGCGGGCGACCGGGTACTCCCCGCGCGACGGAGGCGGCTTCCGGATCGAGATGTCGAACTTCGAGCAGACCGGGGACGGCTCGGTCTACACGACCGTCGAGGATCTGCGGAAGTGGGACGCGAACTTCTACGCGCCGAGGGTCGGCGGAAGGGATTTGATCACGCAGTTGACGGCGCCGGGACGGCTCCGCGACGGCCAGCCCCTCGACTACGCGCTCGGCCTCGCCGTCGACCGCCACCGGGGCCTGGCGCGCGTGAGCCACGGCGGCTCCTGGGCGGGCTACCGGGCGGAGCTGATGCGTTTTCCGGAGCAGGCTCTCACCGTGGCCTGTCTGTGCAACGTCAGCACGGCGAACCCGACGCGGCTGGCCACCGAGGTGGCGGAGATCCATCTGGGGGCGGCGCTGGCGCCCCTCCGCGAGGCCGAGGCGCGGGCCGCGGGCGCCGGTGTCCGCTTGACGCCGGCGGAGCTGGCCGCCCTCGCCGGCCCCTACCGCGAGAAGGCCAGCGGCCAGGTGCGGCGCGTGCGCTGGGAGGATGGGACGCTCAGCGTGGAGGCCTTCGGGGGGACCTACGAACTGGCGCCGGTGGAGTCGCGCCGCTTCCGGCTGGTCGACGGTCCGCTCGCGCTGGACCTGACGTTCGAGGGCGATGACGGCTCACGGCGCATGCGCGAAGAAGGCCGGCCGCGCCCACCCACCGTCTGGGAGGCCATCGAGCCGGTGAATCCCTCGCCCGCCGAACTCGCCGCCTACGTGGGCCGCTATCACAGCGCCGAGCTGGACACGACGTACAGCCTGGAGCTGAAGGACGGCCGCCTGGCGCTGAGCGGCCGGCGCGTGGGCGGTGCCCTCACGCCCACCGTGCGCGACGAGTTCACGGAGGGCTCGATGGTCCTCCGCTTCGAGCGCGACGGCGAGGGTCGCCCGTCCGGCTTCCTGCTCGGACAGGGGCGCATCCGCAACCTGAGGTTCGCAAGGAGTGGTGAGCGATGAAGATCCTGGGCATCGTGCTGCTGGCCGCGGGCATATTGGCCCTCGTCTACCGGGGGTTCAGCTACACGAAGGAAACGCACGGGGCGAAGCTCGGCCCGCTGCAGCTGGAGCTGACGGAGAAGGAGCGCGTGAGCGTGCCCACCTGGGCGGGCGTGGCGCTGGCGGTGGCCGGCGGGGGGCTCCTGCTCGCGGGTTCGCGCCGGAAGGGCTGACTACTCCTCGTCGCGCAGCGCCTCGAGGAGCACGCCCGGCCGGTTCGATCCGATCCCGAAGAGGTCGAACCGCGCCAGCGCGCGCAGCTCGTCCGGCTCGTCCACCACCCAGGTGGCGACCTTGATGCCCGCCTCCCGCGCGCGGTCGCGCAGGTCGTCGGAGAGCAGCCGCTTGTGCGGCATCACCACCTCGCAGGCCGCCTCGCGCGCCCCGGCCAGGAACTCGCCCGCGTTCCCCCGCTCGAAGACGTGGCCGCGCGCGATCTCCGGCGCGAGGCCCCGGCAGCGGACGAGCGCCCGCCGGTCGAAGGAGATGAGCGCCACGTCCTTCTCCATGCCCGCGCGGCGGACCTCCGCGATGGCCAGCGCCTCGATCCCGCCCTCCGCGTCGCTGGTCACCGCGTCGGACTTGATCTCGATCATGGCGCGCGCCCGGTCCCGCACCAGGCCGAGCACCTCGGCCAGGGTGGGGATGCGCTCGCCGGCGAAGGCCGCCCCGTAGCGCGAGGGATAGCCCGCGGAGAGCCGCCGCAGCTCGCCCAGCGTCATCTCGCGCACGCGCCCGCTCCCGCCGGTGGTGCGGTCGACGCTCGGATCGTGGATCACCACCACCGCGCCGTCGTGGCTGAGCTGGACGTCGAGCTCCACGAGCTCCACTCCCAGCTCCAGCGCGGAGGCGAAGGCCGCGAGCGTGTTCTCGGGGCGGTGGGCGGAATCGCCGCGGTGGGCGATGATGAGGGCGGGCACCGTACGATGTTACCGCGGCCCGGCCGCGCTCAACGCTCGCTGGCCGCCACCGCCGCGCCCGCCCGCGGCAGCGTCTTCTCGTAGATCTTCGCCCCCACGAACAGCTCCAGGATGACGCCGTCGAGCTTCCCCGCCCGTGCCTCGTCGCGCAGGATGTCCAGCGCCTTCTCCACCGGGACCGACTTCTTGTACGGCCGGTCCCAGGCCACCAGCGCGTCGAAGATGTCGGAGATCGTCATCATCTTCGACTGGATGGGGATGTCCGGGGCCTTGAGCCGGCGCGGATAGCCGGTGCCGTCGAGCTTCTCGTGGTGGGCGTAGGCGATCTCCGGCACGCCCTTGTATTCGCTCGTCCAGGGGATCTGGGAGAGGAACTGGTAGGTGTGGCTGACGTGCTTCTCGATGTCCCGCCGCTCTTCGTCGGTGAGGCTGCCCTTCCGCACGGAGAGCGCGCCCAGCTCGCCGCGGGTGAGGTACGGCTGGCGGATGCCCTCCATGTCCGTGAACGTGCGGTTGGGCAGGTCGGCCAGGGCGCGGACCACGTCCTCCTCCAGCACGGTCGGCTCGTTGGCCTGCAGGACCATGCGGAACAGCTCGTCCGTCTCCGCCTGCTGCGCCTCGTGCTCGCGGTCCATCTGGGCGAGCAGCTCGGGGCCGGCGCGTCCGGAGAGCACCTGCTCGAGCTTGGCGCGGAGGTACTGGGCCTCCAGCGTCCTCTTGATGTAGGCGAACCGCTGCCGCACGACCATCGTCTCGCCCACGTAGAGCTTCTTGCCCTTGATCAGCACCTTCTCGCGCACGCCGACCTTGCCGAAGTCGTGGAGGAGGCTGGCGTAGTGGATCTCCTGGAGCTGGTCGCGGGTGAAGGCCACCTCGCGGAACGGTCCCGCGGTGAGGCGGTCCATGGCCTCCGCGATGCCCACGGTCAGGATGGCCACGCGCCCGGAATGGCCGGAGGTGGTGGGATCGCGACTCTCGATCGCGGTCACCGAAGCGCGCACGAAGGCGTTGAACAGCTCCTTGATGTCCTCGATCAGCCGCGTGTTCTCGAAGGCGACCGCGGCCTGGCTGGCCAGGGACGTGACCAGCTCCTCGTCCACCGCCGTGAAGGGGATCACCGCCTCCTCCACCAGCGCCACCGGCCGCAGCACGGCCCGGGGGTCCTTCTTCTTGTTGATGAGCTGGACCACGCCCACGACCAGTCCCTTGTGGTCGCGCATGGGAACCGCGAGCACGGACTTGGTGCGGTAGCCGGACTTCTCGTCGAACACGCGGCTGTACTGGTAGGGCGCGCCCGCCGGCAGGTGGTAGGCGTCGGCCACGTTCACGGCATTGCCGGTGGAGGCGGCGTACCCGGCCACCGTGGTCTGGTCCAGGGCGATGGCGAACTCCTCGAAGGTCTTCACGGGCACGGAGTCGTTCTGCGGCAGCTTGAAGACCAGCCGGTCGTCGGCCTGGGTGTGGTCTTCGCGGCCGCGCGCCACCAGGTAGAGGCTGCCCGCGTCGGCGGCGGTGATGGCGCGGCTCTGCGTGAGGATCATCTCCAGGAGCCTGGTGATGTCGCGCTGGGCGGAGAGGGCCACCCCGATCTTGTTCAGCGCGTGCAGGTCCCGGCTCTTGCGGGCCAGGGCATCGTCGAGCTGCTGGACCACCCTCCGGCTGTTGATGGCGTCGAGCGAGCGTTCGAGGCGCAGCCGCAGCCGCCCGGGCGTCACCGGACGGATGAGGAAGTCGTCCAGGAACGGGTAGCGCCGCACGGCCTCGTCGGCCTCGTGCGGCTCGCACACCGCGACGAGGAGCGCGCGGCGCTTGCCCCCGGCCTTGACCCAGGCCTCCACCGCCGGCCGCTCGCCTTCGAGGCGCGGCGGGCTCGTGAGGATGAGCGTGCTCGGGTTGCGGTCGAGGGCGGCCTGCAGGTCGGCCAGCGTGCCCACCTCCTCGGCCGTGATCCCCAGCGGGAGATCGTCCGGGATCAGCTCGCGGATCGTCCCCCAGATCAACATGTTGGCCATGCCGGCGGCCTCCAGAGGGCGCGCAGAGGTTAACACAACCTTCAGGAGCCCGAGCGGGCGCCGGCCAGACCCTCCACGACGCGCGGCAGCGCGCGCAGGTCGTCGAGGAGCACGTCGGGGGGTTGCGCGCGCAGGCCGTCGGGGTCGAAGCCGTAGCTCACGCCCACGGTGAGGACGCCCGCCGCGCGCCCGGTGAGCACGTCGACCGCCGAGTCGCCGACCATCACGGTCGAGGCCGGTTCGAAGCCGGTCTCGACCATGATGCGGACGAGGCCGGCCGGGTCCGGCTTGCGGGGGAGGTCGCCGCCGCCGTATACGCGGGCGAAGCGCGCGCCGAGGCCCAGTCCCTCGACGATGGCGCGGCTGAGGTCTCCGGGCTTGTTGGTCAGGACGGCGAGCGTGTGGCGGGCGAGCGCGTCGAGCGTCTCGGCCACGCCGGGATAGGGGCGGGTGCACTCGAGCAGGCGCGCGCGGTAGCACTCGAGGAAAACGGGCAGCGCGTCCTCGGGCCGGTGGGGCAGGCCGGCGTGGGCCAGGCTGCGGCGGACGAGCAACCGTGCGCCCTCGCCGATGAAGCCGCGCACCTGGGCTTCCGACAGGGGCGGCGTGCCCGCGGCCAGGCGCGCCAGCATCGCGTTGACCGCGGCGGCGAGGTCGGCCGCGGAATCGACCAGCGTGCCGTCGAGGTCGAAGACGACCAGACGCGGCGGTGGGCCCGCCGTCAACGGGCGCGGGTCACGAGCGCGAGCGGCCTCGGGCGGGTCGAAAGAGGGTCATTCGGGCAGGAAACGCAACCGCGGCAACCGCGACGGCGCGACCTCCGCCCGCTTGCCCGCCTTCACGTCGCGCAGCTCGAGCAGCACGCGCCGGAACTCGTCGCGCAGCGCCTCGGTGTTCAGGCCGCGGAAACGGGGGAGGAAGTCGTCGAGCTTGCGCAGGGAGGCGGAAAGCATCTCGGCGGCCTCGTCCACGTCGCCGTCGCTGAGCTGCAGCAACGACTCGGCCAGCTTGTTGAGCAACGTGTAGAACTGGCGCTCGGACGGCGCGCGCGTGCCCGAGGTCATGCCCTCGAGCGCGTCCTGGAACTCGGAGAACCGTCCCTCGTTGAAGAGCTCGACGGCCCTCTGCAGCCCCGTCTCCATCCCAGTCCCATGCTAGCACTCGCTAGCGGCACTCGATGTAGCCGAGCGCGCAGAGGCGCTCGCGGCTCGCCTTGTCGAACGCTTCCATGATCTGCCGGCCCGGAGTCAGCGTGAGCCACACGTGCAGGCCTTGGCGATCGGACGGTGGGGGCGCGAAGATGTCCTCGGTCCGCTCCTTCTCCGTCTCGATCTCGGGCAGGGGCAGCGGCATCTCCCGCGCGGGCACGCCTTCCCTCGCGATGAGGACGTCGCCCGGGCGCAGCGCGCGGCCGTCCCGGGTGCCCTCGAGCCACACCGGAGCGCCCTGCGGCCGGATGCTGAAGGCCACCTCGCGCGGCTGGCCGGGGCCGGGCCGCAGGCGCAGCGAGAGCTTGCGGCCGTTGCCTTCCACCGCGTAGCGGTCCCGCTCGGAGAAGCCCACGGGCTCCACCCCCTCGAACCAGCCGCCCGTGCGCAGGCGCAGCGCGTAGTGTCCTCCGCCGACCGCCCGGAGGTGGTGCCGGTACGGATTGGGCACCATGGCCGCCTCCACGCCCGCCTTCAGCAGCCGCACGCGGCGGTCCGCCTCGGCCACGCGGTTCACCTTCTCGCCGGGGTCGCGCACGAGGTCGAAGTACAGCTCGTCGTCGTCGGGGCTGAAGCGCCGCACGTATTTGTCCCGCGAGGTGCGCATGCCGTGGGCCACGAATCCGCGGTGGCTGATCTCGGATACGGCGGGCGGCTCCGGCGCGCCCGCGCGCAGCGTGGCCTGCAGCGGCCGGCCCGCGATGTGGGGCGGCTCCGGCACGGGCAGTCCCTGGCTCTGCAGGACGGTCGGCACGATGTCCACGAGCTGCACCTGCTGCCTGACGCGCGCGCCCGCGTCCACCTGGCCGGGGAACTTGACGATCAAGGGCACGTGGATCAGCTCGTCGAACACGCTCTTGCCGTGCGTCCACTGGCCGTGGTCGAGGAACTCCTCGCCGTGGTCCGCGGTGAACACGATCAGCGCCTGGTCGTAGAGACCGCGGGCGCGCAGCTCGCGGACGAACCGGCCGAACTCCTGGTCGCCGTAGGCGATGTCTCCGTCGTACTGCGCGATCATCCGCTCCCGATCCTTCGGCTCCTTGTAGTCGTGGCGCGGGTCCACGGCGGGATGCTCCGGGGTGGGATGGGGCTCGAACATGCGGTCGAAGGGCGGAGGCGGAGCGTAAGGGACGTGCGGGTCCATGGTGTGCACGTAGAGGAAGGTGGGGAACCCGCGGCGCGCGTCCAGGAGGCGCAGCGCCGCGTCCACCACTCCCGCGGCTTCCACCAGCTTGGAGGGCCGGTCGCCCTCTCCGTGCAGGCCGGCGTAGACGTCGAAGCCCTGCTCGAAGTTCGTGCCCTGACCGTAGATCACGGAGTTGGCGATGACCGCCAACGTCGCGTAGCCCTTCGCCGCCATCATCTCCGCGAGCGTGACGTGCCCGGCGTCGAGCCGGTCGCGGAGCTGGACCGTGCGGTGGCGCCCGGGCAGGAGCGACGTGAGCACGGAGGCGACCGCGGGCTTGGTCCAGGAGGAGTGCGAGATGGCCTGCGCGAAGACCACCGCGTCACCGGCGAAGCGCTGCAGCTCCGGCGTGGTGTCGCGCGCATAGCCGTAGGGGGTGGTGTGGTCCGCGCGGAGCGTGTCCACCAGGTAGACGACCACGAGCGGCGCATCCGTGGCCTCGGTGGCGAGGACGGGGGCGCCCCAGAACGCGGTGCGCCGCGCGCCGCCGGCGTCGAAGCCGCGCGTCTCCAGGGTGAGCAGGACGCCGCGCCCGGCGTGGCCCGAGAGGTCCACCGACGCCTCGACCCACTTCTTGTGCTCCGGCCGGTTCAGCGGGTCGAGGAGCATCGTCCACACGGTGTCCTCCCGGCCGTCGCGCTCCACCTTGACCACGAACTCCACGCCCGGCTTGTCGTGGTGCTCGGGCGGGATGCCGCAGGCCAGCTCCAGCCGGGCGCGGCGCGGGACGTCGAGCCGGAACCCGAGCCGGCTCGGAGGCGCCGCGGGCAAGGTCTTGCGCACGACGTCGTTGATGCGCTGCGGTCGTGCCATCTGGCCGCGCACCCAGGTGACCTCGTTGCCGGCGACGGCGGCCTCCACGAGCGCCTCGGGCGCGCGCAGCAGGTCCTGGGGCCGGGGGCGCGGCGTGCAGGAAGACAGGGCCAGAAGGGCGGCGAGCGCCGCCGTTCGCGGAGTCAAGGCGGGCACGCACGCTCCGGAGATCGCGCCATCGGGAAGAGGCACTTCTAGCACGCCGTCGCGAAATCCGCCAAACGTGCTAGCGTCGCCGCGTGGCCGGCCGCTCCGAGTTTCCCGCTCGCGCGCTCCTCCTGCTGACGGCGGCGGCCCTGGCCGCGCGCGTTCTCCTCCTGGTGCTCGAGCCGTCGACCTCGCCCGTGGCGGACGAGCGGACGTGGGCGAACTGGGCGCGCACCATCGCCAGCCCGCGCGTCGCGTTCTCCCCGTTCCGGACGCACATGATCTTCCACCCGCCGCTCTACCCGTATTTCCTGGCCGTGCCGCTCGCGCTCACGGGAAGCCTGGAGGCGGCCAAGTGGGTGCAGGCGACGCTGTCGGTCCTGCTCGTGCCGGCCGTGGGCAGGGTCGGCACCTGGGCGTTCGGGGCGCGCGCGGGACTGGGCGCGGCCGCGCTGGCCGCGTTCTACCCGGAGCTGGTCTGGTTCGCCGCCCACTTCTGGGTGGAGAACGTGTTCCTGGTCCTGCTGTGGTGGGGCTTCGAGCGCCTGCTCGCCGCGGATGCGCGCGGCCGGACCGGCCCCGCGGTAGCGGCGGGAGTGCTTTGGGGCCTGGCCGTGCTGGCGCGCGAGACCGTGCTCTATTTCGTGCCGGTGGCCGCGCTCTGGCTGGTCTGGCGCCGCCGCGCCGATGGTGGCGCCCGCCGCGCGGCCGCCCTCGTGCTGTCCACCGTGCTCGTGATCGTCCCCTGGACCTGGCGCAACTGGGTGGAGTTCGGCGCGTTCATCCCCGTCTCCACGGCGGGAGGGCTCAACCTCTTCCAGGGCAACGCGCCGCTCTCGCGGCAGGAGGTCTACGACGAATACGACGCGGTGCGGGGCCGCCGGGAGCAGTACCGGCATGCGTTGCGGCGCGGCCTCGAGTCGATCCGCGACCGCCAGCCCTCCTGGCTCTTCGAGAAACTCGCCGAGCAGATGCCCATGTTCTGGGAGGCCGAGAGCATGGCGGCCATCCACATCAAGCGGGGCGCGTACGGGCCGGTGCCGCCCGGGCGGGCGATCCTGTTCGCCCTCATCCTGCTCCTGCCCTACCTGGCCCTGCTCCTGCCCTTCGTGGCCGGCCTCGCGGGCGCGCGCTACGGCCGCATCCAGGTCCTGCTCGCGGCGTTCCTCGTCCACTACAACCTCCTCCACGTGGTCACGCACGGGTTCAACCGCTACCGCCTCCCGGTGATGCCCGTCGTGTTCCTGTTCGCGTCCTGGGCCCTCGTCGCTTGGCGCGAGGGCTCGTTCCCGAAGCTCTCGCCCGTACGCAGGGCCGTGGCCGCGGCGCTGGCCATCACGCTTCTCCTCTCCCTCGTCCCCAGCCTTCGCCACGTCCGCCACCCGGCCTACGGGTTCGCGCCGGCCGCCGCGGAGACCCTGGACGAGGCGCCCCGGCCGTGAGCGCGCGCTTCAAGCTTCCTCTCGTCCTGGCGCTCGCGGTGGTGGTGCGCGTGCCCTTCTGGGCCGAGGCCCTGCGCACGCCCGTCGACGGCGACACCGCGATCATCGGCCTCATGGCGCGCCATCCGGCGCGCGGGGTCACGATGTGGGGGCAGCCCTACGGCTCGCCGCTCGAGGCCTGGCTGGCGGCGCCCTTCGTCGCCGCCATGGGCACGCGGCCCGAGCCGCTGCGGCTCGTCTATTTCCTGCTGGGCCTGGGGCTCGTGCCGCTGGCCTGGGCGCTCGGCCGGGCGCTCGACCCGCGCGCGGCGCTGCCCGCGGCGTTGCTCCTGGCCTGCCCGCCGCCCTACTTCCTGGCGCTCTCCGCTCTGCCTCCGCCCATGTACCCGCTCGCTCTCCTGCTCGGCGGCGCCCTGCTCGTGCTCGGGCTCCGGGCGGGAGAGCGCCTGGCCGCGGGAGAGTCCGCGCGGGGGGCGCTCCTGGCCTGGGGGGTGGCGGGCGGTCTCGCGCTCTGGACGCACTTGATGACGGCCTCGGTGCTGGCCGTCACCGCCGTCCATCTCGCATGGGTGAGCCGGCGGCGGCTGCGGGCCCTGATGCCGGCGGCGGTCGCGCTCGTGCTGGCCAGCGCGCCCTTGTGGCTCCGCGCGGCGGCCGAGCCCGGAGCGCTGCGGATCGTCGGTGTGACCGGCCGGCACCGGACGTTCGGGCAGCACCTGGCCGAGGTCCTGCCGCGACTGCACGAGCCGGTGGGGGGTCTCCTGGGGACGCACGTGCCGGTCGTCCCCGACGATCCCACGCACCTCGTGCACCCTCCGGCCTGGGCCGCGGCCGGCCTGGTCCTTCTTTATGGCGCGGGGGCCATCCTGGCCGCCAGCCGCTTGCGGGCACGGACCGCCGTGCCCGTGCTCGTCGCGGCCGTGGCGGTGGCGGCCGCGGCCTTCCCGTTGCCTCAGCGTTCCGGACCGGAGACGATCCGGTTCCTCACCCCCGCCTACCTCCCCCTGGCGTCCCTGGTGGCGTGGGCCCTGGTCACTCCGCGCAACGCGCGGCGGGCCCTGGTCCTCGTGCTCGCCCTGGCCTCGCTGCACCTCGCCGGCGCGCGGGCGCTGCTCGCGGCCTGGCGCGCCGCCGACCGCGCGCAGGCGCCCTTCCTGCTGCCGGACCTCGAGCCGGTCCGGCGCGCGCTCGAGGAGCACGGCGTGCGCCGCGCCTACGCGTCGTACGGACCGGCCTACCGGCTGACGTTCGCCAGCGGTGAACGCCTGGTCGCGTCCCAGCCCTGGAACGAGCGCTTCCTGCACTATCCGCTGCCCTACCTCGACGAGGTCCGCTTCGCGAAGGGCGTGGCCTGGGTGCTGACGCCACGGGTGCCTTCGGACCTGCCCGCGCCCGCGGCCTTCGAGGCCGCGCTGGCCGCCGCGGGCGGAAGCTGGCGCCGGCTCGAGGTCGGTGCGGCCACGGTCTACCTGGCCTTCGCTCCTCCCTTCGGACCCGAGGTGCAGCCGCTCTCGTCGGCCGGAGCGGGCGGCGACTTGAACCCGGACACGGTGCTCTCCCCCGCGCCCGCCGAGCCCACGGTCTTCACCGTTTCCCCGGCGGAGCCGCTGCAGGCCCTCACCCTCGTGGCCGGGCCCGCAGGCCCGCGGCTCCCGCGCAGCATGGACGTCGAGGTGAGCGCCGACGGCGTGACGTTCGAGACCGTGGCCCGGCGCCGGCGCCGCGACGAGCGGGAGGACCTGCGCTGGGTGAACGGCCACCCGCAGTACGTGATCGACCACGACCTGATCGCGGTGCCGCTCGCGGGCCGGCGCGTGGCCGCCGTGCGAATCACCCCCGTCGCTTCGACGGACCCCTGGTCGCTCGGAGAGGTGCTGCTCCATCGCGCGGGCCCGTCCGCGCCCTGGGACGAGTGGCTGGATCCCCACCTCGGCTGGGCGGAGCGCCGCCGACGTCTGCGCGAGGAGCCGCGCCCGGGACGGGAGGACTGGTACTACCGCGTGCTGCTCGCGCGCCGGGCGCGCTGAGTCAGGGCGCCCCCGCCAGCGACTCGTAGGCCCGGCGCACCTTGTCCTCGAAACGCGCGGCGCTGTAGTCGCGCTCGATGAGCTCCCGCGCGCGCCGCGCGCGCGCCGCCGCCTCTTCCGGGTCGGCGAGCACCTGGCGCACGCCCGCGGCCAGCCCCGGGGCGCTGGGCTCCGTGAGGACGGCCAGGGTGTCGTCGAGGAGCTGAGTGTGCGTGGCGATGCGGGTGGCGATGAGCGGCTTGCCCGACGCGAGGTACGTGTACACCTTGAACGGCGTGTTGACGCCCGTGCGCCGCGGTGAGACGACCATGTCGGCGGCGGCCAGGAAGACTCGCAGCTCGGCCACCGCCCTCTTGCCCGCGAAGCAGCAGCGCGCTCCGCTCGCGCGGGCGCGCGCCGCCAGGGCGGCGATCTCGGCCGGCTCGCCGCCCATGAAGAGGAACTGCGCCTCCGGCACGCGCGCCGCGGCGTCCACCAGCAGGTCCACGCCCTGGTACGGCTCGAAGTTGCCCGAGTAGAGCACGACGGGCGCCGCGCCCAGCCCCAGCGAGGCGCGCAGGAGGGCGGCCTCCGCGGACGACGCGAGCCCGCAGGCCCGCACCAGCGGCGGGTCCTCCACCTGGAACACCCGCGCCTGCGGCGCGCGGGCGCGTACCGAGCGCGTCAGGCTGTCGCACACGGTGATGACGGCGGCGCTGTGCCGCAGCGCGTGGCCCTCCAGCGCCTCCGCCGCCCAGAGCAGCGGGCCGCGCCGCGCGAAGCCCGAGTCGCGGAGCTGCTCGGGGATGGACGAGTCCATGTCCACCACCAGGGGCAGGGAGAACACGCGGGCCAGCGGGGCGGCCAGGTGCGCGGCCTCCTCCACCGCGTGCACGACGTCGTAGCGGACCCGCACCATCCGCCAGGCGGCGGCGGCGAGAAAGGGCACGTCCAGCGCGAGCTTGGCCAGGGACGGTCCGGCGCGCACGCGACCGACGGGCAGAGAGAGACTGCGCCGGTGCCGGACGGAAGGCACGTCGACGTCCGTGCCCTGGGCATAGGTGAGCAGGTCCACGCGGTGCCCCAGCGCGGAGAGGGCGCGCACCATGGCCAGCACGGCCAGCGGCGTGCCGCGCACCTCGAAGAAGGGCTGCGGGGCGAGGAAGAGGATGCGCAGGGGCGGCGCGGCGGTCACGCCGTAGGCGGCGCCGCCGGCAGCGGGTCCCAGTCCTCCGTGGCGTGCTCGCCCAGGAAGTGCTCCGCGTCGATGGCCGCCATGCACCCGCTGCCGGCCGCGGTCACGGCCTGGCGGTAACGGGAGTCCTGCACGTCGCCGGCGGCGAAGACGCCCTTGACGCTCGTGGCCGTGGTGCCGCCGAAGGTCTCGAGGTAGCCCCCCGGATCCATGTCGAGCTGGCCGCGGAAGAGGGCGGTGTTGGGCTCGTGACCGATGGCCATGAAGATCCCGCCCGCCGGCACCTCCACCCGGTCGCCGGTGGTCACGTGGCGGAGCCGCGCCCCGGTCACCCCCACGCCGGGACCGCCCAGGATCTTCTCGACCGTGCTGTTCCAGATCCAGCCGATCTTCGGGTTGCGCTGGGCGCGCTCCTGCATGATCTTGGAGGCGCGCAGCGCGTCGCGCCGGTGCACGACCGTGACCCTGTCGGCGAACTTCGTCAGGAAGGTCGCCTCTTCCATGGCGGTGTCGCCGCCGCCCACCACCAGCACCTCCTTTCCCTTGTAGAAGAACCCGTCGCAGGTGGCGCACGCGGAGACGCCGCCGATCTTCGTCCGGAACTCCAGCTCCTCGGGCAGCCCCAGCCAGCGCGCGCGCGCGCCGGTGGCCACGATGAGCGTCTCGGCGGCGACCGCTCCCTCTTCGAGCTCCAGCTTGAACGGGCGCGCGGCGAGGTCCACGCGCCTGAGCGCGCCGCTGGCGAACTCCGCGCCGAAGCGCGAGGCCTGCTTGCGGAAGCGCTCCATGAGGTCGGGACCGAGGATGCCTTCGGGGAAGCCGGGATAGTTGTCCACGTCCGTGGTGAGCATGAGCTGCCCGCCGGGCACGTCCGTGGGATCGTCGCCGCCGCCGCCGTCCACCACCAGCGGCTCCAGGTTGGCGCGCGAGGCATACAGCGCCGCGGTGAGCCCGGCCGGGCCGGAGCCCAGGATCACGACCCGATAGGCATCGTTCTTCGGCATGGTCCCCTCGTGGCGACGGCGCGGACAGCGCAAGTATAGACCGTGGCCTCGCCCTCCCCGTGCGCCTCCTCCGCCGCGCGTGTTGACAGCCGGCGCCGGCTGCGGATACGGTCGAGACCATGCAGACGGCCTCGCGCATCGACGTGCTGCTCTCGACGCTCAACTCCACGGACGTGGGGACGCTCGACAGCATCGCGGCCAAGCTCCACCTGGTGCGTGAGGAGCTGCTCGGCCTGGAGCAGCCCGACCTGGCCGCGCGCGCGGGCGACACCATCGCCGCGCTGCGGCGCGGCGACGTGGCGGAGTTCAAGCGTGGCCGCGCCTTCCTGCAGTCGAAGATCGGCCACCTGCGCGCGTAGACGGCGGGCCCATGATCCAGGGAAACCCCGGGCGGTCACGGTCGGCGAAAGGAGCGCACAGCATGGAACGTTACCTGGGACGGTACTCCGAGGTCGTCTACGCGGCGCTGCGCGTGGTCGCGGGCCTCATGTTCGCGGTGCACGGCGCGCAGAAGCTGCTCGGCGCCTTCGGCGGGCAGAAGGTCCCGCTCGCCTCGCTCTTCGGGCTGGCGGGGGTGATCGAGCTGGTCGGCGGGATCCTCATCGCCATCGGGCTGTTCACGAGCTGGGCGGCCTTCATCGCCTCCGGCGAGATGGCGGTCGCGTACTTCAAGGTCCACGCTCCGCAAGGAGCGCTGCCCGTCCAGAACCAGGGCGAGCTGGCCGTCCTCTACTGCTTCGTCTTCCTGTACATGGCCGCGCGCGGCGGAGGCCGCTACAGCGTGGACGCGTCGATGCGGGGCTCGGCCGCCCGGCGCTGAAGGCCCCGTCGCGCGCCGCCGCCGCCGGACGCGGACGAAGGTCGGCGGCCGCGGCTACTGCACCGTCCCGCTGAAGGGCTGGGTCACGGTCACGGGCGCCGGCGAGGCGTGATGCAGGATCATGCGCCATCCCTCGGCCGTCCGCCGGAAGACGTTCGTGGCCTGGGCCACGGCCACGCCCACGTCGTCGTCCCGGGTGGCGGTGATGTTCTCGGCGCAGGCCACCAGTCCCACCTCGCCGATCACCTGCAGGCGGACGTCGGTGGGCTGCACGCGCATCCAGCGCGTGTTGGCGAAGATCTGCTCCCAGGCCGCGCGCACGGCGATCCAGCCCACGATCGCCTCCGACCCGGGATGGATGCACCGCACGTGGGGCGCATGCAGCCAGACGCGCTCCATGGCCGGGAGGTCGAGCGTCTCCAGCGCCCGGTAGAACCCCTCGTTCGCCTCGCGCAGGTCGTGGGTGGCGTCGCCGTCGTGCATCCCTCCATTCTACGTGGCCGCGCCCGCCGCGGGGCCGGGTCGGGCGGGGGAGTAGAATCGGACGAAATGGCCACGGCCGGGACAGCTCCGCTGCCGAACCTGCCCTGGCGGCACTCCCGGGTGGGCCACCGCGAAGTGCCGGGCGCGGGCGGACGGCGCGACGTGGTGAACCCGTCGACCGGAGAGCCGTTCGCGGCGGTGAGCCTCCTGGACGCCCGCCAGGCCGCCGAGGCGCTGGCCGTCGCCTCCACCGCGTTCGCCGGCTGGAGCGCCTTGTCCTTCGCCGAGCGCGGCCGTGTGCTCCTGCGCGCGCGGGCGCGGATGGTGGAGCAGGCCGACGAGATCGCGCGCCTGATCGAGCAGGAGCAGGGCAAGCCCGCGGCCGAAGCGTACCTGGTCGAGCTGTTCCCGGCCGCCGAGCTGTTGAAGCACCTCGCGCGCCATGCGGAGGACCTGCTGCGCGACGACCCGGTGGAGGCCCAGGTCCTGCTCCTCGCGCACAAGGAGAGCCGGCTCGTGTACGAGCCGCTGGGCGTGGTGCTGGCCATCACGCCCTGGAACTACCCCTTCGCCATCTCGCTCTCCAGCGTGGCCACCGCGCTCGTCGCCGGCAACACGGTGGTGCTCAAGCCGGCGCCCGCCACCACCCTCGTGGGCCTGCGCGTAGCGGAGCTGTTCCGCGACGCGGGCGTTCCCGACGGGGTGCTCAGCGTCGTGGCCGTGGACGACGCGCTGGCCGGGGGCCTGGTGCGGGACCCCCGCGTGGCGAAGGTCGTCTTCACGGGCAGTGTGGCCACCGGGCGCAAGGTGATGGAAGCGGCGGCGGCCAACCTCACGCCGGTGGTGCTCGAGCTGGGCGGCAAGGACGCGGCGGTGGTCTGCCGCGACGCCGACCTCGACCGGGCGGCCCGCGGCGTGGTGTGGGGCGCCTTCTTCAACGCCGGCCAGACCTGCGCCTCCGTGGAGCGCGTGTACGTGGAGCGGGCCATCGCCGAGCCCTTCCTGGCCCGCGTGGTCGAGCACGCGCAGGGCCTGCGCGTGGGCGACCCGGCCGCCGGAGAGGTGGACGTGGGCCCCCTGACCCTGGAGCGGCAGCGGACGATCGTCCACGAGCACGTGACCGACGCCGTGGCGCGAGGCGCGCGCGTGCTCACGGGAGGCCGGCCGCGCCCCGGCCCGGGCTGGTTCTACCCGCCCACCGTGCTCTCCGGCGTGGACCACACCATGCGGATCATGCGCGAGGAGACCTTCGGGCCGGTCCTGCCCGTGATGGTGGTCGAGGACCTGGAGGAGGCCGTCCGCCTGGCCAACGAGAGCGACTACGGGCTCACCGCCAGCGCCTGGACGCGCGATGCCGGCACCGCGCGCCGGCTCCAGAAGGAGCTGCGCGCCGGTTCCGTGACCGTCAACGACTGCGCGTCGAGCTACGGCGAGCCCAGCGCGCCCTGGGGCGGCTTCAAGCACAGCGGGCAGGGCCGCACGCACGGCCTGGCCGGCCTGCGCGAGATGGTGCACGTGAAGTACGTGACGCGCGACACGGGCTCCCGGCCGCTCCTGTGGTGGTTCCCCTACGACCGCGAGCTGCGACGGCTGGCGGCCGACTCGCTCCAGGCCCTCCACGGGTCCGCCCTGCGCACCCGGCTCGCGAGCCTCGCGCGGCTCGCCACGTCGCGCCGGCTCCGGCGGCGCGCCAGCGTGGGCGCGCTCCTCCGGAACCCCGACAAGCTCCTTTAGCCTTGTCTCCAGGTTCGCAGCTCTCCGCGTCGAAGCGCCCCAAGTGGCTCCACATCACCACCGGCGTGACCCTGATCGCGATCGCGGTCATGCTCACGATCAGCTGGCACATCCTGGGCGCCGACTCGTTGCAGGCGGCGCGGCAGGGCACGGGACGGCTGGTGGTGTACGTGCTGGGCACCGTGCTCTCGCTCCTGCTCGTGGCGGGGCTCGGCCTGATGGTCATCCTGCTCGTGCGCGAGGTGCGGCTCAACGAGCGGCAGAGCAACTTCGTGAGCGCGGTCACCCACGAGCTGAAGACGCCCGTGGCCTCGCTCAAGCTCTACCTGGACACGCTGCAGCTGCGCGACCTGCCCGAGAGCCGGCGCGAGGACTTCTACCGGACCATGCGCCAGGACCTCGACCGGCTGCATTCCACCATCGACAACGTGCTCAACGCCGCCATGTACACGGACCGGCCCGTGGTGGAACCGCGGCCGCTGGACCTGGCCCGGCTCGCCCGCCGGTCGGTGGACCTGACGCGCACGCGCCACCAGCTTCCCCGCGAGTGCTTCGGCTACGAAGGGCCGGAGAGCCTGCTCATCCGCGGGGATGCCGAGGCCCTGGAGACCGCGCTGCTCAACCTGCTCGACAACGCGGTCAAGTACTCGCGCGATCCCATCCGCGTGCAGGTCGAGCTCGCGGAGAGCGGCGACGGCCAGGCGTCGCTGCGGGTCAAGGACCAGGGCATCGGGATGAGCCGCCATCACCTGCGGCTGATCTTCAACCGCTTCTATCGCATCGGCGCGGAGGTGCGGCGCAGCCACACCGGCACCGGCCTCGGCCTGTTCATCGTGCGCTCGGTGGTCAAGGGCCATCGCGGGACGATCCAGGCCGAGAGCGCGGGCGCCGACCGCGGTTCGAGCTTCACCATCACGCTGCCCGGCGTGCTCGACGAGCGCGTGGAGCCGCCGGCCGAGGCCGATGCCGGCTAGGATCCTCCTGGTCGAGGACGAGGTGCACCTCGCGCGCGGGATCCAGTTCAACCTGGAGCTGGAGGGGTACGACGTCGAGATGGTCGGCGACGGCGCGCAGGCGCTGGGGCGGCTGCTCGGCAGCGCCCCCGCCTACGACCTCGTGATCCTGGATGTCATGCTGCCCGGCATGGACGGCTTCGCGGTCGCGAGCCGCATGCGCGAGGCCGGCGCCTACACGCCCGTGCTGATGCTGACCGCCAAGAGCCTCACGGGGGACGTGGTGGAGGGGCTGGAGGCGGGCGCGGACGACTACCTGGCCAAGCCCTTCGATCTCCCGGTGCTCCTGGCGCGCGTGAAGGGCCTGCTGCGCCGCCGCGACTGGGCGCGCGGCGAGTCGGAGGGCCCGGAGAGCGCGACCATCGGCTCCGCGCGCGTGGACTTCCGGACCTTCGAGCTCAGCGCCGCCGACCGCACGGTCCGGCTGACGCTGCTCGAAGCCATGCTGCTGAAGCTGCTGGTGCAGAACGCGGGACGGGTCGTCTCCAAGGGCGAGATCCTGGAGAAGGTCTGGAACGTGGACGCGGACACCGAGACGCGCGCGGTGGACAACTTCATCGTGCGCCTGCGCCGGTACCTGGAGCCCAACCCGCGCTTCCCCCGCTACCTCCACACCGTGCGCGGCGCCGGCTACCGGCTGCTCCTCGAGGGCTGACTGGAGGCGTTCACCCGCCGCTGACGGGGGGGACGAAGACGACCTCGTCGCCGGCGCGGAGCGTTTCCTCGAAGCCGACGTAGCGGCGGTTGACCGCGGCGGCGAGGCTGGGGCGCCGGCCGGCCAGGGCGGGATGCCGCAGCACCAGGGCCTGCCAGGCGTCCTCGGCCGAGGCGCCGTCCGGCAGCTCCAGCTCCAGCTCGCCTTCGCCGGACGCCTCGCGCAGGGAGGCGAACAGGCGCACGCGCACGCGCATCCGGACACCGTGCCATGAGTAGGAGGGGGTGGTCAACGGGCGTAGACTTGCGGTTCAGTCCAGAGGAGGACCGTGCCCCAGGACCGCTTCGGCCGCGAGATCGACTATCTGCGCATCTCCGTCATCGACCACTGCAACCTGCGGTGCGTCTATTGCATGCCCCTGCGTGGCCTGAGCTTCGTGCCCTCTCCGGAGCTGCTGAGCGCGCCGGAGATCGAGACGGTGGCGCGCGCCGCGCTCGCCGTCGGCTTCCGGAAGTTCCGGCTCACCGGCGGCGAGCCCACGTTGCGCCCCGACCTCGTGGAGATCGTGCGCCGCATCGCGGCGCTGCCCGGGGTGGCGGACCTGGCCATGACCACCAACGGCATCCTGCTGCCCAGGATGGCCCGGGACCTCGCGCAGGCCGGCCTGCGGCGGGTCAACATCCACGTGGACACGTTCCACCCCGACCGCCTCAAGCGGATCATGCGCTTCGGCGCGGTGGAGGAGATGCTGGCCGGGATCGCGGCGGCCGAGGAAGCCGGCCTGAAGCCCATCAAGCTCAACTGCGTGGTCACGCGCGGCTACAACGACGAGGACGTCGTGGACGTGGCCCGGCTGGCCCTCGAGCACGACTGGCATGTCCGCTTCATCGAGCTCATGCCGCTCGGCGCGGGCGAGACCGCACACCTCGCACTCTCCCAGTTCGTGCCCACGCTGGAGACCCGGACGCGGATCGAGGCCGCGCTCGGCCCGCTCCGGCCCCTGCCCGCCCGCGACGCCGCCGACGAGTCGCGCAACTTCCGCTTCGAGAGCGGGCGAGGCGTGGTGGGCTTCATCTCTCCCGTGAGCGAGCCCTACTGCGGCGCCTGCAACCGCATGCGGCTCACCGCCGACGGCAAGTTCCACTTCTGCCTGCTCCACGACGACGAGCTCGACGTCAAGCGCGCGTTGCGCGCGGGCGGCGGCGTGGACGAGGCGGCGGCCATCCTCGGCCGCGCGGTGCGCCTCAAGCCCACGGGGCACCGCCTGGACGAGGGCGTCTCCACCGAGGAACGCCACATGTTCCAGATCGGCGGCTGAGCGGACGCTTTTCGAGAGCGGGGGCGTCAACTGCCTTCGAGCCACAGCGCGCCGTCCGCGTAGAACTCCTTCTTCCAGATCGGCACGGTGGCCTTGAGCGTGTCGATCACGTGGCGGCAGGCGGCGAAGGCTTCGGGCCGGTGCGGGGAAGCGACGGCCACCGCGACGCTGGGTTCTCCGATCTCGAGCCGGCCCAACCGGTGCACGACGCGGACGCCGGTCACCGGCCAGCGCCGCGCGGCCTCCGCCGCGATCTGCTCCATCAGGGGAAGGGCCATGTCCTCGTAGGCCTCGTACTCGAGGTGGCTCACGCGCCGGCCCGCGTTCTCGTTGCGCACGACCCCCACGAACAGGCACACCGCCCCGTCCGCGGGCCCGGCCGCGAGCAGGGCGGCGAGGTCGATCCTCTCGCGCGTCAGCCGCGCCACGGACGGTGGCCGCGGCCGCTCATCGCTGCGCGTAGCGGCCCCCCAACTGGACGGGCTCGGAGGTCTTGCGCAGGCGCAGGTTGAGCATCTCGACGCCCACGGAGAAGGCCATGGCGAAGTAGACGTATCCCTTCGGGATGTGCTGCTCGAAGCCCTCGGCCACGAGGAGCACGCCGATGAGGATCAGGAACGAGAGGGCCAGGATCTTGATCGTGGGATGGTCGTTGACGAAGCGGCTGATCGCGCCCGCGAACACGAGCATGAAGCCCACCGCGACCACGATCGCGATGACCATCACCGCCAGGCGGTCCACCATGCCGATGGCCGTGATCACGGAATCGAGGGAGAACACGAGGTCGAGCAGCGTGATCTGGATCAGCACGCCGGCCATCGAGGGCACGACCTTCTTCAGCGCGCGCTCGTGGCCCCCCTCGAGCTTGTCGTGGATCTCGTAGGTGCTCTTGGCCAGGAGGAACAGCCCGCCGGCGATGAGCATGAGGTCGCGTCCCGAGATCTCCTGCCCGAGCAGGGAGAAGAGCGGCGCGGTGAGACGGGCCAGCCAGGAGATCGAGAAGAGCAGGGCGATGCGCGCGACCATGGCCAGGAGCAGGCCGACCTTCCGTGCGCGGTCCGCCTGCCCTCCGGGCAGCTTGGCGGCCAGGATGGAGATGAAGATCACGTTGTCGATGCCGAGCACGATCTCCATGACCGTGAGGGTCAACAGCGCGACCCACGATGCTGGGTTCAGCAGGACGTCCATGGCGGCGCAGCATAGCGGTCCGTGCGTCGTTCCGGCGTACGATGTCGCAGCCATGTCTGACATCCGCGTGACGAACCGCGCGCTGCCCGTTCTCGATGTCGTCCCGACGGCGCCGAGCCCGCAGCGACCGCCGACGACGCCGGTCGATCCGCGCGTCGACGAGTACCGACCGGATGTCCTGTCGCTGCCGCGCTTCCATGTCTGGACGCTCGGCTGCCAGATGAACCGAAGCGACTCCGAGGAGATGGCCGGTCGCCTCCAGGCGGTGGGCTGCCAGGAGACGGACACGCTCGACGACGCGGATCTCGTGGTCATCAACACCTGCGCCATCCGCGAGGCAGCGGAACAGAAGGTCATCGGTCGTCAGGGCCAGCTCGCCCGACTCAAGTCGGCCCGCCCAGGGATGCGGGTGGTGATGACCGGGTGTTCCGTGCGAGAGGCGGACCGGGCCGGCCTTCGCCGCCGCTATCCGGCGGTGGACGTCTTCCTGCGCCCGGACGAAGAACCGGAACTCGTGGACCGGCTCGGGCTGGCGTCCGCGCAGGGGGCGGTCGGTTCGGTCGGTGTCACGACCATGCTCGGGCGGGCGGTCGTGGGGGTCGCCGATGGGCTGTCCGCGACACGTGCCGCGGCCGTGGGGCAGGGGAGCGTCGCCCGCCGCTCTGCGCTCAGCGCCTGGCTGCCGATCATCTACGGCTGCGACAAGACCTGCACCTATTGCATCGTGCCGTTCAGCCGCGGCCCGGAGCGGAGCCGACCGTTCGACGAGATCATGGCCGAGGCACGGACGCTGGCCGCCGCGGGCTTCCGGGAGG
>DATKEG010000012.1:0-2353 GCA_035544515.1 Vicinamibacteria bacterium | reverse complement strand
CCCCTTCGACTTCGTCTTCTCGGACGCGGACAAGGACTGGTACACGCAGTACTTCAAGGACGTCGACGCCAAGCTCACGGTCGGGGGATGCTTCACGGCCCACAACGTGCTCCAGCGGATGGGCGGGATCCGCGAGTTCCTCGACCACGTCCAGGCGCGGCCGGATTACCAGACCACCATCGACCGCACGAGCACCTCGGGGATCTCGATCTCCTGCAAGACCGGAGGCGGTTAGACGGCCGCTTTCGAGTCCTCGCGCCGCCCGGATTCGTTCTACCCGGCGCTGCCCCGGCCCGAGCAGCAGGGCTGGATCCGGGCCGAATGGAGGCTACGCTAGCCCAGCCCTGGGCGGTCAGCGCGAACGGCGGACGTATTCGTCGCGTGCGCGCGCCAGTTGCTCCAGCGTCGCCGCACGCTCGGCCGGTGTGTTCCAGCCGGGGTGCGCGCCGGCCGCGGCGATGACGCGGTCCACCCAGCGCACGAACCACGCCGCATCCGCGGGCGAGCGGACCGGCTGGTCGCCGATCCGCACGTAGACCGGGCTCGTGCTCGCGAAGGGGTACAGGTCGAGCACCGGCAGGCGCGGCCGGTCGGCCCAGGCACGCAGCACGTACCATCCGCTGCGCGGGGCCGGCAAAAGGACGGTCGCTTCCGCCCGCGTGCGGTCGCCCGGGAGCGGGACGTCGGCCACGACCCGTCCGTTTCCGACGACCTCGAGGTGGTCGACCGGCACGGCCGAGCGCAGGGCGACCCTGGCCCGCAGCGAGCGCCCGGCCGCGAGCGCGACCTCGCCGCCGGGTCCGTGCCCTTCCACCTCGAAGGTCAGCAGGGGCGCGTTGGTCACGAACGTGCGTCCCCGCCGGAGGCCTTCGAGGAAGGCATCGTGGTCGAGGCGGGCCCCCGCGTTCACGTAGGTCCTGAGCAGCCCGGCCGGCCCGCGCAGCGACGCGAAGTTCGGGAAGGCGTCCGTTCCCGCCGCCGCGGGAACGCGGAAACCGCAGTTGAGCAGGCGGTACCAGACCTCCGAGGTGACCAGGTGGTCGCTGTACCCCATCACCTCGAGGTAGTCCAGCTTGCCCAGCGCGGCGTCCACGGGCAGCGCGTGGCTGAGCGGCTCGCCCGCGTTGTCGGGGTCGGGCGCCGTGTCGAAGGGGTGCACGTAGCCGACCAGCGCGCCCTGCGCCCGCGCCAGGTCGGCGACCTCCGCGTTCGTCGGCACGAGGCTGGCCGCCGCGCTGTTCGCGTACCCGGCGTAGTCGGGCAGCAGGTAGTGGTCGCGCAGCCCGAGCAGCCCGGTGTGGCCCCAGAAGCCGGTGTGGAACTCCTGGCCGTGCGCGAGCAGGAACCGCGGCGTGGAGACCGGATCGGGCGTCGTGCGGAAGGCGGCGATGTCGGGGATCCGCTGCTCCTTGTTCACGACCAGGTTCTCGATCAGGTGCAGGCCTTCCGCCTCGCCCTGGAAGGCCAGGTGCGCCGGCGTGTTCCGGTAATGGCCGCCGTAGTTCATGTGGACGTGGAGGTCGCCGCCCCACCAGCCCCGCGCGGGCAGGTCGTCCAGCCGGGACAGGGCCAGGCGAAGCTCCCGCGTCTGGTCCGGCGCCACTCGCAGCTCCTGGCGGACCGCGGCGTACTCGGGCCCGCGCCACGCCGCCACGGCCAGCCCTCCGGCGGGAGCCGTGACCGTGGCGCGCCCGCGCGTGTGGAAATACGTCTGCTCGAACGCCTGCTCGCCGCGCACGAACGCCTCGTCGGCGTGGCGCCAGGCGTCGTCGGGCGCGAAGCCGCGTCCGTCGGCCGCGGTGACCGATACCCGCGCCGGCATCGGCCGTCCGCTCGCGGCATCGACGACCGTCAGCTCCAGCCGCGCCACCGGCTCGCGGTAGCGGCGGACGCGCGGGCGCACGTGCCGCCGCCGCCCGCCCGGCACGTCGATGACCACGAGCGACGTGTTGCCGTCCTCGTTGGTGATGGCGGCCACGCGCCGGCCGTCGCGCGACCAGCGCGGACCGGTGAGGTCGTGCTCGCCGTGGGTCAGGGGCAAGGGATCTCCGCCCTCGGACGTGAGGAGCCAGAGCTGGTTCCACTGCCGGCCGTGATAGCTGCTGTAGACCACGCGGCGCCCGTCCGGCGCCCAGTCGGGGCGCGCCTTCCAGGTGGTCTCCTCGTGGTGGATCTCGCGCAGGGGAGCGCCCGCTTCCGCGGCCATGCGCCAGAGCCCGCCCGAGCCCGAGACGCGGCCGCGGTTGCTCACCAGGATCAGCTCCCTGCCGTCGGGCGACCAGGTGGGCGAGAGGTAGTGGTCCCAGGCGCTGTAGTAGTAGCGCGGCAGGGCGCTGCTCCGGTCCTCGGTGAG
>DATKEG010000011.1:0-10872 GCA_035544515.1 Vicinamibacteria bacterium | reverse complement strand
CGAGGGAATCTCGGCGTCCACCTTGTCGGTCGAGATCTCGAAGAGGGGCTCGTCCCTCTGGACCTGGTCGCCCACCTTCTTCATCCAGCGGGTGAGGGTGCCCTCGGCGATGGACTCGCCCATCTGGGGCATGATCACGTCGGTCATTCGTTACCTCGCAAGCGAAACGGATCCACCGCAGAGGCGCAGAGGAAAACGAAGAGAGCGCAGTGGAAGGATATAACGAAGTCTCGCGTCCCGCCCCCTTCCGGTCTTCGCGTCCTCTCCGTGCATCTGCGCGCCTCCGCGGTGAAAGGGCCCGTCGTCAGTAATCGTAGAGCGCGCGGATGGCCTGGCCCACGCGAAGGGCGTCGGGGAGAAATGCCGCCTCGAGCGGCGGCGCATACGGCACCGGCGTGTCGGGGGGGGCCAGGCGGACGATCGGGGCGTCGAGGTGCTCGAACACGCGCTCGGCGATGAGCGCGGCCACCTCGCCGCCCGGCCCGCCCGTGCGCGTGGCTTCGTGCAGCACCACGACCTTCCCCGTCTTCGCGGCCGTGGCCAGGATCGCCTCCTCGTCGAGGGGCAGGAGCGTGCGCAGGTCCAGCACCTCGACCGAGATCCCGTCGCGCTCCGCGGCCTCCGCCGCCTCGAGCGCCACGTGCAGCATGGCGGCATAGGAGATGACCGAGACGTCCCGGCCCGCCCGCGCCAGCCGCGCCTTGCCGATGGGCACCACGTAGTCGCCCTCGGGCACCTCCTCCTCGAGGCGGCGATAGAGGTACTTGTGCTCGAGGTAGATCACGGGATCGGGGTCGCGGATGGCGGCGGTGAGCAGGCCCTTGGCGTCGGCCGGGGTGCCGGGCGCCACGATCTTGAGTCCCGGCACGTTCATGAAATACCCCTCGGGGTTCTGGCTGTGGAACGGGCCGCCGTGCACGCCGCCGCCGCAGGGGCCGCGCACCACGATGGGGACGCCGGCGCCCCAGCGGTAGCGGCTCTTGGCCGCGTAGTTGACGAGCTGGTTGAAGCCGCAGGCGATGAAGTCGATGAACTGCATCTCGGCGATCGGCCGCAGGCCCATGAGCGCGGCCCCGATGGCCGCGCCCACGATGGCCGTCTCGCTGATCGGCGTGTCGATGACCCGGCCCGGGCCGAACTTCTCGAGGAAGCCGGCCGTGGCCCGGAAGGCCCCCCCGTACGCGCCCACGTCCTCGCCCAGGACGAAGACGCGCTCGTCCCGCTCCATCTCCTCGAGCATGGCCGCGCGCACGGCCTCGAGGTAGGTGAGGACGGCCATCAGGCGCGGTCCTTCTTCCGGCGCTCCCACTCCGCGACCAGCGGGGGCACCGGCGGCGCCGTGGCCCGGTCCGCGTAGACGCCGTCGAGGCCGGCCTGCGGGTCCGGCAGGGGAGCGTTCTCCGCCCAGTCCAGCTCGCCCTGCACGAAGGCGCCGAGCTCGGCCGTGACCTGGTCGAGCTCGCCGCGCGTGGCCGCGCCTGTCCGCAGCAGGTGGCGCTCGTAGCCGGCGAGCGGGTCGCGCGCCGTCCATTCCTCCAGCATCTCGCGGGGCACGTACTTCATGTCGTCGTGCTCGGCGTGGCCGCGCATGCGCATGGTGTCCGCCTCGATCAGGGTCGGCCCTTCGCCGCGGCGGGCGCGGGCCACGGCGCGGCGCGTCGTCTCGTAGACCGCGAGCACGTCGTTGCCGTCCACCTGCTCGCCGGCGCAGCCGTAGGCCTGCGCGCGGTCCACGAAGCGGGTGTTGGCCGTCTGCTTGTGCGTGGGGGTGGAGTAGGCCCACTTGTTGTTCTCGACGATCAGCACGAGGGGAGCCTTCTGCACGCAGGCGAGGTTGAGGCCCTCGTGGAAGGCGCCGGTGGACGTGCCCCCGTCGCCGATCCAGTTGAGGGCCACCGTGCCGCGGCCCTTCATCCGCTCCGCGATCACCGCCCCGGTCAGGATGGGGACCATGTCGCCCAGCATGGAGATGACCGAGAGCATGCTGCCCTGGTCGGACAGCCAGCCGAAGTGGACGTTGAGGTCGCGGCCGCGGGTGGGGCCGGCGGCCTTGGCCATGTATTGGGCGAACACGGCGCGCGGGCGCCCGCCGCGCACGAAGATGGCGCCGAGGTTGCGGATCATGGGCGTGAAGATGTCGCCGCGCTCGAGGGCGTACGCGCTGCCCACCGAGCAGGCCTCCTGGCCCAGGCTGCGGTAGAGCCCGCCCACGACCTTGCCCTGGCGGTAGAGGTTGGCCAGCTTCTCCTCGACCACCCGGTTGAGCTTCAGGTAGTGGAACAGCTCCAGGAGCTGCGCCTTGGAGAGCTGCTCGACGGGGGGCTTCACTAGGCGTCTATGGCGTGGCCGTAGACCGCCTCCGCGGCCTGCATCAGGACCTCGGGCAGGGTGGGATGGGGATGGATCGTGCGCGTGATCTCCTCGGTGGTGGCTTCGAGCCGCAGGGCGAGGCAGGCCTCGGAGATCAGGTCCGTCACGTGCGGGCCGATCATGTGCACGCCCAGGACCTCGTCGTATTTGCCGTCGGAGACGACCTTCACGAAGCCGGAGTCGTGGCCGATGATGCGCGGCTTGGCCAGGTTGGCGAAGGCCAGCTTGCCGACCTTCACGTCGTAGCCGCGCCGCTTCGCCTCCGCTTCCGTCAGGCCGACCGAGGCCACCTCGGGCCGGCAATACGTGGCGCCCGGGACCTGGTCGTAGTTGACGGGCTCGGTGTCCTTGCCGGCCAGCCGCTCGGCCACCCCGATGCCCTCCGCGGAGGCGAGGTGGGCGAGCATGGGATGCGGCTTCTCGCCGAGCGTCACCACGTCCCCGATGGCGAAGACCCCCGGCTCGTCGGTCTCCATCCTCTCGTCGACGCGCACGTAGCCCTTCTCGAGCTTCACCTTCGTGGACTCGAGGTTCAGCCCGTCGGTCACGGGCGCCCGGCCGACCGCCACCAGGAGCATGTCCGCGGTGATCGTGTTCGACTCGCCCGACGCGGCGCGGAAGGCCACCTCCACGCCGCTCGAGGTCTTGAGCGCGGCCTCGGTCCTGGCCCCGGTGTGGATGCCCATCTGTCTGGCCAGGAGCCTGGCCGCCTCGGCCGAGATCTCCTCGTCCTCCACGGGCAGCACGCGCGGCAGGAGCTCGATGACGTTCACGCTGGAGCCGAAGCGCGCGAACACGGAGGCGAACTCCATTCCCACCGCGCCCGCCCCGATCACGATCAGGCTGCGGGGGATGTCCTTCAGCTCCAGGATCTCGTCCGAGGTCACGATGGACTTGCCGTCCGGGGTGATGCCGGGAAGGCTGCGCGGGCGCGAGCCGGTGGCCAGGATGACGGCCCGGGTGGTGAGCCGGGTCTCCGCCTTGTCGCCCTGCACGACCACGGTGCGCGGGCCGTCGAGGCGCCCGCTGCCCTTGAAGAGGGCGATCTTGTTCTTCTTGAAGAGGTAGCTCTCGATGCCCTTGCTCAGGCGCGAGACCACCCGCGTCTTGCGCGCCATCACGGCCGGGAAGTCGAGCGTCACCTTGTCGGCGACGATCCCGTACTCCTTGCCGTTCCGGAAGTCCTCGAGGAGGTCGGCCGTGTGCAGCAGGGCCTTGGTCGGAATGCAGCCGCGGAGCAGGCAGGTGCCGCCGCAGCCGGCCGGATCGCGCTCGACGACGGCCGTGGCCAGTCCCATCTGGGCGGCGCGCACGGCCGCCACGTAGCCGCCGGGCCCGCTGCCGATCACCACCACGTCGAAGGTCTCCCCGTTGCCCAAGCCGCCTCCTTGGTTGTGCCGGTGCCGATTCACGTTAGCAGAAGGGGGCGGGACGAGACAAATTGCGCGTCCACCGCCTTCCCGGCCGCCCGGCCGCGCTTTGATAGACTGGGCCTCCTATGACCCTGGCCTTCCTGCTGGCGGCGCTGGTCGTCGTGATCCTGCTCAACGGCGTCTTCGCGGGCAGCGAGATCGCGATCATCTCGGCCAGCAAGGCCCGCGTCCAGGCCCTGGCCAAGGAGGGACACAAGGCCGCCGCCGTGCTCAAGGGGCTGCACGACGACCCCGAGCGGTTCCTGGCCACCGTCCAGATCGGCGTCACCCTGATGGCCACCCTGGCCGGCATGCTCGGCGGGTATCTCGCCTCGCTGTACGTGGAGCCCGCCCTCCTCAGCGCGGGCCTGGGGCGCTGGGTCGGCCCCACGGTCGTGGCCACGGTGGTGGTCACGGCGGCCATCGTCTACGTGGAGCTGATCCTGGGGGAGCTGGTCCCCAAGGCGCTCGCGCTGCGCTTCGCCGACTTCCTCGCCCTCGTCGCGGCGCGCCCGCTCAACGTGCTCGCCCGTATCACCCACCCGGTGGTGGTGCTGCTGACGGCTTCCACCCGCGCCATCCTGCGCTTGATGGGGATCAAGAAGCACGACCAGCGGACGTTCGTGTCCGAGGAGGAGATCCTGCACCTGGTGACCGCGGGCCGCGCGCAGGGCGTGCTCAACCAGTCCGAGCTGGAGCTGATCCACAGCATCTTCGAGTTCTCGGACACGCCGGTGCGCAAGGTGATGGTGCCGCGGCCGAAGATCTTCGCGCTGGAGGCCGAGACCCCGCCGGGCGAGGTGGAGCAGCTGATGGTCGACGGAGGCTTCTCGCGCATCCCGGTGTTCCAGGAGTCCATCGACAACGTCGTGGGCGTCGTCTACATCAAGGACGCGCTCCGGCAGCTCCAGAAGCGCCAGCCCATCGTGCTGCGCAAGATGCTTCACCCGATCCACTTCGTCCCCGAGACGAGGAAGGTGGGCGAACTCCTGAAGGACCTCCAGAAGCGGCGCACGCACATGGCCATGGTCATCGACGAGCACGGCTCGGTCACGGGGCTGGTCACGCTCGAGGACCTGCTCGAGGAGATCGTGGGCGAGATCCAGGACGAATACGACTGGGAGGAGCGGCCCGTGGAGCGCCTGGGCGACGGATCGCTCGTCCTCGACGGCACCATGGCCGTGGCCGAGGTGCGCGAGGCGCACGGGATCCCCATCCCCGAGTCGGCGGAGTTCGAGTCGGTGGCCGGCTTCATGCTGGACCGCCTGGGCTCGGTGCCGCGGGGCGGAGAGACGGTCGTCCTGGGCGACTACCGGCTGACCGTGGTGGACGTCGAGCGCAACCGCATCAGTAAGGTCAAGATCGAGCGCCTGCCCGCCAAGGTGAAGCGGCCGCCCCGCACCATCCTCAAGGCCTGAGCCGGCGGTCCGTCGTCTCCACCACGCGCGCGCCGGCCGCTTCCTCCCTGGCTTGCCCGCTGCGGATGAGCCAGCGGAACGACAGCCAGAGCAGCACGGCGTCGTCGAGGTACCCGAAGACCGGGTTGAGGAGCTCCGGCACGAAGTCCACGGGCGAGACCAGGTAGACGAGGGCGAGCAGAACGAGGTACCGCGGCAGGCGCGGCATGCGGGGATCGCGCAACAGCGTCACCACCCGCCGCAGCCGGCCGAGCGGTCCCGGGAGCATCAGCGTTGCGGCGGCGGAGTAGGCGTGGGGGCGGGAGCGGGAGGCCGGATGGGCTCGATGCGCGGCGGCTCGGGCCTGGCTGGCGCGGGGAGCGCGGGCACGGCCGGCACCTCGAAGAGCAGCGGCGAGCTTTCCCCGCCCACCGCGAACGAGCGCAGGTCCTCCTCGCTCAGGGGGATGCGGCGCACGATGCGCGGGGTCAGGGTCATCACGATGTCCGTCTCCGTCGTCTCCTTGCGGTTGCGCGAGAACAGCCGCCCGATGATTGGAACGCTGGCCAGGCCGGGCAGGCCCACGACCGTGGTGCGCTCCTCGTCGCTGATGAGGCCGGCCAGGATGTTCGTCTCCCCGTCGCGCAGCCGGATCATGCTGGTGACGGTGCGGTTGCGGAACGTGGGGTTGTTCTGGAAGAGCGCTCCCAGCGACGAGATCTCGAGCTTCAGGGCCAGCGTCACGTCGCCGTCGTGGTGTACGCGCGGGGTGATGTCGATGTTCACGCCCACGTCCTTGTACTCGAACGACGTCACCGGCTGCTGGGGGAGGCCCCCGGTGGCGATGGGCGAGAAGACGGTGACCGGCACCGGGACCTGGTCGCCGAAGCGCGCCTGCGCCGTCTGCCCCTCGGTGGCGCGGAGCTGGGGGTTGGCCAGGAGGCGCGTGGCGCCGTCGTTCTTGAGCAGGCGGTAGATGACGCCGGGCAGGCTGGTGACGATCAGGTTCGAGCGCTTGTAGGGGTTGTCGGCCAGGGTGAGGCGCCGGGTGGTGGTGACCGGGTTGCCGCTGGCGTCGGTCGTCGTCTCCTGGAGCGTCTCCCCCGGGAAGATGGCGCCCGCTACCCCTTCGATCCCCGTGAGGCCGGAGGTGATCTCGATGCCGTACTCCTTGAGGCTCGACCGGTTGACCTCCAGGATCTCCACGTCCACCACCACTTCGGCCCGCTGCTTGTCGATGACGGCCACGATGCGCTCGGCCGCCGCCACCTTGTCCGGGGCGTCGGCGATGGTGAGCGCGTTGGCGCCGGGCAGGGGCGCCACCCGGCGGGCGCCGAGCACGATGCGCAGCAGGTCGATCGTCTCCTTGAGGTCGGCGTTGGAGAGGAAGAACGTCTTGACCACCTGCTGCTCGTATTCGCGCCGCTTGGTCGGGGTGTCGGGCACGACGTTGACCACGCGCGAGTCCGCCACGCGGTGGAAGGTCTGCCCGACGGTGGCCACCGCGTTGAGCGCCTGCTCGAAGGGCACGGCGCGCAGGTCGAGGGTCACGGCGCGGTCCTCGAACAGCGGGTCGAAGACGAAGTTCACCCCGGCCACGCGCCCCAGCGCCTGGTAGACCTCGCGCAGGCTGGCCTCGCGGAACGAGAGTCCGAGCGGCTCGCGAGCCGAGGGGCCGAGATCGAGCCCGGGCAGCGCCGTCTCGCGCGCGCGGTCCTTGATCTCGGCCACCGATGGCGCGGGGGCGCCGGCCTGGCGGCGCGCCTCCGTCTCGCGCATCTCCTCGGCCAGGGCCTCCTTTCCCGGCGCCAGGTCGAGGGCCAGCCGGAACGCGTCGAGCGACTCCTTGTACAACCCGCGCGCGGCGAGCATCCGCGCCGCGTGGGCATGGACCTCGGCCGCGCGCAGACGCGCCCGCTCGAGCGCCTTCAAATAGCCCAGGTTGTCGGGGTCGGCGCGCAGCGCCTTCGAGTACTCGATCACGGCGCGGTCCCAGTCGCGCGCCTTCTCCGCCTTCTCCCCCGCGCGGAAGGCCCCGGCCGAGGCGCATCCGGCCAGCACCACGGCCGCGAGCGCGGCCGCGGCTCTCCGGCGGGGCCTCATCCCGCGACCACCTCGACCCCGGCCGGCGGGCGGAAGTCGAAGAGCCGGTCCTTCAGGCCCACGTTCTCCTTGATGCCGTCGAACTCGAACCGGCTGCGGTTGCCCTGCACGTCCACCAGGGCGATGGCGCGGATGCGGTCGGCGGCGTCCACGTCGAGCGTGACCCACTCGACCTCGGGATCCGCCTGGCGCGGCACCAGACGCAGCCGCCGCAGGCCCGCCGGGGCGTTCTGGTCCAGCGACACGTCGAACTCGGCGAGCAGGTCCGACTGGCCCGAGAGGAGCAGCGCGGGAAGGCTGCGGTCGCGCGCCTGCGGCCGGACGATCACCTGGCGGTCGGCGGGCACATAGAAATAGAACGTCTTGCCGTTCGCCACGAACGTCTTCTTCTCCGGCTCGCGGTACTCCCACCGCATGCGCCCGGGCCGCTTGATCGACACCACGCCCTTCTCGACGACCTCGCGGCCGATCAGGCCGGAGCGGTAGGTCTGGACGAAGCGCGCGGTCAGGTCGGAGATCGTGCGGTGCCGCTGTTCGACGCGGCGGGCCAGGGCCTCGGCCTCGGCACGGGTGGCGCCCGCGGCGGGCGGGGCCAGGAGGGCGCCCGTTAATGCCAGAGCGGTCAGGAGTTCCACAATCGGCGCTATGATACCACGCGCCTCATGGTAGCCCGCCCCGGTGCGACGACGCACGTGCAGTACGGGCTGCTGGCCGCCGTGCTGGTCATGGCCGCGGCCCTCCGGTTCACCGCGCTTGGCTGGGGTCTCCGGCACACGCCGCACATCGACGAGCAGTTCTTCGTGGAGAACGTGCGCGGCATGCTCGCGCGCGGCGACCTCGACCACCGCTTCCACGAGTATCCCGGCCTGGCGTTCTACCTGCTGCTCCCGTTCGTGGGGGCGGTGGACCGCACCACGCTCGCGCGCGAGGGCTACCTCCTGGCGCGCGGCGTGGTCGCGGCGTTCGGCGTGGCCAGTGTCCTCGTGGCCTTCCTCCTCGGGCGGAGGATGGCGGGCCCCGCCGCGGGCCTCTTCGCGGCGCTGCTCCTGGCCGTGTCGCCCATCGAGGTGCAGACGGCCCACATGGTCCGGCCCGACGTAATCCTCGAGACGTTCGTGCTGCTCGCCTTCCTCGCCCTCGCCCGCGTCGGCGAGGGCCGGCGCTTCGACCTCTTCGCAGGCGCGGCCATCGGCGCGGCGGTGGCGGTGAAGTTCTCGGGCGTGCTCCTGGCCCCGTCGTACCTGGCGCGCCGACTGCTGGCGCCGGGGGGGAAGGTGGCGCCCCTGGCGCTGGCCGCCGCGGCGTCGCTGGCGGTCTTCGCCCTCTGCTCGCCCTACACGTTCGTGGACTTCCAGGGCTTCCTCGGCGGCGCGCGCGCGCAGGTCGGGTACCACTACGAGGTCCGTCCGCGCGGGGAGCAGCCGTTGTGGGCCCTGGCCCTCACGTACGTCCGCGTGCTGGCCAAGGGACTGGGCGTCGCCGGTTTGGCCCTGGCCGTGTTCGGAGCCGCCGCCGTCCGGCGGGACTGGCGGCGCTTCGTGCCGCTCGCCGTGTTCCCGTGCGTGATCGTGGCCGTGTTCTCCACGGCCGAGGTGAACCGCGACCGTTTCATGCTTCCCGCCCTCGGCGTGCTCGCCGTGCTCGCCGGCGCGGCCGTCGCCTGGCTGGCCGCGCGCTCCCGTGCGCTGGCGGTGGCGATTGCCTTGCTCGCGGCCGGTCCGCCTCTCGCGCGGTCGGTCCGTTACCTGGCGGCCATCGCTCGGCCGGGCACGCGCGACCAGGCGGTCGACTGGGTGAACGCGAACGTGCCGGCGGGTGCGCGCCTCCTGACCACGCTGCCCGAGCTGGGCCTCGACCGGGGCCGGTACGAGGTCCTGACGGCGGACCAGTTCGACGAGAGGGCGGCGCTCCTGGCGGGGTCCGTGGACGTCCTGGCCGCGACCGGCGCGCCACCCGGGCTGCGCATCCTCTCCCGGATCGAGCCCGGCGATCCGAACGAGGGGCCGCCGATCGTGCTCGGGGAGCCGGAGACGCGGCGGCGCCTTCGGCCCGTCGCCCTGGGCGGTGGGGAGGTGAGCGCGTCGGAGAACCCGGAGAGAGTCGGGGACATGCTCGACGGGCGGCTCGACACGCGCTGGGAGAGCGCGGCCCCACAGGCGCCGGGCGCGACGCTGGAGGTGCGGCTGGCCACGCCGCGGGCGCTCGGAGGCGTCGAGCTGGCGTTGGGCGACCGGCCGCGGCATTACGCCGCGAACCTGCACGTCTTCACCCTCGGGCCGGACGGCTCCTGGACGCGCGTCCGCGTGGCCGAGGGCCGGCCCCCCCTCGACCAGCAGCTCGGCGAGCGCAGCCAGCTCCTGCTCTTTCCCACGACGCCGGCCCACGGCCTGCGCCTGCGGCAGGTGGGGCGGCGCGTGCGGCCGTGGTCGGTGGCGGAGCTGCGCCTGCTCGAGGAGGTCTCCGGGTCCGGACCGGACGGCAGCGCATGGTAGGATCGGGTTCGTTGATGCTCCTGGCGGCGCTCCTCACCCTCGCCAACGCCGCCACCGCCGCCCCCATGGAGATGCGCGGCCTCTGGGTCGTGCGCACCGGCCTGGTCTCACCCGAAGCCGTGGACCGCGTCGTGGACGACGCCGCGCGCGCCGGCTTCAACGCCGTGTTCGCGCAGGTGCGGGGCCGCTGCGATGCGTTCTACCCCTCGGCGCTCTCGCCGCGGAGCGCGCTCCTCCAGGGACAGCCGGCGGCGTTCGATCCCCTGGCCCGCGTGCTCTGGCGCGCCCGCGCGCGGGGGCTGGCGGTGCACGCCTGGGTCAACGTCCTGCTCTGCGCGCCGCACGACCAGCCGCTGCCCCCGGGCCACGTGCTGCGCCGCCATCCGGGCGCGGCCATGCTGGCGCGGTCGAGCGGGCCGACGGACGCGGAAGGCCTCTACCTGTCCCCTTCGGCGCCCGGCGTGCCGGAGCACCTCGAGGCGGTCGTTCGCGAGCTCGTCCGCGCCTACGCCGTCGACGGCCTGCACCTCGACTACATCCGTTATCCCGGCCCCGACTACGACCACTCCCCGGCCGCGCTCGACGGCCTCGCCCGCCACCAGCGGCTCGCGGGCGAGCCGCCTTCGCCGCCTTCGCTGGCGCCGCAGGCGTGGGCGGACTACCGGCGCTCGACCCTGACCGCGCTGGCCGGCCGGCTGGCGCGGGCGGCGCGCCAGGAGCGGCCGGGGATCACGGTCTCGGCCGCGGTCGTGCCCGACGAGGCGCTGGCGGTGCGCCACAAGTACCAGGACTGGCCGGCGTGGACGCTCGAGGGGATCCTCGACGCGGTCTCGCCCATGGCGTACTCCGCGGACGCGCGCGTGTTCCGCCGGCAGCTCGACGCCGTCGTGGCGCGCGCGCGCGGCCGGCGGGCGGTGTGGGCGGGCATCGGGGCGTACCGGCTCTCGCTCGCGGGCATGGCCGGCCACGTGCGCGAGGCGCGCGCCGCGGGCGCCTCGGGCGTGATCCTCTTCTCGCACGAGTGGCTGCTGCCGTCGGATGCCGGCGAGCTGCGCGCCGCCTTCGCCCTGCGGCCGCCCGCCCCGCGGCCGCCGGCGG
>DATKEG010000010.1:0-62192 GCA_035544515.1 Vicinamibacteria bacterium | reverse complement strand
GCCGCGCTGGCCGCCGCCTGGACGGCGAGCTTCCAGGACGACCGCGCGAGCCTGCAGCCGGGCGACCGCGTGTGCCTGGTGGTCGAGGACGACACCGCCTTCGGCCGCTTCCTCCACGACCTGGCCCGCGACAAGGGCTTCAAGGCCGTGGTGGCCACGCGCGGCGCCGACGCCCTGGCCCTGGCCCGCGAGATCAAGCCCAGCGCGATCACGCTGGACATCAGCCTGCCCGACATCGACGGCTGGCGCGTGCTGGAGCGGCTCAAGGACGACCCGGGCCTGCGCCACATCCCGGTCTACATCGTGTCGGTGACGGACGATCCCGAGCGCACGCTGCAGCAGGGGGCCCTGGGCTGCATCCTCAAGCCCGCGGACAAGGGCACCCTCACCGGCGCCTTCGACCACATGCGCGCCTTCGTGGAGCGGCAGGTCAAGAACCTGCTGGTGGTCGAGGACGACGGCGTGCAATGCCAGAGCATCGTGGACCTGATCGGCAACGGGGACGTGAAGGTCACCTGCGCATCCACGGCCGCGGACGCGCTCGTGGCGCTGGAGAACGAGCGCTTCGACTGCATGGTCCTCGACCTGCTCCTGCCGGACCGTCCCGGCCTGGAGCTGCTGCAGGAGATCAAGAAGCAGCCCCGCCTGCGCACGCTGCCCATCATCGTCTACACGGCGAAGCAGCTCGCGCGGAAGGAGGAGACGCAGCTCAAGAAGCTCGCCCAGACCATCATCGTGAAGGATGTGCGCTCGCCGGAGCGGTTGCTGGACGAGACCGCCCTCTTCCTCCACCGCCGCGCCGCGGACATGCCGGAGGCCAAGCGCGAGATCGTGGAGAGACTGCACCGCTCGGAGGACCTGCTCACGGGCAAGAGGGTGCTGCTCGTGGACGACGACATCCGCAACATCTTCGCCACGACCAGCGTGCTCGAGCGCCACCGCATGCAGGTGGTGGCGGCCGAGAACGGCAAGGAAGCGCTGGAGCTGGTGCAGGGCGAGCCGCCGCCCGACGTGGTGCTCATGGACATCATGCTGCCGGAGCTGGACGGCTACGAGACCATGCGCGCCATCCGGCAGATCCCGAAGCTGCGCTCCCTCCCCATCATCGCGCTCACGGCCAAGGCCATGCGTGGCGACCGTGAGCGGTGCCTGGAGGCGGGCGCCTCCGATTACATCGCCAAGCCCGTGGACACCGACCAGCTCCTGGCCCTGCTACGGACGTGGCTGTATCGCTGAGATACGACCATCTCATGTCGAGCGGCCCGGTGACACGCGAGTCCCCCCGGCCGGCGGAGGCGGCCTCCGATCCGGTCCAGGACCTGGAAATCCGCCTCCTCCTCCAGGCCGTGTACGAGCGCTACGGGTACGACTTCCGGGACTACGCGCTCCACTCGCAGCGCCGCCGCGTCCGGCAGTGCCTCCTCGACGAGGGCCTGCCCACCGTGTCCGCCCTGCAGGACCGCGTCCTCCACGATCCGACGTCGGTGGAGCGGCTGGTGGCGGCGCTCTCCGTATGCGTCACCGGACTGTTCCGCCACCCGGGCTTCTACCGCGCGTTCCGGCAGCGGGCCGCGCCCATCCTGCGGACCTATCCCGTGGTGCGGGTCTGGCACGCCGGCTGCGCCACGGGCGAGGAGGTCTATTCGCTGGCCATCCTCCTGCGGGAGGAGGGCCTCTACGAGAGGTCGCAGATCTACGCCACGGACATGAACGCCGCCGCGCTCCGGCAGGCCGCCGCGGGCACGGTGGCGGTGAGCACGCTGCGGGAGGCCGCGTCCTGCTACATGCTGGCGGGAGGTCGCCTCCGCCTGGCCGACTACTACGCGCTCGAGGGCGCGCGCGCCTCCTTCGATCCCGCCCTGCGCACCAACGTGGTCTTCGCCGAGCACAACCTGGTGACCGACCGCTCGTTCAACGAGTTCAACGTCGTCATCTGCCGCAACGTGCTCTTCTACTTCAACCGGCCGCTGCAGGAGCGCGTGCACGCGCTCCTCTACGGAAGCCTCGCGCGCCGGGGTTTCCTCGGCCTGGGCCACCGCGAGACGCTCCGCTTCACTCCCTGCGAGGACCGGTACGAAGTGGTGGACGGGGCGGACCGTCTCTACCGGAAGATCGCCTGATGAGCGCCGCCCCGCGCGCCGGCCGGCGGCGGCCCGACAAGGTGAACATCCTCCTGGTGGACGACCGCCCGGACAAGCTCCTGGCGCTCGAGGCCATCCTGGGCGGCCTCGACGAGAACCTGGTGAAGGCCAACTCCGGCCGCGAGGCGCTCAAGAGGCTGCTGGAGGAGGACTACGCGGTCATCCTCCTCGACGTCAACATGCCGCTCATGGACGGCTTCGAGACCGCCGGCCTCATCCGCCAGCGCCCGTCTTCCGAGCGGACGCCCATCATCTTCTTCACCGCGCTGAGCGACAACGACGCGGTGGTGGCGCGCAGCTACTCGCTCGGCGCCGTGGACTTCATCAAGACGCCGGTGGTACCCGAGATCCTGCGCTCCAAGGTCGCGGTGTTCGTGGACCTCTACCGGAAGACGGAGCAGGTCAAGACCCAGGCCGAGCAGATGCGGCTGCTGCAGGAGAAGGAGCACCGCACCGCCCTGGCGGAGGCGGAAGACCGCCTGGAGGCGGAGACGCGCCGCAACCGCTTCTTCACCCTGGCCGTGGACATGCTGGCCATCGCCGGCTTCGACGGCTACTTCAAGCAGCTCAACCCGGCCTGGGAGCGCACCCTGGGCTTCACGGACTCCGAGCTGAAGGCGCGGCCCTACATCGAGTTCGTGCACGAGGACGACCGCGCGGCCACCGCCGAGCACCTCTCGCGCTGCTGCAGCGCCGACTTCGCCCTGGGCGAGGCCGACAGCACGTACTTCGAGAACCGTTACCGGCACAAGGACGGCCGCTGGCGCTGGCTGGGCTGGACGGCCGCCCCCTTCGCGGAGGAAGGGCTCGTCTACATCTTCGCGCGCGACATCACGGAGCGGAAGGTGGCCGAGGAGGAGCGCCTGCACCTCATCCGCGAGCAGGCCGCGCGCGCGGCGGCGGAGGCGGCCGAGCGGCGCGCCGCGTTCCTCTCGGAAGCGGGGATCACCCTGGCCTCCTCGCTCGACTACGACACCACGCTCAGCCGGCTCGTGCACCTCTCCGTGCCCTTCCTGGCCGACTGGTGCTTCATCGACGTGCGGGAGGAGAACGACCGCATCCGTCGCGTGGAGGCGGCGGTGGCGGACCCGGCGCGGGAGGCACTGGCCAGGGAGCTGCTCCGCTGGGCGCCCGCGCCCGACTCGGACGCGCCGCCCGCGCGGGTGATCCGCACCCGCGAGTCCTTCCTGGCGCCCGAACTGACCGCGGAGATCCTCGAGGCGCTTGCGCCCGACGAGGCGGCGCGGGGGATGCTCGGCGCGCAAGGGCTCTGCTCGCTGATGGTCGTGCCCCTGATCGCGCGCGGCCGCGCCCTGGGCGCGCTGACCTTCGTCTCCGCGGAGTCGGGCCGGCGCTACGACCGCACGGACCTGCAGCTCGCGGAGGAGCTCGGCCGCCGGGCCGCCCTGGCCGCGGACAACGCCGCGCTGTACAAGGCCTCGCAGGAGGCGCGGCTGGCCGCGGAGAACGCCAACCGCGCCAAGGACGAGTTCCTGGCCACGCTCTCCCACGAGCTGCGCACGCCGCTCACGCCCATCCTGGGCTGGACGGTGATGCTGCGCTCGGGCAACCTCGATCCGGCGGGGATCCTGCGCGGCCTGGAGGTGATCGAGCGCAACGTGCGCGTGCAGACCCAGCTCATCGAGGACCTGCTCGACGTCTCGCGCATCGTCACGGGCAAGCTGCGGGTGGAGGTGCGGCCGATCGAGCTGATGCCCGTGATCGAAGCCGGCCTCGAGGCGGTGCGGCCCTCGGCCGACGCCAAGGACATCCAGGTGGCGGTGGAGCTCGCGCCGCGCGACGTGCGCGTGCTGGGAGACCCGGACCGGCTGCAACAGGTGGTCTGGAACCTGGCCAGCAACGCCGTCAAGTTCACCCCGCGCGGCGGACGCATGGTCGTGGCCCTGCGCCAGACCGATTCCCACGTGCGGCTCACGGTGCACGACACGGGCAAGGGCATCCCGGCGGCCTTCCTGCCTCACGTCTTCGAACGCTTCCGCCAGGCGGACAGCACCAGCACGCGGAAGTACGGCGGGCTCGGGCTCGGCCTGGCCATCGTCCGCCACCTGGTCGAGCTTCACGGGGGAACGGTGCAGGCGGAGAGCGCGGGACCGGACCAGGGCGCCACCTTCACGGTCATGCTGCCGCTGCTGGAGGCGGCGCGGCCCGGAGGGGAGGGGGCGGGGGCGGCCCAGGCCGGTGACGGCGGCGCCCCCGTCAACCTGGGCGGCGTGCGCGTGCTGCTGGTGGACGACGAGACCGACAGCCGCGACTTCCTCAGCGAGGCCCTGCGACAGCACGGCGCGGAGGTGACGGCCGTGGGCACGGTGGAAGAGGCGGTCTCGTCCCTGCAGCGCCACCGGCCGGACGTGCTGGTGAGCGACATCGGCATGCCGGGCGAGGACGGCTACGCCCTCATCCGGCGCGTGCGCGCGCTCGGCGCCGAGCACGGCGGGCAGGTGCCGGCGGCCGCCCTCACCGCCTACGCGAAGGGCGAGGACACCTCGCGGGCGCTGTCCGCGGGCTACCAGGTGCACGTGCCCAAGCCGGTCGAGCCCGGCCGGCTGGCCGCCGCGGTCGCCACCCTGGTCGGCCGCGTGCCCATGGCCTCACATTGAGAGCCGGTTGAGCGCCCGGCTCGCGCTCGCGGCCGGCTGCCTCCTGTCCGCCCTCGCCTCCGCGCCGGCGGCGGCGCAGGTTGCGGCGACCGCGCTCGAGCCCGCCGGCGCCGGGTTGTCCTTGCGCGGCAGCGGCCTGTTCACGATCCCGGACGCCCGCGTGCTGGGCCGCGGGCGCGTGCTGGCGGGCGTGGGCGTGAACAACCGGGACCGCGACCCGCTGGGACTCGACGTGCTGGACGGTTCCGTGATCTTCGCCGCGGGGCTCGGCGCCGGACTCGAGGTCTACGGCGAGACCGTACTGAGCCGCGTCGTGGCCATGCCGGAGCTGCCCGCGATGCCACCCCCGCCCCTCGACCTCGTGGTGGCGCCGGGCGCGAGCGCTCCCGCGCGCCCGCACTACGCCATCTACGCGCCGGTGCCGTACGTCAACAAACGCGGCACGGCGCGGTTCGACGACTGGGTCCGGGGCGACGCGCTCCTCGGCGTCAAGTACCGCCTCGCCGAAGCCCACGGATCGCGGCCGGCGCTGGCGGTGGCCGGCGAGCTGACCCTGCCGCTCGCCCGCGGCCTCGCGGACCTGCAGTCCGGCGCCGGCACGGGCGCGGTCGACGTGGGCGCCCGGCTGGCCGCGGAGTGGGGCGAGGGGCCCACGCGGCTGGTGGCCTCGCTGCTGTACACGCGCACCGGCCGGGCGCCACACGGCGACCGCGTGTTGTCCATGGACGCCGCCGGCGTGCTCCGGCAGGATCTGCCCCTGGAGCTGCCCGACCGCTTCGAGGCGGCCGCCGGCCTGCGCCGCCCGGTGGGAGCGCGGCTTTTCGCCATCGCCGAAGTCTCGGCCGTGTTCGAGGCCGGCGCGCGGACGGCCACCGTGGACGACGCGCCGCCCCTCGACCTGCTCGGCGGATTGCAGGCGCGCTTCGGCCGCGCACGCGTGGGGGCGGCGCTCCGTTATCACGCCGGCGCGCCGCCTTCGGGTGAGCAACGGTACTCGCCCGTGGCGGGACTGGTCGACCTCACCGGCGTCGAGGCGGCCGCGCAGGCCGACTACCTGCGCGCGATGGGCGCGGCCGGCGCGCTGCCCGCGTTGCGCGCGCGCAGCCAGCGGCTCCTCGCCGTGCGCGACCCCGGGACGCTGCCCCCGGGAGCGCGTCTTTTGGCCCCGACGTACGCGATCCGCTCCGAGCACCAGGTCGGGTTCGTGCTCACGGTGGCGCTCGCCTTCTGACTAGGGCACGCGCGATGACGCCCACGCGCGGGGCGAAGCACGCTGCATTTGCTGACGACGCCGGCTTGAGCGCTCCCCCCTGAACCCCCCTGCGCGCGCTACTTTTTGTTGCAGCCATCGTGACTTATATCCCCCCTTTCTTGACAACACGGAGAGGCAATCCGCATAATGCTGCTGGGTTACCGATGGAACGCACGGATCCGGCCAGCAGCGAAGACGTCAAGCGCATGGTCCACGAGCTCGGCACCACCATCCAGCGCACGCTCGCCGAGTCGCCGCAGATCGCGCACTGCCTCAACCGCATCAAGGCGGAGGGCTACGAGGTTTCGCTGGTGCTCGAGGCCACACTCGGCTTCAGCCGCACGGGCAGCCGCGAGGCGCCGGAGGTTTCCACCTTCGACTTCAAGGTGGACAAGAGCGAAGCCGCCACCTTCAAGATGACCCCCCTCGACAAGAAGTTCCTGCGCTCGCTGAAGATCAGCGTCGAGGAAGAGGAAGCCTAACCGTCAGGGAACTTCCCGCAGGTCGCGGCCGGTCATCTCCTCCGGCTTGGGCAGTCCGAGGAGCCTGAGCAGGGTGGGCGCCACGTCCTCCAGCGCGCCCCCCTCCCGCAGCGGGCCGCTGGCCCCCTCGTGGATCAGATAGAACGGCACCGGGAAGAGAGTGTGGGCGGTGTGGGGCTGGCCCGTGACCGGGTCACGCATCTGCTCGCAGTTCCCGTGGTCGGCCGTGATCACGACCGCGCCTCGGCGTGAGAGCACGTCCTCCACGATCCGGGCCACGCACTCGTCGACCACTTCCACCGCGCGGATGGCCGCGGGCAGGACGCCGGTGTGCCCGACCATGTCCGGGTTCGCGAAGTTGCCGATCACCACGCGGTGGCGGGCCAGCGCGAGCTGATCGAGGAGCGCGCCCGTGATCTCGAACGCGCTCATCTCCGGCCTGAGGTCGTAGGTGGCGACCTTGGCCGAGGGGATGAGGATGCGGTCCTCTCCCGGCCAGGGCCTCTCCACGCCTCCGTTGAAGAAATACGTCACATGCGCGTACTTCTCGGTCTCGGCGATGCGCAGGTTCGGCAGCGAAGCCGCCGCCAGCGCGTCGGCCATGATGTTCCTCAGGGGCACGGGCGGGAAGGCCACGGGGAGGCGGAGCTTCGGGTCGTACTCCGTCATGCAGACGAAGTGCGGCCGCGGCGCCGACGAACGCGGGAAGCCGTCGAAGGCGGGCTGCGTCAGCGCGGCCGTGAGCTGCCGCGCCCGGTCGGCGCGGAAGTTGAAGAAGATCGCGCTGTCGCCGTCGCGCACGCGCGCGACCGGCTGGCCGCCGTCCTGGACCACGACGGGCACGACGAACTCGTCGGTGACGCCCTGCTCGTAGGACCGGCGCACGGCCTCCACGGGGTCCTCCGCCGGGACCCCCTCGCCGAGCACCATGGCCCGCCAGGCCTTCGCCACGCGTTCCCACCGCTTGTCGCGGTCCATCGCGTAGTAGCGTCCCGCGACCACCGCGATCCGCCCCAGGCGCTGCTCGCGCAGGAAGGCCTGCAGCTTCTCGAGGTAGCCGGCACCCGAGGCGGGTGGCGTGTCGCGGCCGTCCAGGAAGGCGTGGACGAACACGCGCGTCGTCCCCCGCTCGCGCGCCAGGCGCAGCAGCCCCTCGAGGTGCTCCTGGTACGAGTGCACGCCGCCGTCGGAGACGAGGCCCAGCAGGTGGAGCGCGCCCACGACCCGCACGCGGTCCATGGCTTCGGTGATCGGCGCGTTCTCCGCGAGCGTGCCCCGGCGCACGGCGAGGGTGATGCGCGTCGATTCCAGGTAGACCACACGTCCCGCGCCGAGGTTCAGGTGGCCCACCTCGGAGTTGCCCATCTGACCGTCCGGCAGGCCGACACGCAGCTCCGAGGCGGCCAGCGTGGTGTGCGGATACCGCTCGGCCCAGGCGTCGAAGTTCGGCGTGCGGGCGAGAGCCCAGGCGTTGTCCGCGCGGTCGGCGCGGACGCCGAAGCCGTCGAGCACGAGCAGGACGACGGGACCGGGGACGACGGGAGCGGGGGTGGTCACTACGGCCGGGGGTTCAAGGCCGCGCGCCCGGCGAAACGCGCCATGGGACCGAGTTCCTCTTCGATCCTCAGCAACTGGTTGTACTTCGCCACGCGGTCGCTGCGGGAGGCGGAGCCGGTCTTGATCTGGCCGCAGTTGGTGGCCACGGCCAGGTCGGCGATGGTCACGTCCTCGGTCTCTCCGCTGCGATGGCTCATCATGCAGGTGTACGAGGCGCGGGTGGCCAGCTCGACACAGTCGAGCGTCTCGGTGAGCGTTCCGATCTGGTTCACCTTGATCAGCACGGCGTTGGCGACGCGCTCCGCGATCCCGCGCGCCACGATCTCGGGGTTGGTGACGAAGACATCGTCGCCCACCAGCTGGACCTTCGAGCCCAGGGCCTCGCTGAGCGCCTTCCACGCCGGCCAGTCGCCCTCGGCCATGCCGTCCTCGATGGACACGATCGGATAGTCCCTGGCCCACTTCCGGTACATGTCCACCATCTGGTCCGCGGTGCGCACGGCGCCGCCGGACTTCTTGAACACGTACCGCTTGCCTTCGTGCAGCTCGCTGGCGGCCACGTCCAGGGCCAGCGAGATCTGCTGGCCCGCCTTGTAGCCGGCCGCGGAGACGGCTTCCAGGATCGTATCCAGGGCCTCCTCGCTCGAGCGCAGGTCCGGGGCGAAGCCTCCCTCGTCCCCCACCGCGGTGGAAAGCCCCTTCTTCCTCAGGATCGTCTTCAGGTTGTGGAACACCTCGACGCCCATGCGCAGGGCGTCCGAGAACGACGGCGCGCCGTGCGGCACGATCATGAACTCCTGGGGGTCGAGCGTGTTGTCGGCGTGGGCGCCGCCGTTGACGATGTTCATGAAGGGCACGGGCAGCGTCCGCGCGTTGGCACCGCCCACGTAGCGGTAGAGCGGCTGCCCGCAGGCCTCGGCCGCGGCCTTGGCCACGGCCAGCGAGACGGCCAGGATGGCATTGGCCCCCAGGCGGCCCTTGTTGGGCGTGCCGTCGAGCTCGATCATCAGCTGGTCCACCAGCGCCTGGTCCAGCGCGTCCTCGCCCACGACCTCGGGGCCGAGCACGTCGTTGACCGCGGCCACCGCCTTGTCCACGCCGCGCCCGAGCCAGCGCCGCTTGTTGCCGTCACGCAGCTCCACCGCCTCGCGCTCGCCGGTGGACGCGCCCGAGGGTACGGCCGCCCGTCCGAAGGCCCCGCCCTCGAGCGTGACTTCGGCCTCCACGGTCGGATTGCCCCGGCTGTCCAACACCGCCCGCGCGAACACGGACTCGATGTGCGTGCTCACTGGTGTCCGTCACCTGGCATGCTGTTCCTCCACGAAGCATTCCTCTCCGGGCGTGACCACGACCACGCCGCCCTCGGACACGGTGTGGCGCCGGCGGTCTTCCACGGGATCGTACCCGATGACGGCTCCGCGCGGGACGACCACGCCGCGGTCGATGATGGCCTTGCGGATGCGCGTGTGGCGGTTGACGGTGGCGTTGGGGAACACGATCGTGTCCTGGAGGTCGCAGTAGGAATGCACCCGCACCCCCACGCCGAGTATGGAGCGGCAGACCTGGCTCCCGGAGACGATGCAGCCCATGGAGACCAGCGAGTCGATGGCGGAGCCGCGGCGTCCGTCCTCGTCGAACACGAACTTCGCGGGAGGGAACTGGGGCTGATAGGTGCGCATCGGCCAGTCCGGATCGTAGAGGTTGAAGATGGGATCGACCTGCACGAGGTCCATGGAGGCCTCGTAGTAGGCGTCGAGCGTGCCCACGTCCCGCCAGTACTTCGACTCCTTCTTGTTCTCGTCCCAGAAGAGGTACGCGTACACCTTCTCGCCGGCGTTCACCAGGTGCGGGATGAGGTCCTGGCCGAAGTCGTGGCTGCTCCCGGGCTCCTCGGCGTCGCGGAGGAGCTCGCGTGCCAGCACCTGCGTGTCGAAGATGTAGATGCCCATCGAGCCCAGGCACACGTTCGGGTTCCAGGGCGTGGGCGCGGCGGAGGGCGGCTTCTCCTGGAAGCCCGTCACCCGGTTGTCCTCGTCCACGCCCAGCACCCCGAAGCGCCGCGAGTCGGCGAGCGGCACTTCGATCGCGGCCACGGTCAGGCCGGCTCCGCGTCCGACGTGCATGTCGAGCATCTTCCCGTAGTCCATCTTGTAGATGTGGTCGCCGGACAGGATGATCACCCAGCGCGGCTGCTCACGCTCGATGGAATAGAGGTTCTGGTACACCGCGTCCGCGGTGCCCAGGTACCAGTGCTCGCCCACCCGCTTCTGCGGCGGCAGCACCTCGATGAACTCCTCCAGCTCGGGGTTGACCACGCTCCAGCCCATGCGCACGTGCCGGTTGAGGCTCTGCGCCTTGTATTGGGTGGCGATGAAGATCTTCCGCAGGCCGGAGTTTAGGCAGTTCGACAGCGTGAAGTCGATGATCCGATAGGGCCCCCCGAAGGTGACCGCCGGCTTGGCGCGGTCCCGCGTGAGCGGATAGAGCCGCTCGCCCGCGCCTCCGGCCAGGAGGACGGCCAGGACGTCGCGCGGCAACAGGACCTTCATCCGTCAGGGTCGCGAGCGCACGATCACGCGCGCGGGCGCGCCGTCTCCGCCCGCCACCTTCAACGGCAGGCACGTCAGCTCGTATTCGCCCGCCTCGACCTGCGAGAGGTCGAGGCCTTCCACGAGGATCACACCCGCGCCGAGCAGGGCGTGGTGGGCGGGGAAGTCGCGGCTGCCGAACTTCTCGATGGAGAGGTAGTCCCAGCCCACGAGCTTGATGCCGACCTGGACGAGGTAGCTCGCGGCCTCCGGGGTGAGGTACACGAAGTCCGGGCGGAACTCCGGCTGGCGGAGCTGGCCGGAGTTGCGCGTCCTGATCAGCAGGCGCAAGTCGTCCCGCAGGTCGAGCGCCTCGAGGTCGGCGCGATCCACGGCCTCCCGCGCGGGGATGGAAACCACCCGCGCCTTGCCGGTCAGGATCTCCAACGGCAGCTCGTCCACGCGCGCGCCGTCCTCCAGGAAATGACGCGGAGCGTCGACGTGCGTGCCCGCGTGCGTCCCCAGCGTGAGCCGGCTCACGTTGCAGGGGTGCCCGTCCCGGATCCGGTAGACGGGGTCGCTCTGGAACGGCGGGTCGCCCGGGAAGGTGGCGAGCTGGGGGGACAGGGGAACGGTCAGATCGTAGATCTTGGCCATAAGCGGACGGAAATCCCCGTCTTCAGCGGGCGCAACACGTTGATGGTGCGCGATTGCTTATAACATGCGACGGGAAGGCACGCCACGGCGCGGGCGCGGGGCGAACGGCCACAGAGCGTTGTTGACACGGCACTTGCCCCCGGATATCGTCAATTCGGCGGCGGGTCTTCCCTCCCGCCGGAGAAAGGCCAGTGAGGACCAGCAATTGGCGGCCGTGGGCCGGGGCCCTGATCCTGGCCGCGGGCGGCCTTCAGGGCCGCGCGGTCGCACAGGAGACGGCCGAGGGGGGCCTTCTCGGGTTCGTCCAGGACCCGAATGGGGCGCCGCTGGCGGGCGCCGTGATCTCGCTGTTCGGCCGTGGTCTGGGCGGACGCGGGATGGTGACGCAGTCCGACAGTGGCGGCCGCTATTTCGTGCGTTCGCTCCCGGCCGGCTCGTACACCGTACGCGCGCTCCGCGACGGCCACCAGCCCGCGCGCGCGCGCAAGGTCACAGTCCTGCCCGACCGCGACGCGATCCTCACCACCACCCTCACCCCGCTGGCGGCGGCGGCGGCGGCCGCGGCGCACACCGCGGCGGCCAAGTTCGAGGAGGATGCGCCGGCCACCCGCGAGCTGGTCTGGCTGCTGCGCCACAAGACGCGGTCCGTCCTGGAGTCCCGGGATTCCGGCGCCGGTCCCCCGCTGGCTTCGCTCGGTAACGCGCCGAACGCGCAGACGCTGCTGCCGTCGCTCGACGGCAGCGTGGAGCTGCTGGCGACGCCCGCGTTCGTGGGCGTCGACACCAACGCACTGGGCCTCGAGGCCCATCCGGGCAGCTTCAGCGTCGTGCGCCTCAACGGACGACTGGGAACGGGCCGCTGGAGCCTCGGCGGCCTGGTGGCCGAGAGCGAGGGCACGACGTGGCGGATGGTGGCCGACTTCATGCTCGAGCCGGTGGACGGCCACGAAGTGGAGGTGGGCACCGGCTACGGGACGCACCTGTTCCGTTCGGCCGTTCCCCTCGACGAGCAGGGGCGTCTGGGCACCCGCACGGTCGGCGCCGTTTCGGTGCGCGACCGCTGGCAGGTCACCGACGAGCTCGCCGCCACGTTCGGCGGCCGCTTCTCCTACATCGGGTTCCTCAGGCAGGCGAACCCGATCGACCCGTCGCTGGAGCTGGAGTTCACGCCCGACCAGGACTCGCGCGTCATCGCTTCGTTCGCCTCGACGACGGTCGTACCGGGCGGAGACCTGCTGGCCCTGTCCACGCTGAGCGCCGCGCCCGCGCTGGCCTTCGCGCGCCTGGGCGAGAACCTGCAGCCCGAACGAGGAACCCGCGTCGAGTTGGGCGTGCACGAGACGGTGGGACGCTCGTGGTTCAGCGCCCACACGTTCTACGAGGCCGTGCGCGATCAGCTCGCCAACTCGTTCGAGGGCGGACGCTCCCCGCACTCGCTGCGGATCTTCAACGCGGGCCGCGTCTCGGCGCGCGGCCTGGGTGTGACGCTGGGACGGCGCTTCGCGGACGGGCTCAGCGGATCGGTGTCGTACACGTACGGCCACAGTTGGCGGGCCACCCCGCTTCGCTCCACGGAGGCCCGGCCCGTGCCGCGGAGCCTCGCCTTCCGCGACGCCGGGTTCCACGACGTGGAGGCGCGGCTCGAAGCGGCGATCGACGACAGCGACACGCGCCTGGTGGCCTTCTACCGCTTCAACAGCCTGCTGCCCGGCGCGGAGAGCGGCGATCTCAGCCCGCTCACGAGCACGCGCTTCGACGTGCAGCTCAGCCAGGGGCTGCCGTTCCTGGGCACCCTCACGCGCGCCGACTGGGATTTCCTGCTGGCCGTCCGCAACCTGTATTACGAACCCGGCGAGGGTGCGACCCTCGACGAGCTGGCCGTGCTGAACCCGCCGCGGAGGCTCCTCGGAGGGATCTCCGTCCGATTCTGATTTCGGCACCGCGCGTGATCCGAATTTTCGGATTGACGATCCGGTCGAATGGATTCGACGGAGGCGCGCGGGCCGAAACCCATTGTGTTTCACGGACTTGACACGATGGTGGGGACATCGGCATGGGCACGACGATTGCACCTGCGCGGCCAGCCCCATATGAAGCGGCCCCCCCTCAAGAACGTCGCGGTCCTCGCGGTAGCGCTGCTTCTGGCCAGCCTCGGGGTCTACAACATCGTCCTCAAGGCCACCTGGACGCTGCTCGACGACGGCGTGTTCTGGAAGGACGCGCCCGAGGGGGTGGTCGCCGGACGCCTGGCCGCGAACGGTCCCGCGGCGCAGGCCGGCGTGGCCCTCGGAGACGTTCTCCTGGCGCTCGACGGCGAGGAGGTGGAGGCCGCCCCGGACGTGCAGCGCGTGCTCGACGCGCGTTCCGCGGAGAGCCAGGTGACCTACACGGTGCTTCGCGGCTCGGCGCGGCGCTCGCTGGAGCTGACCATCACGCCCCTCTCACAGGGCAACGTCAGCCTGTTCTATTACCTCTCCCTCGTCGGCTTCTTCAGCCTGGTCGTGGGCACCATCGTGATGCTGCGGCGCCCGCCCGACCGCGCCGCGCTGCACTTCTACGCCATCTGCCTGCTCTTCTTCCTGATGTACTCGACCTCCTACACGGGAAGGCTCAACCTGGCGGACTGGACGCTGCTGTGGACGGACAACCTGGCCATCCTGTTCCTGCCCGTCGTGTTCCTGCACTTCTGCCTGTCCTTCCCCGAGCGGCGCCTGCCCAGCGCGCGGCTCTGGCTCGTCCCCGCCTCCTACCTCCCCGCGCTGGCGCTGGCGGGCGCGGGCGTGGCCAGCCAGATCCTGTTCCTCACCACCGCGCGCGGCGAGGTGGTGTGGGCCATCACCTCGGCCATCGACCGCTGGAAGCCGCTCTACTTCGCCGTCCTGTTCGCGCTGTCGTTCGGCGTCCTCCTCGACTCGTACCGCAAGACGAGGAGCCTCATCGCGCGCAAGCAGATGAAATGGCTGGTGTGGGGCACGGGCGCGGGCGTGCTGCCCTTCTTCCTGTTCTACGCCATTCCCTTCGCCCTCGGCCGCGAACCCCGCCTGGCCATGGAGCTCGCCGGCTACATCCCGCTCGCCCTCATCCCGCTCTCGCTGGCCTATGCGGTGGTCAAGCACCGGCTCATGGACGTGGAGCTGATCTTCCGCCGCACGCTCGTGTACACCCTGGCCACCGCCTCCATCATCGGCATCTGCCTCCTGGCCGTGAACATGTTCGAGCTGGCCCTCTCCTCGGAAGAGGAGCCGCACGTCACCATCGTGGCCGTGCTCTGCACGCTGCTCGTGATCGTGCTCTTCACGCCGGTGAAGAGCCGGGTGCAGGAGGGCATCGACCGGCTCTTCTTCCGCGAGCGCTACAACTCCCGCCGCGGCCTGCTGCGCCTGTCCCAGGACCTCAACAGCGACCTCGACCTCGACCGCATCGCGGAGCGCCTGCTCGCGGGCGTGCACCACGCGCTCGGGGTGGGCGCGCTCGCCATCTTCCTGCCCGAGGACGACGGGTCCTTCCGCGCGTTCAAGGGCCTGGGCATGCCCGAGGAGGGCGTGCGGCTCCCGGGCGACGGGGCCCTGCTGCGCCGGCTCGCCACGGGCCACCACGTCAACGCGGAGGCCTCGCCGCAGGACGTGCCCGAGGTCGACGGCCTGAACCTCACCCACTACTTCCCTTGCCGCGTGAAGGGCGAGCTGATCGCGGTCCTGGGCGTCGGCCGCAAGGACGCGCTCGATCCCCTGAACAGCGAGGAGGTGGACCTCTTGCAGGCCCTGGCCGGACAGGGCGCCACCGCCTTCATGAACGGCCGGCTCTACCAGGACCTGCGGCAGAAGGCGCAGGAGCTGCAGGGCCTCACCGAGTACAACGAGAACATCCTGGAGAGCATGGACTCGGGCATCCTCGTGCTCGACCTCGAGGACCGGATCGTGCGCTGGAACCGCGCCCTCGAGGGCCTCTATGGCAAGGGGCGCGACGAGGTGCTGGGCAGGAGCCTGGACGAGATCTTCCCCGCGTCGTTCCTGGAGGCGCTGCGGGGCAGCCTGGTCCTGGGCCGCTCCGACGATCACGAGATCGCCCAGATCTACAAGCTGCACCTGCCCGCGGCCAACGGGCGCAGTCTCATGGTCAACCTCTCCGTCGCCCCCTTCCAGCTCGGATCGGGTGAGCGGCGCGGCACCATCCTCATCGTGGACGACGTCACCGCGCGCGTCCGGCTCGAGGAGCAGCTCCAGCACTCGGAGAAGATGGCGTCCATCGGGCTCCTGGCCGCCGGGGTCGCCCACGAGGTCAACACGCCACTGACCGGCATCTCCTCGTACACGCAGATGCTGCGCCGCCAGGTGGACGCGGCCGACCCGCGCGCCTCCCTCCTGGAGAAGATCGAAAAACAGACCTTCCGCGCGGCCAAGATCATCAACAACCTGCTGAACTTTTCCCGCTCGGGGGGCGCGGAGGTCGAGACCCTCGACGTGAACAAGGTCCTGCTCGACGTGCTCTCCATGATCGAGCACCAGCTCGAGGGCTCGCACATCAAGGTGCGCCGGGAGCTGGCCCGACAGCTCCCGCCGGTGCGCGGCAACGAAAACCGGCTGCAGCAGGTCTTCTTCAACCTCGTCCTCAACGCTCGCGACGCCATGCCCCGGGGGGGGTGGCTGACCCTGAGCACCAACTCGGACGACGACGCGGTGGTGGTGGAGGTGAAGGACACGGGTGAGGGCATCCGGCGCGAGGACATCAAGCGCATCTACGACCCGTTCTACACCACCAAGGGGATCGGGCGCGGCACGGGCCTCGGCCTCGCGGTCTCCTACGGCATCGTGCAGGAGCACGGCGGCGCCATCTTCGTGGACAGCGTGCCGGGCAAGGGCACGACGTTCACCGTCACCCTGCCCCCGGTGGCGGTAACGGAGGCGGCGCGCCGATGAACCCGTCCATCCTGGTGGTCGACGACGAGGAGGTGATGCGCGACGTGCTTCACACGCTCCTCGGCGAGGCCGGCTACCGCGTGACGCTCGCGCCCGACGGGCCGCAGGGCCTGGCCCTGGCCCGCGCACAGACCTTCGACGCCGCCATCGTGGACGTCATGTTGCCCGAGATGGGCGGCATCGAGGTGCTGGAGGAGCTGCGGCGGATCGATCCCGAGCTGGTCGTGCTGATGATCACGGCCTTCGCCTCGGTGGAGACGGCCATCCAGGCCATGAAGCGCGGGGCGTTCGACTACGTGACCAAGCCGTTCAAGCACGAGGAAGTGCTGCACATCCTGCGCAACGGCCTCAATCAGCGCCGGCTGCAGGACGAGAACCGGCAGCTCCGCACCGCGTTGCGCGACCAGGCCCGCTTCACCGAGATCGTGGGGAAGAGCCCGCGCATGCAGCAGGTGTTCGGGCTCATCAGCCAGGCCGCGCCCTCTCGCTCCACCATCCTGGTGGTGGGCGAGAGCGGCACGGGGAAGGAGCTGGTGGCCAAGGCCATCCACGCCACCAGCCCGCGCGCGGACAAGCCGTTCATCGTGGTCAACTCCGGCAGCCTGCCCCACGACCTGCTGGAGAGCAACCTCTTCGGGCACGTCAAGGGCGCGTTCACGGGGGCCGTGTACGCCAAGAAGGGTCTCTTCGAGCTGGCGGACCGGGGCACGCTCTTCTTCGACGAGATCGGCAACATCCCGCTGGAGACCCAGTCGAAGCTGCTGCGCGTCATGCAGGAGCGCGAGTTCATGCGGCTGGGGGGCGTGGACGTGGTCAAGGTGGACGTGCGCATCGTGGCCGCCACCAACGCGGACCTGCGCCGCGCGGTGGAGGAGGGCCGCTTCCGGGAGGACCTCTTCTACCGGCTCAACGTCATCGCCGTCCAGCTCCCTCCCCTGCGCCAGCGCAACGAGGACATCCCGGCGCTGGTCCACCATTTCGTGGAGAAGTACGCGCGGGAGAACGAGAAGCCGGTCACGGGCGTGACGCCCGAGGCGCTGCAGGCCCTGCTCGACTACGACTGGCCGGGCACCGTGCGCGAGCTGGAGAACGTGATCGAGCGCGGCGTGGTGCTCACCACGACCACCCGGATCGGCCGCGAGCTGATCCCCGACCACGTGCGCTCCGCGCCGAGCTTCCATGTTCCCCACATGACGGTGCCGCCCGAGGGCATCAGCCTGCGCGACGTGATCGCCAACTTCGAGAAGCGCCTGATCGAGTCCACGCTCGAGTCCACGGCCGGCGTGCAGAAGGAGGCCGCGCGCCTGCTCGGCCTCAAGCCGACGACGCTCAACGAGATGATCAAGCGCCACAACATCCTGCTGCCCCGCGACCGCGACCGCGACCGCCGCGCCCTCAAGGACGCCGACGAAGCCGAAAAGCCCGCCACGGCCTGAGGACGGTCCTCGTCCCCGCCTCCTGAGCACGGTCCCACCGCGTTCGAGCGCCCCCGCGCCCTCGGCGCGGCGCTAATCGAGAGTTCGGCGCGCGAAGCGGAGCGTCTCCCTGCGCGGCCGCGGCGGTTCATCCGCCGCGGCGCGATCACGAAGGTCAGCGCGGAGCGGAGCGCGCCGCATCCCGGAATACTACTGTGACATTTGACACACAGGCGCGGCGCCTGTAACCTCGCAACTCCGCCATGGCCTTTCAGGGCTCGCTGGCCGAGCTTCACCTCCCCGACATCATCCAGCTCATCAGCGTCAGCGGAAAGACGGGCGTATTTCAACTCGCCGACGGGGACCTGAAGGGGCAGATCTACCTCAACGACGGCAAGATCGTGCACGCCGAGCTCGACGACGTCGCGGGCGAGGAGGCGGTCTACGCGCTCGCCATCTGGAGCCAGGGCGATTTCCGCTTCGATCCCGGAGTGGCCACCGAGCACCGGACCATCTCGAAGAGCAACACGAACCTGTTGATGGAAGCGGCGCGGCGGCTCGACGAGTGGCGCGTGCTTTCCAAGAAGGTGCCCTCCACGGACCTGATCCCGGAGTTCGTGGTCCAGGAAGGGCGTGACGGCCAGATCAACCTGAACACGAGCGAGTGGCTGATCCTGTCCAAGATAGACGGGCAGCGCAGCGTGAAGAGCATCGCCTTCGCGGCCGGCCTGACGGTTTTCGACGCCGCGAAGATCCTCTACGGCCTGATCGCCACCGGCCTCATCCGCCTGCGGCAGGCCCCGGCGCCGGCCAAACAGGCCGCTCGTCCCACGGCTCCGGTGCCGCCCCTGGCCTCCACGCCTTCCGCGGCGGCAGGGCCCGCGGCCCCCGCGCCCTCCGCCTCGATCCCCGCCATGCTCGGACGCCTCGATCGCGTGCGCGACGTGTGCAATGGGCTGCTCGGCGCGGTCGGCGAGAGCGTGGTGAACAAGCACTACCAGAAGGCCCGTGGGGAGCTCGAGCGCGGCGCCGGGCCGGCGGCAATCGACGAGGCGATCGGCCAGATCGCGCGCGCGGCCTCCATCTTGAAGGGCCCGCACACCACCGAATCGCTGCTCGAGCGGCTCAAGGCCGTCAGATAAGGGCCATGCGGACCCCTCCGGCTCCGTGCCGGGCGTCATGAAACGCGCGCGCCGCAGTGAATCCGGCGCGCCGCGAGGGGAAACGCTCCGCCTGCGGGGTCCGGACGCTCGGTTAGCGCCACCGAGAGGGGCGTGGTTCCGTCCTGATTTGTCCCTGACGAGCGCGTGATTCCGCCGCGGCACGTGCTCGGGCTCGAAGCGGCGATCGTCGTGCTCGCCGCGCTCGGCGTCGGGGCGTGGTTTACGGGCCGCTCGGCCGCCCTGCCGGCCGGGCTGGCCGCCGGGCTGGCCGGCGCGGTCATCCTGCGCGTGCGGGCGGGCGGGCCGCTGCGCTGGGCGCGACCGCACGGGGAGACGCTCGCCTGCCTGGCGCTGGCCACGGCCTATCGCTTTCCGGCGCTGTTGCACCCCTGGGGCTGGGTCAACCGGGACGGCGCCTATGGCGCCTTCGTCGCGCTGCACCTGCTCGAGGGCGTGCGTCCGGCGCCGGTGTTCACCGAAGGCGCGAACTACCAGGGCACGCTCAAGGGCCACCTCGCCGCCACACTTGCGCTCGTCACCGGATCGCGCGACCTGTCGTGGCTGATGGTGCTCTCCAGCCTGCTGCTCTACCTCGTGTTCGTCGCGGGATCGATGTCGCTCGCCAGGCGGCTGGGCGGCCGGCTGGCGGCGGGCGCCACGGGGGTGTACCTGGCCTTGAGCCCGCGGTTCCTCACCGTCTTCTCCCTCAACTGCGTCGGCCAATACGTCGAGGTCCTGGCGCTCGGCGGGCTCTCCCTGGCCGTCCTGGCGCGCGTCCTGGACGAGGATCGCCACGGTGCGGACGCCCGCTGGGCGTACTTCGCCGTCGGCTTCCTGCTCGGGGCCGCCTTCTGGCAACAGCCGGTGGCCCTGTCGTACGCCGGCGCGGTGGCGATCGCGCTCGCGCTGCGCCGGCGCACCTGGCGGGACGGGTGGACGCTGCTCCTGCCCGCCGGTCTCGTTCTCGGGCTGCTGCCCGTGCTGCTCTGGAACGCGCAGAACGATTGGGCTTCGGCCGACATCCTGGGCCGCGGGCCCTCCGAGCTCAAGGCCCAGGCCGACGCGCTCCCGCGCCTGGCGCGGCGCGCGGCGCAGATCTCCTTCCCCATCCTCGCCGGCCTCAGCCCCGGGCACCCCTGGGCGGACCGGGCACCCGTGGCCTGGCTGGCCACGCTCGTGATCCCGGGCGCGCTGCTCGCCTTCCTTCTCGTCCGCGGCCGCGCGATCGCCGCCGGGGTGCGGCAGGGTGGGGCCTCGGCCAGCCTCCTGCCGCCTCTCCTGTTCCTCTGTTGCCTGGGACTCTTCTGGGCGGTCGCCTCCGGGCGAGTGTACTGGCGCCCCCGGTACCTGCTGCCCCTGCTCGCCGCCACCGCCATCCACCTCGGCGTCGCCACGGCCTGGCTGTGGGCGCGCGCGCGGCCTGCGGCCACGCTGACCCTGGGCGCGCTGCTCGCCCTCAACCTGGCCGGCACGCTCCCCCGCCTCCGCGGCAGCCGCGCGGTCGCGGAGCACTACGAGCGGATCGTGCGCTCCCTGCGCGAGAAGGGCGTCCGCACCGGTTACGCGGACTTCTCGCTTTCCGCCCCCGTGACGATGTTCACGGCGGAGGAGATCGTCCTGTCCTCGCGCCTGGGTCCCACGCCGGCCTACGAGTCCGAGCGACACGCGCGGCGGGTGTCGCGGGACGGACCCGACGCCTACGTCCTGCGCCCCGAGGACGATGCGGAGGCGTTCGCGGCGAGGCTGCGCCGGCTCGGGGTGTCGTTCGCGCTCGACCGCGATCCCGTCCCCGTGTTCCACGCCTTTTCGCGGCGCGTGCCGCTCGAGGAGGTGATCGGGGCGACGGACGGGCTCGGCGAGGCGGATGAGCCCGAGGAGTAGTCGCCATGTCGGAAGACCTTACAAAGGGCGTCAACCACTCCCGGGGGTGGGGCGCCGGGGACCGAGCGTTCGGGGGCTTTTCCCTCGCCCCGGTCGCGCTGGCACGCATCCTGCACCCCTGCCAGCGTGAGCCGGGAGGAGGCGATGCCATGAAGCTGCCCATCATCCCAGACGGCCTCTCTCATGATCGCGCACGGACGGCGATCCGGCCGGTGCCGCGCCTCAAGCGCTCCCTGGCGACCACGCTCTGCGCGGGCGCGAGCGCGTCCTGGGCGCTCTCGCCCCGGGCGGGCGGGCCCTATCGCTACGGCGACGGTTGCTTCTGCCTCAGCCCCGAGCAGCACGGCGCGCAGTTCCGGGAGAACGGCTGGGACCTGCGGTCCCTCAAGGGACATTGCTGAGCGTCATGCGGCCGCCCTGTTCGGCGCGTGGCCGCGTGACCGCGGCCGTCCTGCTCGCGGCGCTCCCCGCCTGCGCCACCAATCCGGCCACGGGCCGGCGCCAGCTGTCCTTCGTCAGCGAGGAGCAGGAGATCCAGATGGGCCGGCAGGCCGATCAGGAGATCTCCGCCGCCGTCGGCGTGTACCGCGACCCGGATCTCGAGAGTTACGTGCAGCGGCTCGGCGCCACCCTGGCCTCGCACTCGGAGCGTCCGAACCTGCAATGGCAGTTTCGCATCCTGGACGACGCCTCCGTCAACGCGATGGCCCTCCCCGGCGGGTACAACTACGTGACGCGCGGTCTGCTCACCTACATGAACTCGGAGGCCGAGCTGGCGGCGGTGATGGGCCACGAGATCGGCCACGTCACCGCGCGGCACACCGTGAACCAGCTCAGCAAGCAGCAGCTGGCCGGTGTGGGCATGGTCCTGGGCATGATCCTGAGGCCGGAGCTGCGCAACTACGGCAACCTCGCCGAGGTCGGCATGGGCCTGCTCTTCCTGAAGTACGGGCGCGACGACGAGCGCGAGGCCGACGCCCTGGGGCTCAGGTACATGACGCGGGCCGATTACGACCCGCGGCCGATGGCCGACGTGTTCACCACCCTGGGCCGGGTGAGCGAGGCCGAGGGCGCGCAGGGGCGCGTCCCAAGCTGGTTGTCCACGCACCCCGCGCCGGAGGACCGTCGCCAGCGCATCGCGGCCCTGATCCAGGAGCTCGGAGTCCCCCCGGGGGGCACCGTGGACCGCGAGGAGTACGCGCGCCGGCTCGACGGCATCGTGTTCGGCGAGAACCCGCGCGAGGGGTACTTCGAGCAGAACGTCTTCTATCATCCGGACCTCCGCTTCCGCTTCGAGTTCCCGCCCGGCTGGCAGACGAACAACCAGAAGCAGGCGGTCGCCGCCATGAGCCCCGAGCAGGACGGCCTGGTCGTGATCACGATGGCGGGCGGCGCGTCCGCCCAGAGCGCGGCCCAGCAGTTCTTCTCGCAGCAAGGCATCCAGCGCGGCCAGGCCTGGCAAGGCGGCGCCGTCAACGGCCTGCGCGCGCAGGCCTACCAGTTCGCGGCCGCCACCCAGCAGGGCCAGCTCCAGGGCATCGCCGCCTTCGTGGAGCTGGACGGCAAGGTGTACCAGGCCCTGGGCTACGCCCCGGCGCAGCGCTGGAGCCGCCACCAGGCCACGGTGAACCGTGCGCTCCGCAGCTTCAACCGCGTGACGGACCGTCGCGTCCTGGACATGCAGCCGGCGCGCCTCCGGGTGGTCAACGTGCCCGCGGGCATGACCGTGAGCGAGTTCGCGCGCCGGTATCCCTCCACGGCGAGCGTGCAGACCCTGGCCGCGATCAACGGCGTGAGCGACCCGAACCAGCCCCTGCGTGACCGCCTGGCCAAGAGGGTGGTGGGCGGACCGGTTGAACGCGCGGAGCGGGCCACGAGCCGCTAGTACAATCGGAGCGTGAGCCGCCCGCGCCGCGCTCCGCTCCTGCCCGCCGTCCTCGCCCTGGCTTCAGCCGTCTTCGCGGGCGCCTGCGACGGCTCCCTGTCGCCGAGCCAGTTGCGCGCCACGCGGTCCGAGCTCAACGTGGCGCGGCGCCGTTGGGCGGCGCAGGGCCCGGCGAGCTACCGGTACCGCTTCCAGTACCTCTGCTTCTGCCCCGCCTCCCTCGTCACGCCGGTCGAGATCGAGGTGCGCGACGGGCTCGTGGCCGCCGTGGTCGACCCCGCCACCGGGCGGCCCGCGCCCGCGGCCCCCGGCCGCCCCACGCCCACGGTCGAGGACCTCTTCGCGGTGGTGGAGACCGCGCTCGACGGCGGCGTGGACTGGCTCGACGTGCAATACGACCTCGTGTTCGGGTATCCGGCGGTCATCCGCGTGGACCCCGACGCGCGCGCCGTGGACGAGGAGCGGTCCTACTTCGCGGGCGGGCTGCGGCGCCTGGACTAGCTGTCATCGACGGGCCTTCTCACCGAGGCGCCGAGGGAGGCGCCTCTGCGGTGAAAGAGCCTTCAGGGGGCACCGGACGCTGCGGCGATCAGGGAGCGGTAGCGGTCGAGCACGGCCTCCCAGCGGTAGTGCTCGCGCACGTAGAGCCGGCCCTGCCCGCCCATGGCCTCGCGCAGCCCACCGTCCCCCAACAGGAGGGCGAGCGCCTCCACGAACTCGTCGCCGTCCTCGTAGAACAGCCCGCCGCCGGCCTGCCGTGCGTGGTCCAACAGCACCGGCGAGCGCCCGTTGACCAGGGCGGGCCGCCCCAGCGCGAAGGCCTCTAGCAGCACGATGGAGAGGCTCTCGTAGGGGCTGGGGCAGAGCACGACATCCGCGCCGGCCAGCGCCGCGCGCTTGTCCTCGTCCGGCAGGTAACCGAGGTAACGCACGCCCGCGCCGAGCGGCGCGGCCAGCGCCAGGCGGCCCATGAGCAGCAGCTCGACCTCCGGTCCGCGCTCGCGGCGGAAACGGCCGAAGTGCGCGAGCATCTCCGCGCAGCCCTTTCCGGCGTCGATACGGCCGGCGTACGCCACGTAGCGGCCGCGCACGCCGTGGCGCGCGCGAAACGCCTCGAGGTCCGGAGCCGGGCCCTCGTCCACGCCCAGGCCCGCCACGAGCGCGGGGCGCGTCCCGAGCTCGAAGCGCCCGCGCACCAGCCGCTCCTCCGCCGCGGTGAGGAAGGCGAACGCGCGCGGCCGCGCGAAGACGTCGTCGTAGAGCCGGAAGCGGAGCGGCGGCTCGTCGTGGCAGGTCGGCACCAGCAGCGACCGTCCCGGCGCGGCCCGCAGCCCTTCACAGGTCGGGTAGTAGAGGTAGGTGAAGAACACCACCGCCTGGAACCGGTCGTGATCCTCGCGCAGCGCGCGCACCAGCTCCGGGACGTAGGGGCCCTGCCGCCGCAGCCACACGCGCTCTTCGTCGTCCGTGTGGGGGAGGCCGTAGAGCCTTTCCGCGAACCGATTGAACGCCTCGAGGTCGCGCTCCTCCTCCACGGCGAACCGGCGCACCGTGACCGGCCCGGCCGCCGCGGTTCCCTCCGGCAGCTCGTTGCGCCAGCTGACGTAGTCGCGCGCGCAGGTGGTGAACACGGTGATCGGCCCTTCCGCGGCCAGGCGCTCGGCCAGGAGGCGGGCCAGAGTCTCCGAGCCGCCCGCCACGTCCGTGCCGTAGCGCTGGACGACGAAGGCCAGCTCCCGCCCGCGACCGCTCACAGCGAGTGCAGGTGCGCACGCAGCCGGGCCTCCACGGACTCGGGCGTGAAGTCGCGCAGGCGCTCGTCCTGGCCGGCCAGCACGGCCGCGCGCAGGGCGGCGTCGGTGGTCAGCCGGTGGCCGACTTCGGCCATTTCCTCGTAGCGCTTCTCCGTGAACTGGACGCCAGCGGGACCGAGCGTGTCCGCCACGGCGGCCGCCGCGTAGGTCAGGATGGGGACACGCATGAGCATGGCCTCCACCAGGGGCACGCCGAAGCCCTCGTGCTCGCTCATGGACACGAACAGCGCCGCCGCACGGTAGCAGGCGAGCAGCTCTGCGTGGGTCACGTGGCCGGTCAGCACCACCTCCCAGGGCGTGAAGCCCTCGTCGTGGACGAACGACTGCAGCGCGTCGAGGTAGTGCCGGCGGCGCGGGAGCTTGCCCACCAGGACCAGGCGCAGGTCCGGGGAGATGAACCGCTTCCAGTAGGCGGCCAGGCGGACGAGGTCCTCCTGCCGTTTGTTGGGCGTGATCCGGCCCACGAAGAGCAGGTTGGTCCGCCCGTCGCGCAGCATCGCTTCCAGCGCGGGGGCCGAGGGCCCGCGGTAACGGTCGAAGTCGAGCAGGATCGGGAGCACGCCCGTGCGGGCGAAACCCGCTTCCTCCAGCTCGCGACGGCTGAACTCGCTGTCCGCCAGGGCCAGGTCCACCTCGCCGCGGAGCCGCTTCCACTCCTCCCGCCCGATGGCGCAGATGCGGACCATCTCGGGGTCGTAGCCCAGGAAGAACTGCGGCGGCGTGATGTTGTGATGCAGGAGCACGCGCCGCCCCGCATGCGCGCGAAGGGCGGCGGTGAGGGGAGACGGCAGGGCGAAGTGGAGGATGACCACGTCGTCGGCACCGCCCGGCCGCCACTCCGAGAACGGCCGCCCGTCTCCCTGGAGGTCGTCGTCGAGCTGGAGCGCGTAGACGTCCGCCTGGTGCCCCCAGCGCCGGAAGGCGTCCCTCATGAGGCGGGCGCTGTCGCCGATGGCGTCGCCCCGGTGCAGCGCGGGGACCCACTGGTCGATCCTCACGCGGCGTCCAGCACCGGAGAGAGACGGTCGAGCAGCACGGCGCCGAAGTCGGTGCGCTCGAGCTCGCCCAGGGCCCGCCGCTGGGTGGCGAGCACGGACGGCCGCAGGTCGCCGTCGTGCCGGAGCCGCCAGAGCACCTCCGCGACCAGCGCCGGGTCCTTCTCCGCCAGGAGGACGCCCGCGCCGCGGAGCGTCTCGCGGACCGCGCCCGTGTCGTAGGCCACGACGGGCACGCCCATGGCCATGGCCTCGAGCAGGGGAACGCAGAAACCCTCGTGCTCGGACAGGCAGAGGAACACGTCCGCGGCCGCGTAGCTGGCCAGCAGGTCGTCGTGCTCGACGTGGCCAGTGAAGACGACGTCGTCGGCGAGCGACAATCCCAGCGAGAGCGCACGCTCGCGCAGGCGGGCGTAGTAGCGCTCGTGCCCCCGGTAGTCACCCACGAGCAGGAGACGGCTGCGCGGGTCGCGGCGGCGGTAGAACGCGAGCACCGCGATCAGGTCCTCGATGCGCTTGTTGGGGATGATCCGGCCCACGAACAGAAGGGTCGTCCGCCGGCCGGCCGCGAGCAGCGAGCGCATGACCGGCGAGGGTGGCTGACGGTAGCGGTCGAGGTCGAGCACGATGGGGAGCACCCCCGTCCGAGCGAAGCCCGCCGCCTCCAGCTCGGCCCGGTTGTACTCGCTGTCGCCCAGGGCCAGCTCCGTGCGCGGGGCGAAGGCGGCCAGCTCGCGCCGGCCGTGATGGCACAACCCGACCAGGTGGGGGTGGAAGCCGAGGAAGAAGCGGGCGGGCGTGATGTTGTGGTAGACGGCGACCAGGCGGTCGGGGGCGTGGTAGATCATGCGGCCGGCCGCGCTCCCGATCGAGAAGTGGAAGAGGCACACGGTCGCGGGCGACGAGACCTGCGCGTATTGCCACAGCGGCCGCGCCAGGTGGGCCATGCGCGGATGCGCCTTCTCCGCGAAGATGTCGGACTGCAGGCCGGCGGCCCGGAGGTGGCGCTGGATGGCCAGCGCCTCGTCGCCGATGGCGTCGCCGTAGGCCAACGCGGCCAGGAGCTGGTGGACGCGGACCGGCCGCCCTCTCAATCCGCCGCGCCTCCCTCCCCGCCCCCCGCCCGCCGTTCCGGCCCGCCCAGCAGCCCCTCCAGCGCCTTCTCGCGCCGCGCCTGCAGGTCCAGGCGGCCCTGGAGCTGGAGGAGCCGGTTCTCGAGGTCGTGGATCTCGAGGTGCTGGCGCGTCAGCGCCACCGCCATGTTGTGCAGCAGGTGCACGTACGTCGTGTTGAGATCGGACTGGCGCGAGAGGGCGGAGACGAGGGGGGTCGGGTTCCAGAAGAGCTTCTGCACCGGCCGCAGCGCCCGGCGGACCGCCTCCAGCGCCCGTCCGACGGCGCCGCGGCTGCTCCGGACGAGCGCGTCGGGCCCGAACGAGTAGTTCCAGCGGGTGGGATCGGCGAGGAGCTCGGCCAGGAGGTCGCTCTTGAAATCGTGCGCGTCGAGCACGGGCTCGAGCGGCCGCTCCGCGATCTCGCGCAGCTCCTCTTCCGAGACGAGGCCGCGCTTCTTCTCCGCGATGGCGGCGCGGACCTGCCGCATCAGCTCGTCCACGTCCACGCCCCCGGCCGCGACGCGGTCGCTCACGGCCGGCCGAGCGGCCCGGGCACGCCGGCCGCCGTGTAGACGATGAACACGACCGCCAGCGCCCACAGGGCCACGGCGGCCAGCAGCGGCCGGTCGGTCAAGAGCACGTCGGAAGGGCTGCCCCCCTTCTCCTTCTGGTGCACCAGGTAAAGATAACGGAAGATCCCGTAGAGCACGAAGGGGATGGTCCAGGCCACGCGGTCGGTCTGGAACCTCTCGCGGGTCTCCGCGGCCGTGGTGTAGAAGGCGTAGGCGGTGAGGAGCGAGGCCGTCACCACGTTGATCATCTGGTCGAGCAGGTAGGGGCTGTATTCGGCCAGGATCTTGCGGTGCGCGGAGGCTTCCTGGTTTAGGCTGGTCAGCTCGTGGCGCCGCTTGGACAGGGTGAGGAAGAGCGCCAGGAGGAGGGTGCAGATGAGGAGCCAGTCGCTGATGGCCACGCCGACCGCCACCGCCCCCGCCACCGCCCGTACCACGAAGCCCAGGCTCACGCAGAGCACGTCCACGATCACGACTTCCTTCAGGCGGAACGAGTACAGCAGGTTCAGACCGAGGTAGACGAAGGCGGTGGCCGCGAAGGGCCGTCCGAGCAGGAAAGCCAGGGCCAGGCATCCGAAGGCCAGGGCCACGGCCACCATCCCCGCGGTGCGGGGCAGGAGGGCGCCGCTGGCCAGCGGGCGCAGGCGCTTGATCGGATGGCGGCGGTCGCGCTCGAGGTCGGCGAGGTCGTTGAGCAGGTACACCGCGCCGGAGAGCCCGCAGAACAGCGCGAAAGCGAACGTCGCGCGCGCGAGGGGCACGAGGTCGAAGAGGTGCTTGGAGAAGGCGAGGGCGGCGAAGACGACCAGGTTCTTGGTCCACTGGTGCGGCCGCAGTGAGGCGAGGATGGCGCGGGCGGTCATGGCGTGGCCGCCGCCTCGCGCGCCCGGCCCGGCGCCCGTGTCCGGAGCGCCCGCGGCGCGCGGGAGCGTGACCCTAGAAGCTGCGGACGGCTTCGTCTTCGGAGTCGTAGGTCTCGAAAACCGTCAGAAGCTTGGTGATGGCCAGCAAGTCCTGGATCTTCTTCGTGAGGTTCAACAGCTTGAGGCGGCCGCCCTTGCGGCTCACCGTCGTGTAGCAGCGCACGATCTCGCCGAGGCCCGCCGAATCCACGTACGGCACGTCGGCCAGGTTGAGCAGGATCTTGGTCTTGCCGGAGTCCACGAGGCGGGTCACCGCGTCGCGCAGCGCGTCGTCCCCTTCACCGATCAGGATCTTGCCGTGCAGATCCAGGATGATCACGTCACCGACCTGGCGCTCGACGATCTTCATGGCGGTCTTCTCCGGAGAGGCTGTTGCAGCTGAGTGACAGGAAGCGCAGACGTTAACACACGCCTTCCAAAGGTGTCAATGAGACCGGAATGCGCGCGCCGGAGTGCATCCGGCGCGCCGCGCAGGGTAACGCTCCGCCTGCCTGCGGGGGCCGGACTCTGGGATAGCTCCAGGGATAGGCCCCCCCGGCTCCGCGCGCGTCGTCCCTATTCCGGAAGACGAGTCACATGGCCGCGCTCTTGCGCGCCTGGAAGCACTCCTTGCAGTAGACGGGGCGACCCTGGGTGGGCTTGAAGGGTACGGTGGTCTCCTTTCCGCACTGCGAGCAGGTGGCCGTGGTCTCGACCCGCTCGCGCGGGGACTGGCTCAGCCGAGCGTTGCGCTTGCTCTTGCAGTCCTTGCAGCGCTTCGGCTCGTTCTTGAAGTTCTTGTCCGCGTAGAAGAGCTGCTCCCCCGCGGTCCACACGAACGGCTGGTGACACTCGACACACACCAGCGACTTGTCTCGGTACTCCATGGCCTATCGCCCTCGCGCGAAAGAGGCTCCCGCGCGCGCTCCTTGAATTGGGGGGGGTGCACCGCACTCCCCGGACCTCCGGCGGTCGGCGCCGGAATGACCCCTGCGCGTGGCTTGACGATGTGCGTCTGCAATCCTCCCGCCTCCGCACGGCGGAGGCGACTGAACGGGCCCCACCCTCGCAGGTCCGTCTCGGCAGGCTGGGGGACGCGGCGCGCCCCCCAACCTTCACGCAGCGTCCTATGAACTACTCGGCCTCACGCCGGATCTTCTTCCTGTTTCTCTTGCGAGCGAGCGCTTGCTTGGCTCGCCGCTTGTCGCCCGGCTTGAGGTAGAAGCTGTGCTTCTTGATGTCCTTGATGATGTCTTCCTGTTGAACCTTGCGCTTGAAGCGCCGGAGGGCGTTCTCGATGGATTCGCCTTCCTGGACCTTGATCTCCGCCAAAAAATCTACACCCCCTGACTCAGTGGATTGGGTTGAAATCAATGCGTCACGCTTCGCGGATTTGCGAGGGATGCTAGGTCATGCTCTAGAAGTGTGTCAAGCGAATACTATTGTAGCGCTTGGACATACGCGGATCCTGGTCCCCGCTACGGAACGATCATGCCCAACCGACCGTTACCATAACTGGAAGTATATCAAGAGGTTGTGTCGGCATGGTCCACGGCAGCGGAGTCGGGCGTGTCACCCGATCCCGCGAGCGCCGGGGGGACGGCGGAGTCGTAGCCCGAAAGTTCTTCGAGGGTGACCGTCCGGGAGAGCCCGTAGAAGACCGCGTGGCCGGCCACGTCCTCTTTCTGGTAGGCGACACCCAGGGCGCGAAGGCGGCCCGAGAGCGCCTCCGCGAGCGTGCCCCTCCCCGTGACCAGAACGTCCGGTCCGCGCTCACGCACTTCCTCCGCGTGCCGCCGGTGCACCCAGGACACGTCCGGGCCCAGCTCTCCGGAGAGGACGAGGGCGCCCTCCGACAGGAACGTATACTTCGGCGCCACCCAGAAACCGCTGTAGCCCGTGCGCGCGCCGAGCTGTGAGAGGCGGCCGAGGAAGACGTCGTCGCGGGCCTCGGCGTCGCCGCGCGCGCGCAGCCACGGGACGAGGCCGGCGGCGTTGACGAGGAGCAGGCCGCCGAGCGCGGCGCCGGCGAGCGGCGGCGAGCGCCGGCCGAGCGCGGCGGCGGCCCAGCCCACGGCCACCGCGACGGGCGTGTACAACGCGATCAGGTAGCGCGGCCGCTGGACGCCGCGATGACTGAACTTCGACACCACGAAGACGCCCAGCGTCACGAGGAACAAGGTAGCGGCCAGGAACACGGCGCTGCGCCCGCGATCCTGCAGGATCTCGCGGCGGCGCGTCCACGTCATCGCGAGCACGAGGGCCGGGAGCACGAGGCCGAGAAGGGCCGCCGCTGGTCCCGTCACGTCGAGGTCGCTCAGGCCGAACAGCTTGGGGAAGCTGACGGACGCCGTGCGCTCGAGCCGGTCCGGCACGCCCGCCAGCCTCTCCCAGGGGTTCTTGCCCCCCCGCCGGAAGAAGTCGAAGGTGGCCCACCCGTGCGCGGCGTTCCAGAGCCAGACGGCATAGGAGCCGGCGCCGAGGCCCACCACTGCTTCGGCCACGCCGCGCGCGGAGCGCCACCGCGGCGTGGCCAGCACGGCCGCCGCGAGGACGGCCACGAAGGAGACGGCCACGAGCTGCTGCCAGAGCGCCAGGCCCACCAGGAACCCGGCCAGGAGCGGCCCGCCACCGGACGCGAGCAGGGCCAGGGAGGCCGCGCCCAGCGCGTTCACCTCCGCGTATTGCCCCACGTTGTTGAGCGAGAACGCGGCCAGGAACCGCGGGCTGACCGCCAGGAAGAGGCCGGCGCCGAGCGCGGCGGTCAGGCCGCCCACCCGGCGCGCGAGCGCCATCACCGCGATCATCCAGACGAGGAAGAAGGCGTGGGAGGCCAGCAGGTAGAGCGCCGGCGTGCCGACGAAGGGAAGCGCACGGCCGGCAAGCGCGGTCAGGTGGGGCTTGAGCGTTCCCTCGTAGGGGAACCCGGGAGCGTAGATGGGTCCCGGCGTCTGCCCGTCGCGCAGCTCCTGTGCGATGATGCCGGCCACGGCGCTGTCCGAGGTGATGAGGCTGCCGGGCGCGAGGATCGCGGGCAGCCGAACCAGCGTCGCCAGGAAGAGCATGGCCGTCACCGTCAGAACGAAAAGCGACGGGCGCGGCCGGCCTTTCGGGACGGCGCGGACGACCGACACGACCAGCACGGCGAGGAGCAGCCACGCGCCCAGGCTCGCGCCCACGCGGCCGCCGAGCAGCGGGCCCTGGAACCACGCGTCGGCGGCGAGCACCCAGCCGCCGAGCGCCGCGTACCTCCAGCGGCCGCGGCCGGGGGGCGCGGGGGCGGGCGCGGCGCTCACGTCCACATCCGAGGCATGCCGAGTGTCCCGACACTAACACGCGCGTGAGCCAGGCCCCGGGAACGCTCTACGTCGTGGCCACTCCCCTCGGAAACCTCGAGGACGTCACCCTGCGCGCGCTGCGCGTCCTGCGCGAGGCCGACCTCGTCGCCTGCGAGGACACGCGGCGCACGGCGGTCCTCCTGCGCGCGCACGGCATCGCCACCCCCACCACCTCGTACTTCGAGCACAACGAGCGCGGGAAGGGCGCGCGCATCCTGGCCGCCCTGCGCGAAGGCCGCGACGTGGCCCTCGTCTCCGACGCCGGCACGCCCGGCATCTCCGACCCCGGTTACCGGCTGGTGCGCGACGCGCGCGCGCAAGGGATCGCGGTCCTGCCCGTGCCGGGGCCGAGCGCATCGGTGGCGGCCCTCTCCGTCTCCGGCCTCCCCAGCGACCGGTTCCTCTTCGTGGGCTTCCTGCCCGCCCGCGCGGGCGCGCGGCGCCAGGCGCTCACGGACCTCCGCGCGGTGCGCGAGACCCTCCTCGTCTACGAGTCGCCCCTGCGCGTGATCGCCGCGCTCGCCGACATGGAGGCGGCCCTGGGCGATCGCGAGGCGTTCCTCTGCCGCGAGGCCACCAAGCTTCACGAGGAGTATGCGCGCGGGCGCCTGTCCGAGCTGCGAGCGCGCCTGGCCTCGCGGCCCAGCGTCAAGGGCGAGATCGTGCTGGTGATCTCAGGGGCCACGGAGGCCGCCCCCGCGGGCGAAGAGGCCGAGGCGCTCTTCGCCCGCCTCGTGGCCCAGGGCCGCACGCGGCGCGAGGCGGTGAAGGAGACCGCTCGCGCGCTGGGCCTGCCCGCGCGCGACGTGTACCGGCGCGTGCTGCCGGATGCGGGATGAGCGGCGGGCCGCCGGCGGCCGCCCGTGTCCGTCATCAGCGCCACGGAAAGTCACGGTCGGGGAACAGCTCCGCGGGATTCACCTTGCGGGACAGGCGCAGGAGGACGGGCTTCATCGAGTCGAGGCGGTCGCAGGTCACGCCCAGGCGCGCCAGCCGCCGGCCCAGCTTCTGCGCGTTGTCCTCGTTGACGGCGATGTAGGCGGCAGCGGGCGCCCGCTCCACCTGCTCGCGATAGGCGAAGAAGTACTCGGTCGTGGTCGGGCCGAGCTTCGAGGAGCAGACGACGCGCTCCTCGGACAGGAAATTCACCTTGGTGCCGAGGTAGAAGTCCGTGTAGCACCAGCGGACCCCTTCACGTTCGAGGTCCCCCACGAAGCCGCGCCAGCGTGTGTCCGTGGCCACCGCCCCCGGGAACTGGGCCAACGAGCCCAGCGCGCCCAGGGCGACCACGACCGCGAACACGGGCCGCGCGCGCGGCGCGCGCAGCCGGAGCGCGAGGGCCACGGCGACGGGCGCCACCAGGAACAGCAGATAGCGCGGGTTGCCCGGGATGTAGGGCAGGGCCCAGAGCGCGACCGCGACGTTCACGACCACGAGCACGAGCAGCAGGCGCGCCGCCTCGCACCGCGCGCGCGCCGCCCGGCGGGCGAGGGCGGCCAGGCCCGCCACCGCGAGCGCCAGCGTGGCGAAGGACGCCGCCTTCAGGAGCGCGTCGATCGTACGCGGGTAGCCCGGGTCGTAACCGAGGAGCACCGGCGCGTGGTCGGCGACGAGGCCGAACAACCGCGCGGGGAGCGGCAGACCCGTGGCCGCCTCGCCCACGGGCGTGCCACCGGGGAGCAGGTAGTGGAACGAAGCCCAGCCGTTGGCCGCGTTCCACAGCAGGGACGGCGCGGCGCCGAGCGCGAAACCGAACGAGCCGGCGAAGGCGGAGCGGAGAGCGCCTCTCCAGTCGCTCAGCAGCAGGAACGACCCCAGGGCCGCGGCGTAGATCACCGCCAGGATGTGGCACCAGAAGGCCACGCCCAGCACCAGCCCGAGCAGGACCGCCAGAGAGCCGCGGCGCTCCCGCTCGCGGACCCAGCGGATGCCCAGCACCAGGGCCAGGGTGCCCAGGGCGAGGACCTCCACGTAGTTGCCGTCGTTGCTCAGGCTGTAGCGCGTCACGAGGGCGGGAGCGAAAGCGGCATAGAGCCCCGCGGCCGGCGCCGTCCAGGCCGGCGCCTCGCGCAGGTGGAGCGCGAGCCGGTAAAGCGCCCCCACGAACAGCGCATAGAAGAGCACGGACGAGAGCGCGAAGGCGCGCGCGGCGTCCATGGCCAGCGAGAGCGGCGCGGTCAGGTGGGACTTCAGGCTGCCGCTGTAGGGGACGTGCGGCACGAACACCAGGCGCTCGGTGCCGTCGCGCACGTGCAGCGCGACGAGGCCGGAGAGGGCGCCGTCGGCAGTGACGTAGGCCGCCGCGCCCTGCCAGACCAGCGGAAGGCGGAAGAGCACGGCCAGGCCGACGACCAGGAGCAGCGGCCAGGGAGAGCCCGCCGACGAGCCGCTCAGGCGCGGACCGTGAGCACGCCAACACAGGACCAGCAGGAGGGCGGCGGCGGCGGCGAGCGGGCCGGGCGGAACCGCGGCGAGCCACCACGGCCGCGCCAGGCCGACGTCGAACCAGCGGGCGCACAGCGCCACCCAGAGGACGGCCGCGGCGGAACCGGCGGCGGCGCCCGCGCGCGGGCTCATGGCTCTCAGCCCTGGCCGCTGACCCGGCGGCTGCTCGTGCCGGCGGCGCGCTTGCGGGCCACGAAGATGAGGTCGAGGGCGAACCGCGGCGCCAGGGCGCCGGCGGCCAGGAGCGCGCGCATGAGCGGCACCGCCCAGGGACGGTTCCACCGCCGCTGCAGGCGATCGAGCTTGGGCTGGGACGAGAGCCAGTTGAGCAGCAGTTCGAGGTGCACACCCGTGGCCTCGAGCACGTCGAATCCCTCCTCCTCCAGCAGCGCCTGGACCTCGTCGTAGCTCAGCTCGCTCAGGTGGTCGGGGCTGTAGGGGCGGTCGGAACCGTCCACCACGTTGGCCAGGCGCCGCCGGTTCGGCGTGGTGAGGACGAGCAGGCCGCGCGGCTGCAGCACGCGGCGGAACTCCGCCATTCCCTGGCGGGGATCGAGCAGGTGCTCGATCAGCTCGCCGGCGAAGAGCGCGTGGAAGGACTCGCTCCGGAAGGGCAGGGGCGCCGCGCTGGCCACCACCCACTGCACGTGCCTGAACTCCGCGCGCCGCGCGCAGAGCAGCCCGTGCTCCACGTCCGCCGCCACCAGCATGAAGGGCCAATGGGGCCGGATCTCGGTGAAGAGGCTCCGGCCGCAGCCGGCGTCGAGCACGCGGCTGGCCTGGGGTATGTACTGCGAGAAGATCCGGTCGAGCCGCCGGAGCATCGCGGCGTGCAGCTCGTGCAGGAAGGGCTCGGACGGCGTGTACCCGTGCGCGAGGTGCACGCGGTGGTAGTAGGACCGCAGCACCGCCGGGTCGCCCACGCGGCCGGTGACGAAGCGGTTCTCCACCACGGAGCCGCTCCGGCGCAGCACGAGCTGGATGCCGATCAAGGGATCGAAGACGTAGGCGGGGTTCGTCCAGGCGTCGACCGCCCGCTGGGAGCCTTCCCCCGTCTGCCTCTGCACGGAGCCCGGGCCGATCGTCGTGAGGTCGATGTGGAACGTGTTCACCACTTCGCCCGGGGGCAGGCGGAACGTCCAATAACCGACGTGCGTGTCCGGGTGGCTCTCGCGCAGGTGCGAATACATGTCCACGGTGAACGTGTACCGCTCGGGGCGGCGCAGCCGGCTCAGCAGCCGGAACGATCCGCGCCGTGAGGCGAGGTCCACCACGGAGGTGAGGGGAACGAGGCGCGCCACGGGGCGCTAGAATAGCATCCGTTGACAGCAAGTCCCTTGCATGCCAGACTTTGTGGCCGTTTCCCTGTCACCTCAATGCTGGCAACCGCGAAGGCGTCCGTGTGAAGGTCCTCGTCGTCGGGAACGGGGGGCGGGAGCACGCGCTCGCCTGGAAGATCCGCCAGAGCCCGCTCGTGAAGGAGTTGTTCTGCGCGCCGGGAAACGCGGGCATATCCGCGCACGGCGACCTCGTGCCCATCGAGACCTCGAACATCGTCGAGCTGGCCGATTTCGCCCAGACGATCGGGGCCGACCTCACCGTGGTCGGGCCGGAGCTGCCCATGGTGCTCGGCATCGCCGACGAGTTCGTGCGCCGCGGGCTCAGCATCTTCTGTCCCAGCCGCGCCGCCGCGGAGATCGAGGGCTCGAAGGCCTTCGCGCGCGAGTTCATGCAGCGGCACAACGTGCCCTCGCCGCGCTACGAGATCTGCAACTCGCCCGAAGCGGCCCTGGATTTCGTCATGCGCTCGCCGTTCGGCTATCCGCTCGTCGTCAAGGCGGACGGGCTCGCCGCGGGCAAGGGCACGCTGGTGGTGAAGGACAAGGCCGAGGCCCGCGCCGCGGTCACCCAGATGATGATGGACAAGAAGTTCGGCACCGCCGGGTCCAAGATCGTCATGGAGGAGTTCCTCGAGGGAGACGAGGTGTCGTTCCTGGTGTTCTCCGACGGGGCGCGTGTCGTGCCCATGGTCTCGGTGCAGGACCACAAGCGGCTGCTCGACGGCGACCAGGGACCCAACACGGGGGGAATGGGCACGGTGTCGCCCTCCACGAGCCTGAGCGTGGACGTCCACAAGCAGATCCTGCAGGACGTGGTGCTGCCCACCGTGGCCGGACTGGGCGCCGAAGGCCGCAAGTACCAGGGCGTGCTCTATGCGGGCCTGATGATCACGGAGCAGGGCCCGAAGGTGCTCGAGTTCAACGCGCGCTTCGGCGACCCGGAGGCGCAGGTCATCATGGCGCGCATGCGCTCCGACATCGTGCCCCTGCTTCAGGGCGTGGCCGCGGGGAACCTGAAGGAGACGAAGATCGAGTGGGCGAAGGAGGCCGCGGTCTGCGTGGTGCTGGCCTCGCGCGGGTACCCCGACGGCGTGGAGACCGGCAAGCCCATCCACGGCCTGGAGGATCTCGAGGGATCCGAGGACGTGGTCGTCTATCATGCCGCCACCGACCGGCGTGACGGCCAGATCGTCACGGTCGGCGGGCGCGTGCTGGGCGTCACCGCGCTCGGCGCCAGCCTCGACGCCGCCGTGCAGCGCGTCTACGAGGCCGTGCCCAGGATCTCGTTCGAGGGCATGCAATATCGCAGGGACATCGGGCAGAAGGCGCTCGCGCGCCTGCACGCAAGGTAGGCGATCTTGACGGCTCCCGCCCCCTGCGTGGCCATCCTCATGGGCAGCGACAGCGACCTGCAGGTCATGGCCGGCTGCGCGCGCGTCCTCGAGCAGTACGGCATCCCCTACGAAGCGCACGTCCTGTCCGCGCACCGGACGCCCGACCAGGCCACGGAATTCTGCCGCGAGGCGGAGGGCCGCGGGCTGCAGGTGATCGTGGCGGGCGCGGGCGGCGCCGCCCACCTGGCGGGCGTGGCCGCGGCGCACACCACCCTGCCCGTCATCGGCGTGCCGTTGGCCGGCTCGCCCCTTTCGGGTTTCGACGCGCTCCTCTCCACCGTGCAGATGCCTCCGGGGGTCCCCGTGGCGACGGTCGGCGTGGGTGCGATGGGCGCGGCCAACGCGGGACACCTCGCCGCCCGCCTCCTGGCCCTGCGCGATCCCGCGCTGCGCGCCAAGGTGCAGGAGCACCGCCGGCAGATGGCCACGGAAGTCCTGGCCAAGGCCGCCGACCTGCCCCGCCGGCTGCAGGAGATCCTGCACGCCAAGTAGGCCGGACGCGCTCGCCACGCGCTCGAGCCCCGGCCCTCCGCGATCGCTGTTGGGGGCCGCCCTGCTGAGCCTGGCCCTCAGTTCCGCCGGTGTCACCTGGGGCCTGCCGTCGCGCTGGCATCCGGACGAGAAGGCGGACGTGGCCGCGCGGATGGTCGAAGGCGGCAGCCTGGCGCCCGACTCTTTCGTGAACCCGTCGCTGCCCCTGTACGTGATGCTGGCTCCGGTCCGGCTGCAGGAGCGGATCGCGCGCGCCTTTCTCCTGCCCGGACACGCGAGCGATCCGCTGTGGCTGGGCCGGTCGCTCTCGGCGGTGGCCGGCGCCGCCGCCGTCCTCGTGCTCGGGCTGGCGGCGTGGAGCGCGCACCCGCGCCTGGGCGCGCTGCCCGCGTTCCTGCTGGCGCTCCTGCCGGGGTTCGTGAACCTCTGCCACTTCGCGACCCCGGAGGCGTGGCTCCTGCTCGGCACGGCGGCGACGCTCGCCGTGGCCGTGGCCCACGCGGAGGGACGCGCGGGCGCCGCCGCTCTCGGCCTCGTCCTGGGTCTGACCGCGTCCACCAAGTACACCGCCGCCGCCCTCGCCGTGCCCGCGCTGGCCGCCGTGTGGCTGCGCGACCCCGACCATCGCGACCGCCCAGGGGCGCTCTGGCTGGGGGCCCTCGGCCTGGCCGCGCTCGCGCTGGGACTGGCCCTGGTGCTCGGCGGCGACGGCGCGCTCGCCGCTCGCCTGCGGCTCGACGACGCGCGACTCCTGCATCCGGCGAGCGCGCTGCGCTTCACGCGCCGGATGGGCGTGGCCGCGCTCGTCCTCGGTGCGCTCGCGGTGGCCCTGGCCGCCCTCGCGCGCGCGCGCCGGCCCTGGGCGGTGCGCGTGGCGCGCCGCGGGGTGGCCGTCGTCGTGCTCTCGGCGGCCGCCGGGTTCGTCGCCGGATCTCCCTACGTGCTCATCGATCCGATCCCGTTCCTCAGCGCGCTCGCCTTCAACGACCAGACGCGCTTCGAATACAAGGGGCTCACGGGCTCCGGCACGTCTTTCGGCCCCTACCTGCGTCTGCTCGGCGACGGCCTGACGGGACCCGTCCTGCTCGCGGCGGGCGTGGGGTTGCTCATGGCGGCGGCGCGCGCCCGGCGCGACAAGGCGGCGGCCGTCCTGGCGCTGGCGGCGGTCGCGCCCTACGTGCTCGTCGCCGCGTCCGCCCATCGCGCACTGCGCTTCCTGGCTCCGGTGTTCCCGGCCGCCGCGTGGCTCGCGGCGCTGGGGCTCTCCGCCGTGCCGGGTCTGCGCACCCGGCGCCTGGCGGCCGGCCTCGTCCTCGCGCGCGCCGCGCTCGGCGCCGTATTGGTCGTGCGCCTGTTCTACGTGGACGCGCGGCGGCAGGCCACGCGGTGGATCGAGCGGCACGTGCCGGCCGGCGCGACCGTGGACCTCATCTCGAACCTGCCCGGGTACGCGCCGACGCTGCCCCCGGGCCGGACGCTGCGGGTGGTGCCGACGCTCTCGCGCGAGATGGCGCCCTCCGACCGCTTCGCGGAGGCCGCGGCGCGGTACCCGGCCGAGGCCTCGCCGTGGCTGATCCTGACCGCGTCCTACTACGAGCGCTTCCTCGACCACCCGGACCAGCGGCCCGAGCGCGCCGCCTTCTTCCGCGCGTTGCTGGAGGGCCGCGCCGGCTTCGAGACCGTGGCCCGCTTCAGGCAGCAGGGCTGGAAGCGTCCCCCCGCCGAGTTCCTCGACCCGGAGATCGTCGTACTCAAGAAGCGCTGACCGGGGAGCAGCAGGGCCGTGGCCGGGCGCCGTGGGGGCGCCGCCCCCCTTCAGCCGCCGATCAGGTTCGTGAAGACGTCGATCGCCAACTCCGCCATCTCGTCGGATCGCCCGGGCCGGGGCGTCAGCGGGAGGCCGTCGACGTCGAGGATGCCGGGCAGCAGGAGCAGCTCCACGGAACGCCCGGGACGCAGCACGTCGCGCGGATCCACGGTGAGCGCGCGCCGGCCGCCGTCGTACGCGAGCGTTACGCCGTCGAAGGCGCGATCGCCGGGCAGGACCGGGCCGGAGTAGCGCAGCATCACCCGTCCCGCGAACGTGTTCTCGTCCATGTCCTTGCTGAACTGCACGACGAAGCGGCTGTCGGTGGCGACCTCCTCCTCGCCGTCGAGGGGGAGGGAGAACACCACGACGGGCGGCACCTTCGGGCGCTCCGGCGGAGGCGGGGGCGCCTCCACCGTGGCCGTCGGCGAGGGCGCGCTGGCCAGGGCCACCTGCACGGCGCGCAGGTACGTGACGCCGTTGACCGTCTGCACGCGGCCGACGACTTCGAGCCAGCGGCCGGTGTCGCGCTTGAGGCCGGTGTCGAGCTGCCAGCCCGATCCCTTCGGTTTCTTGCCCGTGACCCAGACCGCGAATGCGTCGTCCTTGATCACCCAGTCCGACGACCCCTTCTGCGAGCGGATGGGGAGGTCGCCGTAGAGGTTCTTGCCGCGGAACTGGCCGATCACGCGGACGGTCTGGCCGTCCTTGTCGCCGGGGTTCATCACCAGCGACTCGAGCGACGCGCCCTTGTACTCGCGCTTGCGCTGGGTACCCGGCGGGGGCGTCATGTCGGTGATGCCCCAGATCGTGATGGAGACGTTCGGCCAGTGGCTCCTGCCCTGTTCCAGGTTGGGCAGCGCGGGCAGGTCCGGGTCGTCGCACTGGCTCTGCCACATCATGCAGCCGCCGCCCTGGGCTTCGCGGCAGCACTGTTGCCGGTAGGGGACCTCCCGCACGAGCCCCACCACCTCCACCTCGCGGCCGAGCAGGCGCCGGACGTCGTCGTAGGCGTTGGGCACGGCCAGCACCAGCACCTCCGCGCCCTCGTCGCGCAGGCGGAAGTACTGCTGGCCCCCGTCCATCATGTCCAGCACGCCCTGGGTGATCACCGCCCGTTTGCTGTAGCCGAAGCCGCGGGCCAGGTCCTCGAGGGCGACCTCGACCGGGTCGCCGTAACGCCCGCTGTAGCGGTCGAAGCCGCCGCCCATGATCATCTGGGCGGCCCCCGGACCGGGGGCGGCCAGGGTGGCCGCGAGCGCGCATCCCAGGGTGAGGAGGGAGGCGGTGGTCCGGACGCTCATGGACCAGTATAGGTCCCGCCGGACCGGCCGAGTCAAGCGCGGGCGCCGCCCCCTTTTCCGGGCCCCGCTCAACGCGTTGACGGCCCGCCGGGGCACGGTTACGATCCTGGCCAACCCCCGTTCTCGACGCATGACGCCGCTTCTGCCGCGGAGGAAAGATGGCCCTCGAGCATCAGCCGGCCGCCGCGCCCGCCGCCGAGTTCAGGCCCTACGTCGCCAACGACGCGAGGGTTCCGGAGCTGACCGCGCGGGCCGTGATCGTGGGCATGTTCTTCGGGCTGGTGTTCGGCGCGGTCACGGTCTACGTGGGCCTGCGCGCCGGCCTGACCGTCTCCGCGTCCATCCCCATCGCCGTGCTCTCCATCGGGCTGCTGCGCAGGTTCGGGTCCACCATCCTGGAGAACAACATCGTCCAGACCACGGGTTCCGCCGGCGAGTCGGTGGCGGCGGGCGTCATCTTCACGCTGCCCGCCCTCATCTTCCTCGGCTTCGACCTGGAGTACTCCCGCATCCTCTTCCTGGCCATGATCGGAGGCTGGCTGGGCGTGCTCTTCATGATCCCGCTCCGGCGGCAGCTCATCGTGAAGGAGCACGCCAACCTGCTCTATCCCGAGGGAACGGCCTGCGCCGACGTGCTGGTGGCGGGCGAGAAAGGCGGTTCCTTCGCCAGCCGCGTCTTCTACGGCCTCGGCCTGGGCGGCGTCTACACCCTCTTCCAGAACGAGCATGCGTTCGCGGTGGTGAAGAGCACGCCCACCTACGACCCGCTCTTCTTGCCCGGCGCCTCGCTGCGCGCCAACATCACCTCGGAATACCTGGGCGTCGGGTACATCATCGGCCCCCGCATCGCGGGCACCATCTTCGCGGGCGGCGTCTTCTCCTGGCTGGTGATGATGCCCGCCATCAAGTTCTTCGGCAGCCTGGTGCCCACGCCGATCTATCCCAGCACCGTGCCCATCGCGCTGATGACGTCGGACCAGCTCTGGAACTTCTACATCCGCTACATCGGCGCGGGGGCGGTGGCCGCCGCCGGCCTGATCACGCTGGCCAAGACCCTGCCCACGATCGTGGCCGCCCTGCGCGCGGGGGCGACGGAGCTGCGCAAGAGCGACACGGGCGGCGGCCCCAACGTGGGCGAGCGGATCGACCGCGACCTGCCCCTCACCCTGGTGCTGGCCGGCTCGGCCGTGATCGTCCTGATGCTGTGGTCGCTGCTGACGCTCAAGCCCGTCCCGAGCGCTCCCACCGGCGCCTTCGACAACGCCATGGCCTCGGTCCTGGTGGTGGTGTTCGGATTCCTGTTCGTGACGGTGTCGTCCCGCATCTGCGGCCTCATCGGCACGTCCGCGAACCCGGTGTCCGGAATGACGATCGCCACGCTCATGGCCACCTGCGCGCTCTTCCTGGCCGCGGGCTGGACGGGGCCGGCCTACGCGGCGCTCGCCCTGACCGTGGGCGGAGTGGTGTGCATCGCCGCGGCCAACGCGGGCGCCACCTCGCAGGACCTCAAGACCGGCTTCCTGGTGGGCGCCACGCCGTCGTCGCAGCAGATCGCGCTGTTCGCGGGGGTGACCGCGTCCGCGTTCGTCATCGGCGGCACGCTCATGCTGATGAACAAGGCGCTCGAGCGCTACCAGCCGGCGGCCGTGGTCGTGGACGTGAACGCCCTGCCCGAAGGCGTGGTCGTGCAGGGCGAGAAGGAGTACCAGGGCCGGAGCTACACCGTCCTCAACGCCATCGGCTCCTCGACGGTGGCGGAAGGCAAATACCTGCTCGACCCGCAGACCGGCCAGGTCGAGCTGCAGTGGATCCAGGGCATCGGCAGCCAGGACGCGCCCGCGCCGCAGGCCCGCCTCATGTCCGTCGTCATCAACGGCATCCTCACGCAAAAGCTGCCCTGGGGGCTGGTGCTCCTCGGCGTCTTCCTCGTGATCGCGGTGGAGTTGCTCGGCATCCGCTCACTGAGCTTCGCCGTCGGGTCGTACCTTTCCATCGGCACGACCGCGGCCATCTTCTGCGGCGGCATCGTCCGGTGGCTCGCGGAGCGCGGGATGAAGAAGACGGAAGAGGGCGAGGCCAGCCCCGGCGCGCTCTACGCCAGCGGCCTCATCGCCGCCGGCGGCATCGTCGGCCTGCTCGCCATGGGCCTCAAGGTGATGGAGGGCGCGGGGTGGCTGCCGGTGGACGCGGTGAAGTTCGGCCCCGCTCTCGGCCTCGGCGACTCGAACATCGTGGCCCTCGTGGTCTTCGCCCTGCTCGGCTTCTCCCTCTACCACTACGCCCGCAAGCCGCTGCAAACGCCCCCGCCGCCGAAGGCGGACCTGCCGGGCACCCCGGACCGCAGGGTAGAGGCGTAAAGACCGACACCGCGCACGCGGTGGCGGAAGGGGCTACCTCAAGCACTGCTTGACGACTCGAGTTCGCTGCTCGCAGCGGAGCGTTTCCACTGTCGCTCGCGCCGGGTTCATCCCGGCGCGACGCGTTTGATGAAGTCGAGCGCGGAGCGGAGAGCAGCGCATTCCGGTTTAAAAGGAAAAACCCCGGAGGGTTTTCGTTCCCTCCGGGGCCGGTCGGCTGTTGGGATTCGCCAGGAAGTCGCGCCTAGCGGCCCCCGCCCGGCGCGGGACCGATCCGGCCCCGGGTCGGAGGCATCCAGTTGAGAGTGCCGGTTGACTACGCTCGGCTCACCTCCCCGACGTCAGCCACCTCGCGTGGTTTATGGCAACTGTCCACTGGACCACCTCCTTTCTCGCGTGGCGGAAGTGTACGAACCGCGCCGCGGCGGTGTCAAGCGTAAAGGCTACAATCCCTCGCGTGCGTGCGTCGTTCGGCTACCGTGCGTTGTGCATTTGCGGGCCTGCGTGCGCGCGGCCACTTGACACTGCAAGTTTGCGCATGTTACCGTCGCCGCGACCCTGACCCGCCAAACGTCTCAAAATGAGTTACTTGGAGCAGCACGGCGGCGATGAAGCTTAAGGTGCTCGGCTGCTACGGAGGGAACATCCCCGGCCACGGGATGACCTCGCTCCTAGTCAACGACACCGTGGCGCTCGACGCCGGCTGGGTTTCGAGCGCGCTCTCGCTCAAGCAGCAGGTGAAGGTCAAGGACATCCTCATCTCGCACTCGCACCTCGACCACACGTGCACGCTGCCCTTCCTCATCGACAACAACTTCAGCTCGCCCGGTTTTTCCCTGCGCATCTACGCCATCCCGGAAGTCGTGGCCTCGATGCGAAACCACCTGTTCAACAACCTCACCTGGCCCGACTTCACCAGCCTGCCCAACGACATGACGCCGGTCCTGAAGCTGATCGAGATCACGCCCGAGAAGCCCTTCACCATAAACGGGCTCACCTTCCGGGCCATCCACGTCTCGCACATCGTCCCGACCACGGGCTTCATCGTGGAGGACAAGAAGGCGGCGGTCGCCTTCTCCAGCGACACCGGACCCACGGAGCGGTTCTGGGAGGTGGTGAACGCGACCCGGAACCTCAAGGCCGTGATCACCGAGACGTCCTTCCCGAACGAGATGCAGGACCTGGCCAACGTGTCGGGCCATCTCACGCCGGCCGGACTGGCGCACGAGCTGAAGAAGCTCAAGGTGGACGTGCCCGTGTACCTCTACGGGTTCAAGCCGAAGCATCTCAAGCGCATCCGGCAGCAGGTGCGGGAGCTGGGACGGAAGCGGCTCCACCTGTTCATCCAGGGGAAGACGTACAAGTTCTGATCAGACGCGCGTCCGTCCCAGGCTGACCAGGCTGCCCACGATCCCGGCCACCATGCCGCCGGCCACGAGCAGCACGGCGAGCTGTCGCGGGAGCAGGACGACCGTCCGGCCCATGAGGTCCGATGCGGCCATCGCCTCCGTGGCCAGCACGCGGAAGGCGAGCCAGAGCAGTCCGACGGCCACCAGCCCGCCGAGCCCACCCTGCAGCATCCCTTCCACCACGAAGGGGCCCTTGACGTACGCGCGCGTCGCTCCCACCAGGCGCATGATGTCCAGCTCGTCCTGGCGCGCGTAGACGGTCAACCGGATCACGTTCGAGATCGTGAACACGCCGGCCAGCACCAGGATGCCGCCCAGCAGCGCGCCCACTCCGCGCACCAGGCGCGCGGCGGTGGAGAGACGCTCGATCCAGAGAAGGTCGTATTGCACCTCCTGCACGCCGGGCGCCTTCTCGAACTGGCGCACCAGCCGCCGTACTTCGTCGGGTGACTGGCCGAGGGCGCGCAGGGCGACCTCGAGCGACGCCGGGAAGGGGTTCTCGCCAAGGTCGTCGGGCAGCGTGCGCAGGTCGCGGAAGAGCGTGCGGAAGCGCTCCAGCGCCTCCTCGCGCGAGACGAGCTCGACCGACTCCACGGCCGGGTCGTCCCCCAGGCGGTTCACCAGGCTGTCAAGGATGTGGGGCTCCAGGCCGTCGGCGAGGTAGAACGTCACGCGCACCTTCTGGGTCCAGCGGTCGACCACCTGGTTGAGGTTGCCGGCCACGGTCAGGAAGGCGCCCAGAACGAAGAGGGAGACCGCGATGGTCCCGATGGAGAGCGCGTTGATGAGGCGGCCGCGCCACAGGCTCGTGAGCGCTTCCTCGAGGAAGTAGGCCAGGGCGCGGAGCGGAGCCATCATGCCGGGGCCCGGATTATCCGCGACGTTCGCGGCGAAGGCCACCGGGCCGGCGGGCGTGTTGGCCGGCGGGCGTTGACAGCCGGCGGCCGGTCCACGTACGTTCGCCCGTGATGTCCGTCCTGATCGGCGTGGCGGGGGGCACAGGTTCGGGCAAGACGTCGTTCGCGTCCCGGTTGCTCGACCGACTCGGACCCCGGCGCTGCGTGACCTTGGCCCAGGACGCGTATTACAAGGACGGCAGCGGGCTGAGCGCGGAAGCCCGCGCCACCATCAATTACGACCACCCGGACGCCTTCGACACCTCGCTGCTCATCCAGGACCTGCGCGACCTCAAGGCCGGGCGGCCCGTACCGCACCTCACCTACGACCACGCGACCTACTCGCGCCACACGCTCACCGACCCGCTCACGCCCCGGCCCGTGGTCCTCCTCGAGGGCATCCTCATCCTGGCCGAGGAGCCGCTGCGCCGCCTCATGGACATCAAGCTCTTCATCGACACGGACGCCGACGTGCGCATCCTCCGCCGGCTCCGGCGCGACCTGAAGGAGCGCGGCCGCACGTTCGACTCCGTGGAGCGCCAGTACCTGGAGGCCGTGCGCCCCATGCACCTGGAGTTCGTAGAGCCTTCCAAGCGCTATGCGGACCTCATCATCCCGGAGGGCGCCGAGAACGCGGTGGCGCTGGAGGCGGTGGTGGCGCGCGTCAACGCGATGCTGGCCGCGGCCTGAGCCGCGTTCCCGGCGCACGTCCGCGTCCTCGGCGGCGCTCGTCGACCAATTCCGCCCTCGCGGGAGTGAATCCCGCTCGGGCGGAAAGGAGGCGCCGCCTGCGGGCGCTCCTGCCCGGAGGGCGCCGAGAACGCGGTGGCGCTGGAGGCGGTGGTGGCGCGCGTCAACGCGATGCTGGCCGCGGCCTGACTACCCGCTCATCACCCGGCCGCGATCGAGGGTGATCACGCGCTTGCCCATGCGCTGGATCATCTCGCGGTCGTGCGTGGCCACCAGCACGGTGGTGCCGCGCGCGTTGACGTCCTGGAACAGCGTCATGGTCTCCTGGGCCATGTCCGGGTCGAGGTTGCCGGTGGGCTCGTCCGCGAGCAGGAGCATGGGCTCGTTGATGAGCGCCCGCGCGATGGCCACCCTCTGCTGCTCGCCGCCCGAGAGCTGCAACGGGTAGGCGTGCATCTTGTGGTGCAGGCCCACGGACTTGAGCGCGACGAACGCGCGGCGCTTCTGCTCGCGCGCGGGCACGGCCAGGATGCGCAGCACGAACGCGACGTTCTCGAGGATGGTCTTGCGCTTGAGCAGCTTGAAGTCCTGGAACACCACGCCGATGGAACGGCGCAGCTCCGGGATCTGCCCGTCGGGGATCGCGGTGACGTTGCGGCCGCCCACGAGGATCTGGCCCTGCGACGGCAGCTCTTCGCGGAAGACGAGCTTCAGGAACGTCGTCTTGCCGGCGCCGGACGGGCCGGTGAGGAAGCAGAACTCGCCCTTCCTGATGTGGAGGGTGACGTCGTGGAGGGCGCTGCTCTCGCGGTCGTATTGCTTGTAGACGTGGAAGCTCTGGATCATTCTACGTAGGAGGGGAAACACTGCGCCGTGTTTCCCCTCCTAGACCTCCCCTTCGCCCACTGCGCGGGAGTGAATCCCGCTCCGTGGGCGTCCGTGACTCATACCCGCCCCACTGGTCCCTCGGGGCCAGACCTCACCGTTCGTCTCCACTGCGCGGGAGTGAATCCCGCTCCGTGGGCGTCCGTGACCACCTTCGCATCTCGGGCCGCGCGTGTCGCGCGTACCGCGCATCCATGAGGTTCGAATTATAGTGAGCGTGTCGCCATGAGAGCCATCGTCATCAACCGCCACGGGGGAAAGGAGGTGCTCGAGCCGGCCGAGCTGCCGGATCCCGTCGCGGGACCGGGCGAGGCGGTGGTGCGGGTGCGCGCCTGCGCGCTCAACCGCCTCGACGTCTGGACGCGGCTGGGACAGTCGGGCCGCGCCCTCGAGTTCCCCCACGTGCTCGGCAGCGACATCGCCGGCGAGGTGCTCGCGCTCGGCAGCCCGGCGGAGGGGATCACGCCCGGGCAGCGCGTCCTCCTCGCCCCGGGGGTGTCCTGCGGGCGGTGCCGCATGTGCCTGGCCGGCGAGGACAACTCCTGCCGGCAGTACCGCCTGCTCGGTTACCAGATCCCAGGCGGCTACGCGGAACGCGTGCGTTGTCCGCTCGTGAACCTCGTCCCCTTGCCCGACCACGTGCCCTTCGAGGACGCCGCCGCCTTTCCCCTCGTCTTCCTGACCGCCTGGCGGATGCTGCTGACGCGCGCCGCGGTGCGCCCGGGAGAGGATGTGCTGGTGTGGGCGGCGGGAAGCGGCGTGGGCATGGCCGCCATCCAGGTCGCGAAGCGTTTCGGCGCGCGCGTGATCGCCACCGCGGGCACCGAGGCCAAGCTGGCCAGGGCGCGGACGATCGGCGCGGACGACGTGGTCGACCACCGCACGGGCGACGTCGTCGCAGAGGTGCGCCGGCTCACCGGCAAGAAGGGCGTCGAGGTGGTGGTCGAGCACGTCGGAAAGGCGACCTGGGAACGCTCGATCCTCGCCCTCGCGCCGCGCGGGCGGCTCGTCACCTGCGGCGCCACCACGGGCCCCGTCGGCGCCACGGACCTGCGCTACGTTTTCTCCAGGCAGCTCACGCTCATGGGTTCGTACATGGGAAGCAAGGCGGAGCTGCACGACGCGGCCGGGCTGTTCTTCGCGGGAGGGCTGCGCCCGGTCGTGCACGCCGTCCTGCCGTTCGAGGCCGCGCGCCGAGCGCACGAGATGCTGGAGGCCTCGGAGCACTTCGGCAAGATCGTGCTGCGGCTGTGACCTCCTTCCGCCCGCGCGCGTGGCTGCACGGAGGCCACGTGCAGACGCTCCTCGGCTACTGGTCGCGGCGGCGGCTGCGCTGGAGCGTGCCCGCCGAGGACCTGGTGGTGGAAGCCGGGGAGGGCGCGCGCCTGCTGGTGCGCGCGAGCTGGCGCGAGGACGCCGCGCAGAGGCCCACCCTCGTCCTGCTGCACGGTCTCGGGGGATGCGACGCGTCCGGTTACGTCATCGCCACCGGAGAGCTGGCCTGGGCGGACGGCTGGAACGTCGCGCGCATGAACATGCGCGGGGCCGGCGACGGGCAGGCGCACTGTGCGCGGCTGTACAACGCGGGCCTGGACGCGGACCTCGTCGCCGTGGCCCAGGCGCTCGCGCGGCGGACCCCGCACCTGGCCCTGGCCGGGTTCTCGCTCGGCGGGAACCTGGTCCTGCTCGCGCTCGGCCGCTCGGGGGCGCAGCTTCCCCACGGCGTGTTCGCGGCCACGGCGGTGTCCCCGCCCCTCGACCTCGGCGCCTGCGCGGACGCGCTCGGCCGCCGCGGCAACCGGCTGTACCAGAGCCACTACGTGCGTGGCCTTCGCGCGGCCTACCGCGAGCGCCAGCGCCTCCTCCCCGACGTCTACGCCCGCGGCCGCGAGCGCGCCACCCGCACCATCCGCGAGTTCGACCACGCGGTCACGGCGCACTACGGCGGGTTCGCCGGCGCGGACGACTACTACGCCCGCTCCAGCTCCGGCCCCTGGCTCACGCGCATCGATCGGCCCACGCTCATCCTGGCCACGGCCGACGACCCGATGATCCCCCCCGCGACGGTGGCGCGCTGGCCGCTCCCGGAGTCGGGCCTGGTGCGCCGCGAGATGACGCCCACGGGCGGCCACGTCGGGTTCGTGGGGCCGACGCGGGCCGGGGGCCGTTTCTGGGCCGCCGAGCGTGTGATGTCCTTCCTGCGGGACGCCTGGGATGCGCGGACACGGCGGCTTGACGGTGCCGACCCCGCGGCGTAGCGTGCCCCATCCGAGAAGCCAGGCATGAGAGCGCTGGGTGTGGACGTGTCGGAGCGACGTGGACTGGACCTCGTGCTGCTCGACGGGTCTCCCGGGCCGGCCGCCCTGCGCTCGAACCTGCGCCCGGAGACCCTGGCCGAGCTGGTCCGCGAGCTCCGTCCCGACGTGGTCGCGGTCGACTCCCCCCCCGCCTGGGGAGCGCGGGGCGGGTCGCGTCGAGCCGAGCAGCAGCTGCGCCGCCTCGCCATCCACTCCTATGGGACGCCCTCCGATCCGCGCAAACGCGACCACGCGTTCTACGGCTGGATGAAGGTCGGCTTCCGCGTCTTCGCCGTGACCGGCTCGGTCGGATTTCCGATCTACCGACGCGGCGCGGTGCGGGGCACGACCGTCGAGGTGTTCCCGCACGCCACGGCCGTGGTTCTCGCCGATGGCCTGCCCCCCGCCGCCGTGCCGAAGCATACCTGGCGCGCCGCGGTGCTGCGCGCGCAGGGTCTCGACGTTGCGCTCCTGCGGAGCGCCGACCTGATCGACGCGGCGCTGGCCGCCCTCACCGGCCTCTATGCGCTGCGCGGTGAGTTCGTGGCGACCGGAGATCCCGAAGAGGGCGTCATCGTCCTGCCCATCCGCGCGCTGCCCCCGCACCCGTACCGGCGTTGTACCCAGCCGCCCGCGGCCGCTCCACAGCTCACGCTGCCCGGCCTGTCTCCCTGCGCCTGCGGCCAGTCCGAGTGCCGCGCCATGACCAGCCACGAGTTCGCGCCCGGGCACGACGCCAAACGCAAGGCCCAGCTCTGGGCGCAGGTGCGGCACGGCGCGGAGGCGCGCGAGGAGCTGAGGCGGCGGGGCTGGGAACTGCCGCCCGAGCTGAAGTGAGGACTACTTCAGGAGTGGCCGCAGGTGCGTCCAGACGGTGTCGGCGAGGAGCCGCTGGCCCTCGGCGGTGGGATGGACGCCGTCGGGCTGGTTGAGGCGCGGGATGCCGGCCACGCCCTCGAGGAGAAAGGGGACGAGCACCGCCCCGTTCTCCCGGGCCAGATCCGCGTAGATCCCTCGGAACTGCTCCGTGTAGCGCGAACCCAGGTTGGGTGGAGCCGCCATGCCGATGAGCACGAGCGCGGGCGGCGGCGCCTGCTGCCGCGCGCGGTCGAAGATGGCGTGGATGTTCGCGCGCGCGTCCGCGGGGTCGATGCCGCGCAACCCGTCGTTGGCGCCGGTCTCCACGACCAGCACCGACGCCGGCCGCGCGTCCAGGAGCCAGTCGATGCGCCGCCGCGCGCCGGCCGAAGTCTCTCCGCTGACCCCGGCGTTGATCACACGGTAGCGCAGCCCGGCCGCGTCGATCTTCTCCTGGATGCGCGCGGGGTAGGACTCGTCGGGGTCGAGGCCGAGACCCGCGGTCAGGCTCGTGCCGAGGAACAGGACGGCCGGGTGGACCACCGCCGCGGCCGGCGGCGGCGAGGGTTCGGCCGAGGCCGGCGGCGAGCCCGCGGGCGGAGGGGAGGGGCCGCCGCCGCAGGCCGCGAGCGGGCCGGCCAGGGCGAACAGGAGCCACGCCTGAATTCTCGCTATGATGCGGGGTCGGACCACAACTTTTCACGCTCACGGGGCGTACCCCGTCATGAACCATGCTGCGCGCCGAATCGCTGACCCAGGGCTACCGGTCCGGCGGGCGCGAGCTCACCGTCCTTAGAGATATCACGTTCGCGCTGGAGCCCGGCGCGTTCCTGGCCATCGTGGGCCCTTCCGGCAGCGGAAAGAGCACGCTGCTTGGCCTGCTCGCCGGCCTGGACCGTCCCCGCCAGGGCCGCGTCTGGCTCGACGGCGAGGACCTCGGCCTCCTGAACGAAGACGCGCGGGCGAGGGTCCGCGCGGAGAAGGTCGGCTTCGTCTTCCAGTCGTTCCATCTCATCCCCACCTTGACCGCGCGCGAGAACGTGCAGGTCCCGCTCGAGCTGCGGGGGCAGGACCCGCGCGGCCGGGCCGAGGAGCTGCTCGGACGCGTCGGCCTGGGCGACCGCGGCCACCACTACCCGGCGCAGCTCTCGGGCGGCGAGCAGCAACGCGTGGCCGTGGCCCGCGCCTTCAGCCATCGGCCGCGGATCCTGTTCGCGGACGAGCCCACGGGCAACCTCGACGCCTCCACGGGGGCCACGGTCATCGACCTGCTCGCGGAGCTCAACCGGGAGACGGGAACGACGCTGGTGCTCGTGACGCACGACCCGGAGCTGGCCGCGCGCGCGCGGCGCGTGATCCGGCTGCGCGACGGCGCGGTGGTGGCGGACTCCGCCGGCCCATGAACGCCGCCCGGTTCGTCCTGGCCATGGCCTGGCGGGAGAGCCGCTCGTCGCTCCCGCGCCTGGCCCTCTTGATGGCCGCGGTGTCCGCGGGCGTGGCCGCGCTCGTCTCGATCAACTCGTTCAGCGCGAACCTCCAGCGCTCGGTGCGGCAGCAGGCGCAGGCCGTGCACGGCGCCGACCTCGTCCTCGGCAGCGGCAACGCGTTCTCGCCGCGCGCGGAGGCGCTGCTCTCCGAGCTGCGCGGGCGGGCCGGCCCCGGCACGCGGCTGGCCCGGGTGGCCCGCTTCTCGGGGATGGCGTACGTGCCGCGCACGGCGGGATCGCGCCTCGTCCAGGTGACGGCGGTGGAGGAGGGCTATCCCTTCTACGGGACGATCGCCACCGATCCCGCGGGCGCGTGGGGCGCGCTGCCCCGGGGCGGAGGCGTGCTGGTCGATCCCTCGCTGCTCACCGCCCTCGACGCGCGCGTCGGGGATGCGCTCGCGCTGGGCGAGGCGCGCCTCCTCATCCGCGGTACGGTGCTCGACTTCCCCGGCGACGTCGGCCTGCGCTCCGCGATGGGTCCGCGCGTCTTCATGGCGCTCTCCGACCTGGGGGCCGCCGGCCTGCTGGAGTTCGGCGCGCGGGCCCGTCACGAGGCGTACCTCCAGGTTCCGCCCGAAGGCCGTCCGGAAGCGCTGGCGAACCGCTACCGCGGCCAGCTCTCGGGCGAGCGGGTGCGCCTGCGCACCGTGGCCGACGACCGCGAATCCATGGGCGAATCGCTGGGCCGCCTCAGCCGCTACCTCGGCCTGCTCGCGCTCGTCGCGCTGCTGCTCGGCGGGCTGGGCGTGGCCAGCGCCGTGCACGTGCTGATCAAGCGCAAGCTCGACACCGTCGCCGTCCTGCGCTGCCTGGGCGCGTCCTCGAGCCGCCTGCTCGCCGTGTACCTCCTGCAGGCCGCCGCCATGGGCCTGGGCGGAAGCCTGCTCGGCGTCGGCGCCGGCGTGCTCCTGCAGGTGCTCGTCCCCCGCCTGCTCGCGGACTTCCTGCCCGTGGACGTCCGCTTCTCGGTGTCGTGGCCCTCGGTCCTGGCCGGCCTCGGGATGGGGCTGTGGGTGGCCGTCCTGTTCGCGCTCCTGCCCCTGCTCGCCGTCCGCCGCGTGTCGCCGCTCGTGTTGTTGCGCCGCGCCTACGAGGAGGAGCGGCGGCCGGGCCGGGATCCGCTGCGGCTCGTGGTGTCGGCGGGCCTGGGCGCGTCGGTGGTCCTGCTTTCGGTGCTCCAGGCGCCCGACACGGCGACCGGCCTCGTGTTCGCGGGCGGCATCGGAGCGGCCCTGGCCCTGTTCGGCCTCGCGGCCCTGGCCCTGACGCGCGCCGTACGGCGCTTCTTCCCCTACGCGTGGCCATACGTCTGGCGGCAAGGGCTGGCCAACCTGTACCGTCCGGCGAACCAGACCGTGGCGGTCGTGCTGGCGCTGGGCTTCGGCGCCTTCCTGCTCGACACCGTCCTCGTGCTGCAGGGCAACCTGCTGCGCGACCTCCGCGTGGACACGGTCGCGGACCGGCCGAACCTGGTGCTCTTCGACATCCAGCCCGACCAGCGCGCGCCGCTCGAAGAGGCGTTGCGCGCGGGCCGCCACCCGGTGATGGCGGCCGCCCCCATCGTGCCCATGCGGATCGCGGCGGTGAAGGGCCGGGCCGTCGCGCCCCTCCTGGCCACGCGCACGTCGTCCGCGGGCCAGCCGCCACCCGAGCGCTGGGCGCTGCGCCGCGAGTACCGGAGTACGTACCGCGACGACTTCAAGGGTGGGGAACGGACGGTGGGAGGAGCGGCCTGGGCGGCCGGCTCCTGGCGCTCCGGCACCAACGGCGACCACGAGCCGGTGCCGGTCTCGCTCGAAGCCGGCCTGGCCGAGGACCTCCGCGTGGGCGTGGGCGACGAGATCGTGTGGGACGTCCAGGGCCGGGAGCTGCGCACGCGCGTCGTCCACCTGCGCGAGGTGGAGTGGGCGCGCTTCGAGCCCAACTTCTTCGTCGTCTTCCCGGAGGGGCCGCTGGCGGAGGCTCCGCAGAGCTTCGTGGTGCTCAGCCGGATCGACGACGCGGGCGTCCGCGGGCGGTTCCAGCGGACGGCCATCGAGCGGTTCCCGAACGTGACGGCCGTCGATCTCTCGCAGGTGCAGCAGGCGATCGAGCGGGTGCTGGGCCGCGTCTCCGTGGCCATCCGCTTCATGGCCCTGTTCAGCCTGGCCGCGGGCGCCGTGGTGCTGATGGGTGCCGTGGCCGCCGGACGGTACCAGCGCATGCGCGAGGCCGCGCTGCTGAAGACGCTGGGAGCGACCAGGGGACAGCTCCTCCGCATCCTGCTCGCCGAGTACCTGAGCCTGGGCGCCCTCTCGGTGCTCACGGCGCTGGCGCTTTCCTCCCTGGCCGGGTGGGCGCTCGTCCGCTTCCTCTTCGACGCGCGGTTCACCTGGCCCGGCACCGGCCTGGGCCTCCTGAGCCTGGCCGTGCTCGCCCTGACCGTGGTGGTCGGGCTCCTGAACAGCCGCGAGGTCCTGCGCAAGCCGCCCCTGGCCGTGCTCCGGGCGGAGTAGGCTCGGCTACACTGGACCGATGACACCGCCCGCACTCCCCTTCCTCCTGCCCGCCCTCGTGCTGGGCCTCGCCGCCGGCGCCCGCGCGGAGAGGACGCAGGTCTTCTCGATCCAGGGCGCGGACTGCGGGCAGTGCGGCGACGAGATCAAGGACGAGCTGAAGAAGGTCAAGGGCGTCAAGAAGGCGGAGTTCGACATCCACAAGGTCGAGCTGACGGTGAAGCTGGCGGACGAGGTCCCCGACGGGGCCGTCATCGCCGCGGTGGAGCGGGCCGGCATGACGGCGGTGCCGGGACCCGGCCAGGGGTCCTACCTCCCCCCGGTCGCATATCCCGCGGGCGCGGACGTGGCCACGCTCGTGCGCGACGGCGCGGCGGTGGGCCCGCTCGACCGTCTCCGCGTGCCCGCCAGGTACACCGTCTTCGACGTGTACGCGGACTGGTGCGGACCCTGCCGGCAGGTGGACGAGCGCCTGCGGCAGATCGTCGCGGACCGCGCCGACGTGGCCGTGCGCAAGCTCAACGTGGTGGACTTCGACACGCCGCTGGCGCGCGAGCTGGGCTCGCGCTTCGAAGCGCTGCCCTACGTCATCGTGTTCTCGCCGTCCGGCAAGCGAACCGACATCCAGGGCATCGACTTCGAGAAGCTCGACCGCGCTCTCGACGCGCCGTGAGGCGCTTCGCGCTCACCGCGCTCCTCTGGTTCGCCGCCTCCGCCACCTGGGCCGCGGGCGGCTGAGCCGGCTGAACCAACCCCAACCTGCCGGTCGGCGGGTCGGCCCTCCTTCCCCCGCCTCCGGGGGTGTGGCGGTTCTCCCTCACCGGAACCGGCACGCGCGTGCATACCGAGCACACGGCGGTGGAGGCGGCGCGGGACTACTGGCACGTCCTGGACGTGACCTTGTCCGAGACCACGGTCTCGACCTCGGTGGGCCTCGCCCGCAACCTCGGACTGGAGCTCGTCACCCCCATCCGCACCGCGACCACGCGCGTGGATTACGAGGACGAGGACCGCCGGCCCTTCTCTCCCCTGGACCCGGACCTGCACCACCGCAACGAGACGGTGGCCGGCGCGGGCGACCCCTGGCTGATGCTGCATGCGGCACGGCCGGGCGCGGCCTGGACCACGGCCGCGCGCCTGGGCGTCACCGTCCCCCTGGGCTCCACCGGGCCGACCCCGGTCGAGCTCGGGCGCCGCGGGGAGTCCCACCAGCACATCCAGCTCGGGACGGGCACGTTCGATCCGCTCCTCGGCCTGATGACCGGCCGCCGGCTGGGGGCCTGGGGCGTCACGATCAGCGGCCTCGCCCGCCTCGCGCTCTACGAGAACGGGCACGGGTACCAGGCCGGCCACCGCTACCTGCTCGGCGCCCTGGCGGATCGGCCGGTCTCGCGCGCCTGGAGCGCGAGCCTCGCCCTGGAGCTGCAGCGCGAGCAGCCCGAACGCTGGGACGGCCGGCTCGACGAGGAGGAAGGCAACCTGGGCCGCACCGACCTGCTGCTGACCCTGGCCGTCGTGCGCGGACTCTCGGGCATGGGCGGCCTGCGCCTGGCGCTGAGCGTGCCCCTGGTCACCCACGCCCGCGGCGCGCAGCTCGACTATCCGCTCATCGTCTCCGTCGGCTGGTCGCGCTGAAGGGCGTCAGGGCACGGCCGGCGTGAGCGCCTCACGGACGCTCACCTTGCGCATCTCGACCCGCGCCGCGGGCTTGTCGCCCAGGACGGGCGTGCGGCCGATGGCGTCCACCACGTCCAGGCCCTCCGAGACCTCGCCGAAGATCGTGTACTGGCCCCTGAGCGCCGGCTGGTCCGTGAGCACGATGAAGAACTGGCTGCCGCCGCTGTCGACACTGGACGGCCGGCGCGCCGCCGCCACCACCCCGCGCGTGAAGGGAAGCTCCGAAAACTCGGCCGCGAGCCGCCCGAGGCCACCGCGGCCGTATTCGGCGGTGCGCGCTTCGTCCTTCGAGATCGGGTCGCCGCCCTGCACGATCCCGCCGGGGATGATCCGGTGGAACGTCGTGCCGTCGTAGCCGCCGGCCTTGGCCGTCTTCACGAAGTGCGCGACGTGGAGCGGCGCCAGGTCCTTTCGCAGGCGGATCACGAAGGAGCCGTGCGCGGTCTCGACCACGGCCTCCGGCGCGGGTGGCGGCGCGGCCGCGAGCGACAGCAACGACAGCAGCAGGGCGTTCATTCGTCCCATTCCGCGTCCTCCACGCGCTTGGTGCGCTCCTCCATCCGCCGCTCCACCTCGACCCGGTCGCCCAGGCTGGAGGCGCCGACGCCCTCCACCGCGCACGATGCCGCGCAGTTGGCGAAGGCCGCCGCCTCGAGCGGGTCGCCGGTCTCGTGGTAGCGCACGAGGAACGCGGCGGCGAACACGTCGCCCGCGCCCGTCGGGTCCACCTCGGGCCGGGGCAGCCCCGGCACGTCGTGGGTGGCTTCGCGCGTGTGGAGTATCGCGCCGCGCCAGCCCCGGGTGACCGCCACCATGGGTACCCAGGTCAGGAAGTCGCGCGGCTGCGGCCCGCCCGGAGGCAGGTCGTGCTGGGAGACGAAGAGCGCGTGCACGCCGGCGAGCGCCGCGCCCGGATCGCGCCACTCACGCGGCGAGACCGTGCCGTCGGAGGCGAAGTCGCGCACCCAGCCCTGGGCCACGGCGCCCACCGCCTCCGCCTCGAACGAGGGCGCCAGCGCCCCCTCGATCTCGCCGGCCAGTGGCGCCAGGAGCAGCACGTCGGGCCGGCGCCACTCGTCGGGCAGCGGCCCCACGTGGACCTGGCCGGCGCGCGCGAGCAGCACCTGGTGGCGCACGCCGTCGGGACCGTACTCGTTGACGAACCGCGTGGTGGCCGGGCTGCGCTGGAGGAAGACGGGCACGCCCGGCAGCATGTCCTTCTCGTCGAACTCCGGTCCGCACGTGGTGAGGGCCGCGGCCTCCCACCCCAGCTTGCGGGCCGTGGCCGTGGCGTAGGTGACCGAGCCGCCGGCCACGTCGCCCTCCGGGCGCTTGTCCCAGGTCACGTGGCCCACCGCCAGCAGCCGCGGCAGGGTGTCAGGCCTTGACACCGCTCTTCTCGGCGAACAGGTCGAGCTGCCACTTCTCGCCGTTGGCCACCGCCACCGGATACCGGCCGCTGAAGCAGGCCGTGCAGAAGCGATTGCCCTCGGCGTCCCCCACGGCGGCCAGCAGCCCCTCCTGCGAAAGGTAGGCGAGGCTGTCCGCGCCGATGTGCCGCCGGATCTCGTCGAGGCCGTGCGTGGCCGCGATCAGCTCGGCCCGGGTGGGGGTGTCGATGCCGTAGTAGCAGGGCCCGGTGGTGGGGGGGCTGCTCACGCGGAAGTGGATCTCGCGCGCGCCGGCCTCGCGCACCATGCTCGCGATCTTGCCCGAGGTCGTGCCGCGCACGATGGAGTCGTCTATCAGCACCACCCGGCGGCCCTCCAGCACGCTGCGCACGGCATTGAGCTTGACCTTGACTCCGAACGACCGGATGGCCTGCCGCGGCTCGATGAACGTGCGGCCCACGTAGTGGTTGCGAATGAGGCCCCACTGGAAGGGCAGGCCGCTCTCCTGCGAGTAACCCAGGGCCGCGCCCATCCCGCTGTCCGGCACGGGCACCACGATGTCCGCGTCGGCGGGGGCCTCCCGCGCGAGCTGCCGGCCCAGCAGCAGGCGCGAGGAGAGCACGTTGCGGCCGAACACCAGGCTGTCGGGACGCGCGAAGTAGACGTGCTCGAACACGCACTGGCGGACGGGCTCGGGTGGGAACGGCCGGAACGAGCGCAGGCCGTCGCCGTCGATCACGACCAGCTCACCGGGCTCCACGTCGCGCACGTATTCCGCGTCGATGAGATCGAGGGCGCAGGTCTCGGACGTGACGATCCAGGCGCCTTCGAGCCTGCCGATGGCCAGCGGGCGGAAGCCCCAGGGGTCGCGCGCCGCCACCAGCGCCTCGGGCGTGAGGAAGAGCAGCGAGAACGCGCCCATCACCTTGGACAGGCTGGCCGCGATGGCGTCCTCGAGCTTCTCGCGGTGGCTGCGCGCGTAGAGGTGGAGGATCACCTCCGTGTCCGAGGTGGACTGGAAGATGGAGCCGGCCGCTTCCAGGTCGGTGCGCAGCTTGGCCGCGTTCACCAGGTTGCCGTTGTGGCCGAGCGCGATGGGCCCGCGGTGACAGTCGATGAGGATGGGCTGGGCGTTGGCACCCACCGTGTCCCCCGCGGTGGAGTAGCGCACGTGGCCCATGGCACGGTCGCCGGGAAGCGACTCGATCTTCCGCTCGTCGAACACGTCGTTGACGAGCCCCATGCCCTTCTCCAAGCGAAGCCGGTCGCCCTCCGCGGCCACGATTCCGGCCGATTCCTGCCCGCGATGCTGCAGGGCGTAGAGGCCCAGGTAGGCGAGGCGAGCCGCCTCCGGATGGCCGAAGATGCCGAAAAGACCGCACCGGTCGCGGAAACGGTCCTCCTCGAGGGCGACGCGCCGGGTCATGGGAGGGGACCTGACATCGCTGATCCTCCGGATGTTATCCGAACGCGCGGCGTCGACCAAGCACCCGACGCTAGCGCGCCACGGCCCGCGCGCCCAGCCGCCGTTCCAGGCTCATCCAGGCTTCGTGCAGGGTCGAGAGCGGCAGGTCCACCAGCGTCCGCCCTCCCGACGAGAGCGCCAGGCGGTCGCCGCCCACCACACCGATGCGCGCCCAGGGCACGCCGTGCCGGCGCGCCAGCTCGGCCATACGCAGCTCGTCGCGCGTGGTGACCACGGCCCGCGAGGGGGTCTCCGCGAACAGGAGCACGTCGGGGCGGAGGCCGCCCGGCAGGTCGAAGCGCCCGCCGCGGTGCGGCCGCTCACCGCGGAAGCCGCACTCGGCCAGGGCGACCGCGAGCCCCCCGTCGCTGGCGTCATGGGCCGAGCGCAGCACACCGCGCGACGCGCCCTCGGCCAGCAGGGCCAGGAGCCTCTTCTCGGCGTCGAGGGAGAGCTGCGGCGGCTGCCCCGCGACCTTGCCGTGCACCACCTCGAGGAACTCGGTTCCGCCCAGGTCCTCCCCCGTGGCCCCCAGGAGGTAGACGGCATCGCCTTCGTCCACGAAGGACGAGCCCAGTGTCGCCTCCACGTTCTCGATCAGGCCGACCACGCCGAGCACCGGGGTCGGGTAGATGGCGCGGCCGTCGGTCTCGTTGTAGAGAGAGACGTTGCCGCCAGTGATCGGCACGCCCAGCGCGCGGCAGGCCTCGCCGATGCCTTGTATCGCGCGCACGAGCTGGCCCATGATCTCCGGCCGTTCGGGGTTGCCGAAGTTCAGGCAGTTCGTGGCGCCGATGGGCACGGCGCCCGTGCAGGCCACGTTGCGCGCCGCTTCCGCCACGGCCAGGCGCGCGCCGGCGAAGGGGTCGAGCCAGCAGTACCGGCCGTTGCCGTCGACGCTCATGGCCAGGGCCCGCGTGGTGCCCTTCACGCGCACGACGCCGGCGTCGCCGCCCGGGCCGATGACGGTGTTGGTCCGCACCGTGCTGTCGTATTGGCGGTAGATCCAGCGCTTGCTGGCCACGTTGGGCGAGGCCAGGACGAGGAGCAGCGCCGCGGAGAGGTCGGCCGGCGGCGGAAGCGCGAGCACGTCCCCGGCGCTGGCCGGGTTGGCCGGGTCCACCCAGGGCCGCTCGTACACCGGCGCCTCGTCGGTCAGGGCCTCGTTCGGCACGTCGGCCTCGAGCCGGCCGGGGGGAAAGACGCGGAGGCGGCGGTCGGCGGTCACGGTGCCGATGGCCTCCGCGTGGAGGTCCCACTTCTCGAACACGTCCACGATCTCCTGCTCGCGCCCCTTCTCGGCCACGAGCAGCATCCGCTCCTGCGACTCCGAGAGCATCACCTCGTAGGCAGTCATGCCGGTCTCGCGCTTGGGCACGCGCGCGATCTCGATCTCGATCCCCGTGCCCGCACGCGCGCCCATCTCGGACGTCGAGCAGGCGAGGCCGGCCGCCCCCATGTCCTGGATGCCCACCACCGCGCCGGTGGCGAGCGCCTCCAGGCAGGCCTCGAGCAGGACCTTCTCCATGAACGGGTCGCCGACCTGCACCGTGGGCCGCTTCTCCTCGCTGCCCTCTCCGAACTCGGCCGAGGCCATGGTCGCGCCGTGGATGCCGTCGCGCCCGGTCTTGGCGCCGACGTAGAAAACCGTGTTGCCGAGGCCCTCCGCCCGGCCCTTGAATATCCGGTCGGCCTTCACGATGCCGAGGCAGAACGCGTTGACGAGCGGGTTGCTCGCGTAGCCCTCCGCGAACAGGATCTCGCCGCCGATCGTGGGACAGCCGAACGCGTTGCCGTACCCGCCGATGCCGGCCACGACCCCCTCGAGCAGGCGGCGGTTCCGGGCATCGTCGGGCGGCCCGAGGCGCAGGCTGTCGAGGATCGCGATCGGCCGCGCCCCCATGGTGAAGACGTCGCGCAGGATCCCGCCCACCCCGGTGGCGGCGCCCTGGTAGGGCTCTATGAACGAGGGATGGTTGTGGGACTCGATCTTGAAGACGGCGGCCAGCCCGTCGCCGATGTCCACCGCCCCCGCGTTCTCCCCCGGCCCCTGCAGCACGCGGTCGCCGCGCGTGGGCAGCGTGCGCAAATGGACCTTGCTGCTCTTGTAGGAGCAGTGCTCGGACCACATGACCGAGAACAGGCCCAGCTCGGTCGGGTTCGGCTCGCGGCCCAGGCGCTCCACGATGCGGCCGTACTCCCCGCGGGTGAGGTTGTGGCGCTCGAGGACGTCCGGATCGACGGGCATGGAGCTCGAGCATTGTAGTGGAGGAGGGGCGGAGGGGCGGAGGGCGCCGCCCCTGGTGCTTCCGCCGTATTCCGGTATGCTAGGCCCATCTCGCCATGATCACCGTCTGCGCCTGGTGCAAGCGCTTCATCAAAGCGGACCCCACCGACCGCCTGCTCATCAGCCACGGCATGTGCGTCGGCTGCCAGACGGTGGCCAGGACGCGGGGCGGCCGGGTGCCCACGCTGGTGGTGCCCGTGCGCTACGCCGACCTCGTACCCGCGCTGGAGAAGCTGCTCGGCGACACCGGCATCCCGGTGGTCCTCGACCGGCGGCTCAACGAGCGCCGGCGTGCCGCGGACGGGGCGCCGGGCGAGAACCGGCGGCGGGGCCCCGACCGGCGCGAGACCGTCTCCCCGCAGTTGAACTAGCGCGCTCTCACGCCACGGCGCTTTCCAGCAGGCGGATCGTCCCCTTCGCCGCGTAGGTCGCGTCGGTTTACCCACCTCGGCTCCTCTCGTTACAATGCGCGGCGGTCATGCCGGTGAACTACATCGTACTGGCCATCCCCGTCTTCTTCGTCCTGATCGCCCTCGAGCTGGTCATCACCCGGATCCTGGAGAAGGACTACTACCGGCTGAGCGACTCGCTCAACGACCTCTCCTGCGGGATCCTGCAGCAGCTTCTGGAGGTCTTCGTCAAGACCGGGCTGTTCGCGGGCTACCTGTTCCTCTACGAGCGCCATCGGGTCCTCGACGTGTCGAGCGCGTCCCTGGCCGCCTGGGCGCTCTGCTTCCTGGGCGTGGACTTCCTCTACTACTGGTTCCACCGGCTGAGCCACGAGGTCAACGCGTTCTGGGCCGCCCACGTCGTGCACCACCAGAGCGAGGACTACAACCTCGCGGTGGCCCTGCGGCAGGGCGCCTTCCAGGGCTGGATCTCCTGGTTCTTCTATTTGCCCCTGGCCCTCCTGGGCTTTCCGCCGCTGATGTTCCTGGCCGTGTCGTCGTTCAACACGCTCTACCAGTTCTGGATCCACACCCGGACCATCGGCCGCCTGGGTCCGCTCGAGTGGGTGCTCAACACGCCCTCGAACCACCGTGTCCACCACGGCCGGAACCCCAGATACATCGACCGGAACCACGGGGGGACGCTCATCGTGTGGGATCGGCTCTTCGGCACGTACCAGCGGGAGGAAGAGGAGCCGGTCTACGGCATCACCAGCCCACTCCGAAGCTGGAACCCGGTATGGGCCAACCTGCACTACTGGGTGGAGCTGTGGGACATGGCGAAGAGAACGCGCCGGCTCTCCGACCGCGTGCGGCTCTTCGTGAAGCCACCGGGCTGGCAGCCGGAAGACCTCGGCGGGTTCCAGCCGGCACCCGAGGTGGACGCGGCCAGCTATCGGAAGTGGGACACGCCCATCCCGCGCTGGCTGGGTTGGTATGGCTTCCTCCAGTTCGCCGCCGTGCTCGGCGGAGCCTCGCTGCTGCTCTTCCGCCAGGCGGAGATCCCCCCGTCGTGGCTCGGGAAGGGCGCGGTCTTCGTCGCCGTGAGCCTGGTGGCGCTGGGCGGCCTGTTCGAGCGCAAGCGCTGGGCCGCCCCGCTCGAGGCCGCGCGCCTCGTCGCGCTCGGCGGGTTCTTCCTCGCGGGATGCGGCTCCGACCGCGCGGCAAGCCCCTTCGCCGAGTTCCTGGTGGCGGTGGACCGCGAGACGTTCGTGCTCCGCGCCACCGACCCGGAGACGATCCGCCTCGCCACGGAGAGCTTCCGCGGCCGGAACGCGATGTTTCCCCTCGGCCCCTTGCGGCCGGGCGACGGCTCCTTCAACGCGCCGTGGTCGTGGCACTTCGATCCCGAGCGCGTACGCATGGTGGAGGTCGCGATCGAGGTCTGCGACGGCAGCTACTGCCCCTGGGGCGCCCGGGTCGTGGGGCTGCTAGGCCGTTAACGCGGGCGCCCGCGACCGCACCAGGGCCTCGAACACCCTGCGGCCGTCGGCCGATCCCAGCAGCGGCTCGGCCGCCCGCTCGGGATGCGGCATC
>DATKEG010000009.1:0-2337 GCA_035544515.1 Vicinamibacteria bacterium | reverse complement strand
GGGGCCTCCGCGGGTGTCGTCGCGGCGGCGGGCGGCGGCGAGGCCGCGGCCGGCGCCGGGGGGGCCGGGATGAGGGGCGGCTCGTCCGGCACCGTGAACATCATGTCGTCGAACTCGGCCGGCGGCTCCCCGGCGAGCGCGCCGCTGGCCACGGGAGGTGGCGCCGTCGCTCCGCCGGACGGCATCACCAGCGTCGCCTCCGGCTCCGGCAGGTACGCTTCGATGACCTCCGGCTCCGCGAAGGCGGCTTGCGGGTCGCCCAGGTACGGTTCCGTGTCGGTCGAGACCGGCTCCGCTTCGGCGAACACGGGGGCGGAATCGATGATCGTCGCTTCCGGCTCGACGATCGTGGCCTCGGGCTCCACGACGTAGGCCTGCGGCTCGAGGATCGGATCTTCGCGCGGGGCGGCGACGTGCTCGGAGAACAGGTGGTCCAGCTCGTCGGGCCGCGCGGCGCCAGGCGGCAGGGACGCGCTCGGCTCGTCCGGGGGCGGCGGCGGAGCGGACCGGGGAGCCGCGGCCAGCGCCGCGGCGAAATCCGCGGGCCGCTTGAACGCCTGCGTGCGCGAGACCTCCTCGAGGTCCGTCTCCGGCGCGGACGTCGGGACCGGGGGCGGTTCCAGGTCCCAGTCGGGCGGCTCCGCGTCCGGAGGCCGATCGTCCAGGTCCGCGAAGGAGGGAGCGGCGGCCATGGTCGGCGCCAGCGCGTCCAGCGTTTCCTGCTCGTCCGTGTCCGCCGGCGCCGCCTTTGGCGGCGCCTCGACCTCCGCGGCGTGTTCGGGCAGCACGCACTGGATCATCACCGCGCCGGCGCCGCCGGGCGGGCCGAGCCACACGATGTCCCCGTTGCGCAGCGGATGCTGGCCGGCCACGCGCTCGTCGTTGACGTAGACCCCGTGCGGGCTGTTCGTGTCGTGCAGCACGGCGCCTTCGAGGTCCATCCACAGCCGGGCGTGGATGGGGCTCACGTTGTCGTGCGGCAGGTAGAGGTCGCAGGAGGGGTCGGAGCCGATCAGGAGGTTGGCGACCGCGTCGTCGAGCAGGAGCCGCTGGCCCGCCATGGGCCCGCCCAACACCGTGAGGCTCGGCTGCGGACTCGAAGACTCGCCCATGTCCTCCAGGAGCCTCCCAGGGTGGAGGGTATGCGATTCTAGGCGCGCCGGTCGGGAGGGGTCAAGGCGATGGCGCCCCACCCGGACGCTTCGGGAGCGCCGCGCCGCGCGGCCAGGGCGGCCAGGGCGACGAAGGTGGCCGCGTTGGCGGGGACCTGCCAGTTGAACTCCACCAGGTTGTGCGCGCACAGCGCGAGGAGGCCCGCGAGGCATCCGGCGTCGAGCGGGCCGAGCCGCGCCGCCCGGAGGGCCCTCCGGAAGAGCGTGACCAGGAGCGCGGCCGTGAGCAGCGCGCCCACGAGGCCGGTATCGACGAGCGCCTGCAAGTACTCGTTGTGGGCCTCGCCGTACCACTCGTAGGTGTCCACCCGCTGGTAGGGCACGTACGCGCTGCCGAACGCGTTGAAGCCGGCGCCGAGCAGAGGAAAATCCTTCACCAGGCGCGCCGCGTCGGCCCACAGGGCCAGGCGATTGCTCCGCAGGCCGCGCGTCTCGAGGCCCCTCAGCATGCCGCCCGCCGCCATCCAGCCCACGGCCGCGAGGACGACGCCCAGCACCACCGCGGCGGCGGCCCGGCGATGGCGCAGGGCCAGCGGCAGGGCGAGGACGGCGACCGCGAGCGCGGCGAGCCCGCCGCGGGACTGGGCGGCCAGGAGCCCCACCACGATCAGGAGCGCCAGCGCGGCGCGGCGAACGAGCGCGTTTCCCGACGCGCCGCCCAGCGCGACCCACCCCACTCGGCGGGCGCGCCACTCCGCGCGCAAGGCGAGCAGGGCTTCCGCGGCGAAGGCCAGCGCCAGCGGGACCGCCATGACCATGTAGCCGGCATAGTGGTTCTTGCTGACATAGGGTCCGAACACGCCCCAGTCCCAGCGCGGCCGCCACAGCCCGTAGATGCGCGTGGGCGCGAGCGAGGCGGCCTGCAGCAGGCCCACCACCGCCAGCACGGCTCCGGCCGCGACCACGACCGCGACCAGCCGCCGCCGCCAGCGCTCCTCGTGGAACTCGCGGAAGACCGCCACGTAGAGGAGCGACATGCCGGCCAGGAAGCAGAGCCCGCGCGCCGTGTCAGCGGGGTTGACGCTGACGGGATGCCAGGCCGCGAGCGGCACGAGCGAGAGCCGGTCGTAGAAGGCGAAGGAGCCGGGGCTGACCAGGCGCAACACGGCCGGCGGCCAGGGCACGAGCTGGACGAGGACGAGCACGTGCAGGGCGGCGAGCAGCC
>DATKEG010000008.1:0-10695 GCA_035544515.1 Vicinamibacteria bacterium | reverse complement strand
CGATCCTCGCGCCGCCATGACGGCGGTGCGGATCGCCTCCACCACGACCTGCGGCTGGTCGGCCGTGACCACGTGGCCCGATTCCTCCGCGATCACCTGGCACGAGAGGCCGGCCTCGAGGACCACGGCCGGCGAACCGGATCCCATGCACCAGATGTGAAGCCGGTGACCTCCGACGTCCACGACGCGCCCCGGCGGTGGGTGCCCGGCCAGGTCACGACGGGTCGCCAGCCACTGATACGTGGCTCCGGCCGCCGCGGCCGCGATGACCAGACCGCAGAGGCCGACGAGCGCGCGCCTCGTCCAACGCCACATCTCGGACCTACCGTGGAACTCGGCCCGGGCCGAGCTCATCGTCGGAAAGAAAAAGGGCCCCACGTGGGGCCCCTCCGCGCGTCCGGAACGGCCTCTACGGGCCGGGGCTGCCGCCCACCACGCCGCCCGCGTCCTCGATCATCTTCTCGGAGATGATCCCGATGCGCTCGACGCCGGCGCCGCGGGCCGCGTCCATGGCTTCCACCACGCGGCCGTAGGGGATCTCGCCCGAGGCGCGGACGAAGATCGTCTTGTCGGACCGGGTCTGGTAGATGTCCCGCAGCCGCTGCTCCAGCTCCTCCATGGTGCCGACCGGGCTCTTGTTGACGGTGAGGATGGGTCCGCTCGGCGAGTCCTCGACGCCGAGGACCACCTGGTTCGACTGCGCCGGCGGCGGCGTGGCCTCGGTGCGGGTGTCCGGCTGCGGGAGCGCGATGTCGAGGCCCTTCTGGGCCAGCGGCGTCACCACCATGAAGATGATCAGGAGCACCAGCAGCACGTCGATGAGGGGCGTGATGTTGATGTCCGACATGGCGGTGGCGGACTTGGGCCGGGTGGCCTCGTGGGAATGGACGATCCAACGGCGCCTCTTGGCCAGCTCGGGGCGTGCGGCCACCGGAGGCTCGAAGTTGCGCGGCGGGTTCCCGTATCCCGCGCCCACGTTAGCTCCCCTGCGCGCGCGGCTCGGCGATGAGCGCGATCTCTTCCACGCCCGCCTCGCGCAGGTCGTCCATCACCTTCATGACCTCCGCGTACGGCAGCTCGGAATCGGCCTTGAGGAACACCATCTTGCTGCCCTCGGGCGCCTCGTCCAGACGCTCCTTGACCTGCGGCACCATCTCGGGCTTGCCCACCACGATGCCGTTCACGTAGGTGGTGGAGTCGCGCTTGATGGCCACGGTGATGGTCTTGGGCTCGTCCTTCCGCTCGGCCGTGTTGCTGGCGATGGGCAGCCGCACGTCCACGCCCTTCTGCAGCATGGGCGTGATCACCATGAAGATGATCAGCAGCACGATCATGATGTCCGCCATGGGCGTGACGTTGATGTCGGCGATGGCGCCGCCTTTTTCGCTACCGACGTTCATGGACATGGGCGCGGCTCCTCTCTATCCCGGCTCCGGACGGTGACGCGGCTCAGGCGCCCTTCTTGATGAAGTAGTCGAGCAGCTCGGAGCTGGAGTTGTCCATCTCGACGTTGAAGCCCTCCACCTTGCCCGCGAAGTAGTTGTAGGCCCACACCGCCGGCACGGCCACGAACAGGCCGAAGGCGGTGGTGATGAGGGCCTCGGCGATGCCGGCCGAGATGGCCGCGATGCCGCCCGAGCCGGTGAGGGCCATCCCCGAGAAGGCGTTGATGATCCCGAAGGTGGTGCCGAACAGTCCCACGAACGGCGCGGTGGAGCCGATGGTGGCCAGCCCGCCCAGGCCGCGCTTCATGTCGGCCAGGTTGACCGCGGTCGCGCGCTGGATGGCCCGCTTGGCCGCGTCCACCGCCGCTTCCTTGTCGCGCTCGGTCTCCCCGATCTCCTGCTGGTACTGCCACTCCTGCAGCCCCACCACCAGCACCTTGGCCAGGTGCGAGTGCTTCACGTTGGCGCCGTGGGAGGCGTCGATGGCCTCCTTGATCTTGCCCTGCTTCAGGAAGCGGGCGACCTCGGGCGCGTACTTGCGGGACTGCTGCGTGGCCTTGCGGTAGGTGTAGTACCGCTCGATCATCACGCCGATCGACCACACGGACATGATGGTCAGGACGATGACCACGCCCCAGGCGATCCCGCCCATGTGCTCGGCCATGGATCTCAAATCGAACTGCATTGATCCTCCTGCGGTGCTCCAGTTAAAGGTTCGTGCGAAATCCTAAGAGAGCCGGAAGTTCACGGTGACGGTCATGATGACCGGCACGGGCACGCCGTTGAGGAGGGTCGGAGTGTAGACCCACTGCTTCACCGCCTCCTGGGCCGCCGCGTCGAGCAGGGGGATCCCACGCAGGACCTTCACGTCGGTCACCCGCCCCTGCGGGCTGATGGTGCATTCCAGGATCACGACGCCCTGCACGCGCGCCTGCTTGGCGATGTCGGGATAGGTGGGGGTGACGTTCTTGAGCTTCTTCGGCTCCTTGATCTGCCCGCCCACGCGCACGGCCTGCACGGGCGGCGGCGGCGCGTCGGGCAACCCGCCCACGACTCCCCCGACCACGCCACCGGGCACGCCGCCCTCGACGCCGCCGGCCACTCCGCCCTCGATGCCGAGATCGATGCCCTCCTCGGGCCGGATCTCCTCGGGGACCTCGACCGGCGCCACGAACTTGGGCGGCTCGTTGGGCTGCACCCTCGGCGGGGTCTTGGGGGCGGTCGGCGCCTTGGGGGCGGGCGGCGGTGGTGGTGGTGGTGGTGGCGGCGGCGCGGCGGGCTCGACGAAGAACGCGCGCACGGCGGAGGTGGGCTCCGGCAGCTCCTCGGCGGTGAGGAGCGGGATCACGACCACGGCCAGGAGCACGATCGCGTGGATGGCGATCGAGACCGGCAGGGTGTAGCTCTTGCCGGTCCGGTGCGCCACCACGTCGGAGTCGATGAGGTCCTCGAAGAGCCGCTGCTGCATCGGACGCCTCTCCTTGTCCCGGTTGTCCGGGAACCTGCCATGACTGGGAAGTTACGATTCTAATGCCGCCCTTTTTTGGGTGTCAAGGCGGGAAACCCTGCCACCGCGCGGGTTTCCCCCCGACGGCACCTTCTGGACCGATTGGACACCACCGGAGCGGCCTCGGTTCCGGCGCATCGGTAGGGGGGGGAGCGCGAATGCGCGCGGGGGGGGCAGGCGGCCCGCGCCACAAGCCAATGGCAGCGAGCGAGGGATTCTAATAAATCCGGAAGCTCACGGGGATCAGGGCGACGGTCGCCACCGGACGCCCGTTCTTGACCGCCGGCGAGAACAGCCACTGGCGGACGGTGTTCATCGCGGCGGCGTCGAGCACGGGGACGGAGTGGATGATCCTCCGCACCGACACCCGGCCGGAAGCGTCGATGATCACCTCCAGCTCGACCACACCCTCGATCTTCTTGACGAAGGCTTCCTGCGGGTAGATCGGCTTGGTCTGCCTGAGGACGCGCGGCGGCTGGTCGTAATCCAGCACGGGGCCGTCGCCCGTGCCTCCGATGACGCCGCCGATGACGCCTCCGGGCGTGCCGCCCACCACCCCGCCTTCGACGCCTTCCTCCATGCCCTCGGGCAGGCCCATGTCGCTGCCGGTCAAGCTGCCCACCTGCTCGGTGTCCGGGTCGCGGGCCTCCGGCTTGAGCGGCGTCTCGTCCGGTCTCTCGATCTGGGCCGTGAACTCCGGCTTCTTCTCCGGCTGCGTTTCGGGCGTGACCGGCTTGGTGGGCTGCGCCTTCTCCACGAGCGCCTGCCCCTTGGGCAGGGGCGGCGGGGGAGGCGGCGGGGGGTTGTAGATGAGGGCGACGATGCGGTCGCGTTCCTCGGGCAGGGCCGTGGGCCAGAGCACCGGGATCAGCAACAGCAGGGCGATGACGATCAGGTGGCCGGCGAGCGAAGCGGGCATGATCAGGCTGCGCTGCGCCTTCCGGGGGTTGGAGACGACCAGCCCGGTGAACAGCTCGTCGGAGGCGTCCTCCGACCCGCGGGCGCTCGGAGGCACCGGAGTGAGGGCCGCGCCGCTCATGCTCGCCATCTTAGCACTGCCGGCGCGAGGGGCCTTTCGCGGGGGCGTCCACGGCGCGGAGCGCCGCGTGTCCTCATCCGGCGTCGTTTCCAGCCTCAACTGCAGCATCAGCGCCCCGCCAGCTCCCCCTAAGCAAACGGTACGCCAGGAGGCGCGACCGGGGACGTGACCGACGACACACGGCGGCGCGTCGGGCTGCTAGAGCGCGGCCCGCGACGCGGGAGGCTGCCGGCGGCCCGCCCGGAACTCCGTCCACCGCACCACGAGCGGACTCGCGATGTAGATCGTGGAATACGTCCCCACCAGGATGCCGATCACCATCGCGAAGCCGAACCCGCGCAGCACCTCGCCGCCGAAGAGGTACAGCCCCAGCACGGCCAGGAAGGTCGTGCCGTTGGAGATGAGCGTGCGGGAGAGCGTCTGGTTCAGCGAGTCGTTCAGGACCTTCCGCAGCGGCTCCTTGCGCTTGTGGCGCAGGTTCTCGCGGGCACGGTCGAAGATCACGATGGTGTCGTTGACGCTGTAGCCCACGAGGGTGAGGAGCGCGGCGATGACGTTGAGGGTGATCTCGTAGCGGAAGAAGGCCAGGCAGGCCAGCGTGATCAGGACGTCGTGGAACACGGCCACCGTGGCCCCCGCGCCCCAGACCGCGCCCTTGAAGCGGAAGCCGATGTAGATGAGCTGGAAGAACAGGCCGAGGACGGTGAGCTGGATGGCCTTCTTCCGCAGCTCGGCCCCCACCACCGGCCCCACGATCTCCGAGTTGGACTCCAGGATCGGGTTCGCCCCGTACGACCGGCCGAGCGCGGCGATCACCGCCCGCGCGTGGGCGTCGAGCTCCTCGCCCTCGCCGGTGGCGCCCACGCGGATGAGCACCCGGTTCGCGGAGGTCTCGCCGTAGCTCTGGATGACCGAGCCCGGCGCCACCGGCTCCACCGCGTTCCGGATGCGGTCGGTGTCGGGCGGGTTCTGGAAGGTCACGATGAGCTGCGTGCCGCCCGAGAACTCGACACCGTAGCGCAGGCCGCGGGTGGCGATGAAGGCGATCCCGGCCGCGATCACCAGCAGGCTGGCCAGGACGAAGTAGCGGGTCTTGCCCAGGAAGTCGAAGTGCGCGTCCTTCAGGATCTCCATGATTTCCTTACCGAGCGTTTGCCGCGCGAAGCGGAGCGTCTCCTCTGCGGCGGACCCGAGGATTCACTCCGAGGGTCCGCTGCGGGCGAAGAAAAGCGCGGAGCGGAGCGCGGCACATTCCGGTTAGATGCTCAAAGTGGCGACCTGGCGCTTGCCGAGGACCCACTCGAAGAGGAACCTGCTGACGAAGTAGGACGCGAAGACGTTCGCGATCAGGCCCATCACCAGGGTGACCGCGAAGCCCTTGATGGGGCCGGTCCCGAACTGGAAGAGGAAGGCGGCGGCGATCAGGGCCGTGGCGTGCGTGTCGAGGATGGTGATCCAGACGCGTTCGAAGCCGTTTTGCACGGCCGCGCGCACCGTCTTGCCGTTGCGGAGCTCCTCGCGGATGCGCTCGAAGACCAGCACGTTGGTGTCGACGCCCACGCCTACGGTCAAGATGATGCCGGCGATGCCGGGCAGGGTGAGGGTGGCGCCGCTGTAGGCCATGGCGCCGAGCAGGATCAACAGGTTGGCGGCCAGCGCCACCACCGCGTTGACGCCCGCGAGACGATAATAGAAGAGCATGAACACGGCGATGAAGGCCATGGCCGCGGCCGCGGCCATCACGCCGGAGCGGATGGAGTCGCGTCCGAGCGAGGGGCCCACCGTCAGCTCCTGCAGGTAGCGCAGGGTGGCGGGCAGGGCGCCCGCCCGCAGCACCTTGGCCCGCTCGTCGGCCTCCTGGGTGGTGAAGCGGCCGGTGATGCGGCCCTCCGCCCCGATCTGGCTCTGGATGGTGGCCGCCTGGTCCACCGTGCCGTCGAGGATGACGGCCAGCTTCTTCCCGATGTTGCGGCCGGTCTCGCGCTTGAACCTCTCCGCGCCCTGGGCGTTGAGCGAGAAGTTCACCTGCGGCTGGTTGTTCTCGTCCACGCCGACGCGGGCGGTCTTGAGATCCCGGCCCGTCACCATGGCCTCGCGGCGCACCAGGTAGAAGGTGGGCTGGCCGGCCGTGTCGCTCAGGCCGGAGACGATCTCCAGGTTCGGGGGCAGCTGGCCGCCGTGCGCCTGCAGCAGGGCCTCGCGCGAGGAGGCCTCGTCGTCCACGATCTTGAGGGAGAGCTGGGCCGTCTGCTTGATCACGCGCTTGGCCTGCTCGGGGTCCTTCACGCCCGGAAGCTGGATGAGGATCTGGTCGCCCCGGTCGCCGTGCTCCGCGATCACGGGCTCCGCCACCCCCAGCTCGTTGACCCGCCGCTCCAGCGTCCGGATCGCCTCCTGGACCGTCCGCCGCTTGATGTCGCGCACGAAGTTGTCCGTCATGCCGACCAGGAAGCGACCCTCCGCCGGCTCGCGGATCTCCCAGCCTTCACGGAAGAAGTCGCGGAGCAGGTCGCGCATGTCCTTGACCCGCGCGATCTCCACGCCCTCGACGGAGAAGGAGCGCGCGTCCACGCGCTGGCTGGAGGAGAACGTGATGCCCTGGCGCACGCCCTGCTCGCGCACGGTCTGCACCGCGTCGTCCACGGTCTGGACGAGCGCGTCGTCGGTCACCACCTGCAGCACGAGATGCATCCCCCCGCGCAGGTCGAGGCCGAGGCGGATCTTGCCCGCCTGGCCCTCGCGCTCGTAGGGCGGCCAGATCGCCACCAGGCAGGCGACCAGGAACGACCCGTAGGCCACGGCCCTGACCCGCAGCTCGCGGCGCATCCCGAAGTACGCCGCGGCGCCCAGCGCGGCGCTGAGCACGAGCCAGAGCACGAAGGGGTTCTGCAGGGCGGGCGGCATCTCTACTTCTTCTCCGTTTCGGCTGGAGCGCCCTGCAGTCCTGCCACGGCGCTCTTCAGCACCTTGATCCGGGTCTTCTCGTCCACGCGCACCAGGAAGGCGTTGTCCTCGACGCCCACGATCTGGCCGAAGATCCCCGGGTTGATGATGACCTTGTCCCCGGACTTCAGGCCCTGCACCAGCTGCTCGAGCTTCCGCTGCTTGGTCCGCATGGGCATGATGAGGACGAAATAGAAGATGGCGAAGATGAGCCCCATGAGGATGAGGCTGCCGAACGGACTGCCCTCCCCGGAGGGAGGAGGAGCGAGGGCCAGGAGCATGGACGGGCTGGACATGGCGTCGCGCTCACGCGGGACGCGCCCGCGGCTGTTCTCCGTTCCTTTCTCGGGCCTTTAGGTCGCTGGCGGGACGACGACTCGCTTCAGGACCCCCCGGCCGGGGCCGCGAGGGCGCGGAGCGTCTCTTGCCGGAACGCCTCGAATCGACCCAAACGCAGACTCTGCCTCATCTGGCCGAGGGTGTCAAGGTAGAAGGCCAGGTTGTGGATGGTCATGAGCGTGGCCGCCGTCATCTCGCCCGCGAGGTGCAGATGGCGCAGGTAGGCGCGGCTCGCCGTCCGGCAGGTGAAGCAGGCGCAGCGCGGGTCGGGGGGCCGGGGGTCGCCCCGGTGGCGCGCGTTGCGGATCGAGATCCGTCCCTCGCTCGTGAAGAGCTGCCCGTTGCGCGCGTTGCGGGTGGGCAGCACGCAGTCGAACACGTCCACACCGCGGGCCACCGCCTCCACGAGGTCCTCCGGCGTCCCCACGCCCATCAGGTAGCGGGGCTTCTCCGCGGGCAGGATCTCGCGCAGGTGGTCGAGCACACGGAACATGTCCGGCTTCGGCTCGCCCACGGAGAGCCCGCCGATGCCGTGCCCGGGAAGGTCCAGCGCCAGGATCTCGCGCGCGCTCTTCTCGCGCAGGTCGAGGTGCACGCCGCCCTGCACGATCCCGAAGAGCCACTGGCCGGGGCGGCGGTGGGCGTCTACGCAGCGGCGCGCCCAACGCGTGGTGCGGTCGGCGGCTTCGGCCACCGCCTCGCGCGGGGCCGGCCACGGCGGACACTCGTCGAAGGCCATGGCGATGTCGGCGCCGAGGTTGGCCTGCACCTCCATCGAGCGCTCCGGGGTGAGCAGGTGCGCGCTGCCGTCGAGGTGGCTGCGGAAGGCCACCCCGTCCTCGCTCAGCTCGCGCAGCGCGGACAGGCTGAAGACCTGGTAGCCGCCGCTGTCGGTGAGGACGGGTCCGTCCCAGCCGGTGAAGCCGTGCAGGCCTCCGAGCGACGCCACCAGCTCGTCCCCGGGACGGAGCATGAGGTGATAGGTGTTGGCGAGCACGATCTGCGCGCCCGCCTCGCGCAGGTCGCGGAAGGTGACGGCCTTGACCGCCCCCGCCGTCCCCACCGGCATGAAGGCGGGCGTCTCGACCTCGCCGTGCGGCGTGAGGAGCCGCCCCAGGCGCGCGCCGCCGCCTTGGGCCTCCACGGTGAAGGAAAACACCGGACGAGTATAGGCGTACCCCTCTCCACGCAGAACGCAGAGAAGCGCGCGGATGACGCCGCAGATGACGCAGAGAAAGAATCGTGAAGGATGGCGGGGACGCTCTGTGTTTCGAAAGCCCGGCGTGTGGTGGCGCGGGTTACACTGGCGGCATGGCCGAGCGGTTGAAAGTCGCGCTGCTGTTCGGCGGGCGATCGGGCGAACACGAGGTGAGCGTGCGTTCCGCGGCGTCGGTGGCGGAGGGACTGGCCGGGCGCCACGACGTGCTGCCCGTCCTCATCGACCACGATGGCGGGTGGTGGCTGCAGGAGGGGGGCCGGCCGCGGCCCGAGGGCGGCGAGCCCGTCTTCGTGGCCCCGAGCCCGCGCGACCGGGGAAGGATCCGCCGGATGCACGACGCCGGCGAGCGCGCGCTTCCGGACGTGTACTTCCCGGTGCTGCACGGCACCTTCGGCGAAGACGGCACGATCCAGGGGCTCCTGGAGCTGGCCGGCGTGGCCTACGTCGGCTCGGGCGTGGCCGCGTCCGCCGCGGCCATGGACAAGGAGCTGATGAAGGCGATCTTCGGCGCCGCCTCCCTTCCCCAGGCCGCCTACCGCGTGCTGCGCGGGCGGCCGGAGGGCCACGAGCGCGAGAGGGAGCTGGTGGAGGACCTCGGGCTGCCGCTCTTCGTCAAGCCCGCGAACATGGGCTCGAGCGTGGGCGTGAGCAAGGTGCGCCGCACGGAGGAGCTGCAGGGCGCCCTGGACGAGGCGTTCTCCTACGACCGGAAGGTGGTGGTGGAGCAGGGCATCGACGCGCGCGAGATCGAGGTGGCCGTGCTGGGCAACGACCGGCCGGAGGCCTCGTTGCCCGGCGAGATCGTCCCGGACCGCGAGTTCTACGACTACGACTCCAAGTACTCGGCGGAGAGCCGCACGGAGCTGCGCATCCCGGCCACGCTCGGCGAGCCGCTCACCTCCGAGATTCGCGCCCTGGGCGTGCGCGTGTTCCAGGCGGTGGACGCCAGCGGCTACGCGCGCGTCGACTTCCTGCTCGAGCGTTCTACTTCGCGCCCCCTCGTGAACGAGATCAACACCATCCCCGGCTTCACCTCGATCAGCATGTTCCCGAAGATGTGGGAGGCGACGGGTCTCCCCTACCCGGACCTGCTGGACCGGCTGCTCCACCTGGGCCTCGAGCGCCACGCGTCGCGGGGGCGGCTGCGCACCCGGTTCCGATAGTGCCCGGCGGCCGGCGGCCCGGGCCCGGGACGGGACGCTAGGGGTGGGGCCGCTCGCCGCGGCGGCCGTGCTGGCCGCCGCCGCCGCCGCCGGTCCCACCGAATCCGAGTGCCTCCAGGCGCTCGACCTGCTCTATGACGGCCGCATGGACGAGGCGCTGCAGGCGAGCGCCGCCCTCGCCGCGGCGCATCCTTCCGATCCCCTGGCCGCCTACGTGGACGCGCTGGCCTTCGTGTGGAAGGTCGAGCAGCAGCCCGGCGTCTCGACCTTCGACAAGGAGCTGGAGCGCCGCGTCGCGCGCGCGGTGGCCACGGCGGACGCGCGCCTGCGCGCGCGTCCCGGCGACATCCCCGCCCTGCTCGCGCGCGGCGGGGCCTGGGCGGTGAGCAGCCGCTACCACATGTTCCGCTGGCACAAGCGCGAGGCCGCGCGCGACGGCGCGCGCATGCGCGCCGACCTGCTCGCGGTCCGGCGCCTGGACCCCGGGAACACGGACGCGCAGTTCGGCCTCGGGCTCTACGACTACTACGCCGACGTGCTGCCGCGGCTGCTGAAGCTGCTGCGCCTGTTCGCGCGCATTCCCGGCGGCGACCGGGAGCGGGGGCTTCTCGCCATCGAGGAGTCGCGCGCGGACGCGCGGCTGCACCGCACGGAGATCCAGACGCAGCTCTACGAGATCTACGCCTGGTACGAGAAGCGGCCCGACCTCGCGCTGGCGGAGATCCGCGCGCTCGCCCGCCGCCACCCGGGCTGGCCGCTCTGGGGCCTGAAGCTGGCCGAGCACCTGCGCGACCGCATGGGGCTCTACGGGGAGAGCGCGCGGGTCGCGCGCGGACTCATGGAAGCCGAGGAACGCCGGCCGGGCGGCCGGCGCGGAGCGGCGGCGGTGATGGCGCGGGTGTCGCTCGGCGAGTCGCTGCTGCTCGATCTCCGCCTCGACGAGGCGCGGCGGGTGCTCCTGCCCGCGCGCGAGGGCGGCCCGGGCGCGGCCTCCTCCGGCCAGCGGGCGCGCCTGCTCCTCGGACGCGCGCTCGAGCTCG
>DATKEG010000007.1:0-19224 GCA_035544515.1 Vicinamibacteria bacterium | reverse complement strand
CGCATCATGGCGCGCGTCACCCGCTTCGCCTGTTTCGTGTCGGCGGCGAAATCGAAGCCCTCCAGCGTGGCCGGATCGGCCCCCACGTGACAGTGGTTGCAGCGGACGCCGAGGGCGGACGCGAACCCGCGCATCGTCTCCACGACTTGCGCGCGCGTGGCGTCCTTGGGAAGGAGCTGCAGGTTCGTGAACTTGTCCGGGATCTGCGCCTGCGCGAGGGTTGGCAGGAGCGCTGCGGCCGCGAGGACGACCGGGGCGACGGATGGCTTTCGGGGCATATGGCCTCCAGCCCGAGGCTACCATCCCGCCGGTCGGGAATTCGACGGCGCGCCGGCCGCCCTCCGTGTTCCGCCGCGGCGTGGCGGCGCGGTCGGTGGCGCGGCTGGCCGCCTCCTTGCCCGCCTACTCGGGCAGCTCCCGCGCGGGCTCGGGCAGGAAGAAGCTGGCCGCGAAGCCGATCGCGTAGACGCCGAACGCGACCACCGCGGCCGCGTAGGCGAGCTGCTGGCTCGGCGTGCCGCCGGGCATGCTGCTGGCCAGGGTGGTGGTGACCAGGGCCGCGGAGGTCCCGATCATGCGGCCGCCCACGTTGGCGGCGAAGCTCTCGCCCGTGCCGCGCAGGTGCGTGGGATAGACGCGCGGCAGGTAGTTGCCCCAGAAGCTGAACTGGGCCACGGTGACGAGGCCGGAGAGGAAGATCCCCCACTTCAGCAGGTCCACGTCCGACGTCGCGTAGAGGAACACGAGCGGCAGGAGGATGAGGCCCGGCACCTGGAAGACGTGCAGCAGGCGGCGGCGCGACAGGATGCGCACCGCGAGCCAGGCCAGGAGCAGGCGGCCGGTCAGGCCGCCGACCTCCTGCCAGGCCTGCACCGCGCTGACCACGCGCTCCTGGGCCGGCCCGGGCAGGGACCGGACCTCGGCGATGCCCGGCACGATGCGCGGCACGTGCTGGATGGCCCCGAACGCGGCCCCGTAGCTGCAGGCGAAGAGCACCGTCGTGACCACCGTCGTCCGCCTCAGCTCCCCCTGGAAGAGGGCGAGGATGCTCGGGCGCTTGAGCGTGCCCGCCTGCTTCTTCTGCCGCCAGGCGGGCGACTCGGGCAGGAACGGCCGGATGACGATGAGGGGCAGCGCCGGGATCACGCCGGAGATCAGCGTGTACCGCCACGCGGAGTGGGTGCCCTGGATGGCGGGCAGCGCGTCGGCGTAGGTGACGGCGAGGAAGTAGGCGCCCGTCACCAGGATCCCGCCCAGGGACGAGAACGCCTGGGTGTAGCCGAGGACGGATTCGCGGCGCTTGGGATCCGGGAACAGCTCCGCCAGCCAGGCCACGGCCGCCACGAACTCGACGCACACCCCCACGAACGTCGTGCAGCGGAAGAAGAGCAGCCATTCGGGCGAGCGCGCGAAGCCGGCGGCCAGGGCCGAGAACGCATAGAGAAGGATGCTCCACACGAGCACGCGGCGGCGGCCGAACACGTCGGTGAGATACCCGCCGAGCAGGCCGAAGGTCCCGCCGGCCAGCGCGGGCACGTAGAAGAGGAGGCCCACCCAGTGGTTGAACTCGGGGCTGCCCGGGCGCACCCCCATCAACTCGAGCAGCGCGGGCCGCACGATGAGCGGCAGCATCAGCAGCTCGTAGATGTCGAAGGCGAACCCCAGGGCGGCCACGCCGCAGATGAGCCATTCCGTCGGGGTGAGCGGGCGGAGGCGCGCGGGCGAGGCGGCGCTGGTCATGACGGTCCGGGAGTCTATATCAGGTCCACGGTTCGATTCGCGACCCCAGGCTTGGTCGCGGCCGGCCTGTTGCCGTAACATAGACGCGGTCAAGGAGGCCCCTCCATCCGCGTCCGCCCGCCGCTCGTCGCCGTCCTCGTCGCCGCTCCCCTCCTCCTGCTTCAGGCCGCGCCGGCCACCGACCCGATCGTGGTGCTGCTCGAAGGCGAGCGCCGTGAGGCGACTCCGGTGGTGCGCGGGGGCGCCGAGCTGCTGCCCATCGGTCCGCTCCTGCCCACCCTGGGGATCTCGGCCACCACGGACGCGCGCGGGGGCTCGGTCACGCTGAGCTTCGAGGGCCGCCAGGTCATCCTGTACGACAAGAAGAGCCTGGCCTCGGTCGGCGGCGACCTGCGCCTGATGTCGTCCCCCGCCCTGCTCGAGGAGGGCGGCTGGCTGGTGCCCGTGGACTCGCTGCCCCGCCTGCTCGCTCCGCTGCTGGGCACGCGGGCGGAGTGGCGCGCCGCGTCCCGCGTGCTGCGGGTGGGCAACGTGCCCGCGCCGCGCGTCAGCGTGAGCACGGTCGTCTCCGGCGAGTCGGTGCGCGTGGTGCTCGAGGCCAGCGAGAAGGTGCCGTTCCGCGTGGGGCGGGAGGAGGGCCGGGTCACGGTCGGCATCACCCGTGACCTCGTCGACGTCTCCTACGCGCAGGAACGCCTCACCGGCGGCATCGTGGACCGCGTGCAGTTCCTGGGCGGGAAGGACAACCTCTTCGCGATCACGCTGGGCCGCCGTTTCGAGCGGCTCCGCAGCGCCGAGGAGGAGGGGCCGCCCTTCCGCCTCATCCTGGACTTCATGGGCCCGGCGCCGGTGGCCGGCAGTGCCCCCACCCCGGGCCCACCGCCCGCGGCCATCCCCGCGGAACACGGGCTGCGCACCGTCGTCATCGATCCCGGGCACGGGGGAGGGCTCGTGGGCGCCCAGGGCCCGGGGGGCGCGCTGGAGAAGGACGTCACGCTGGCCATCGCGCGCAAGCTGCGCAGCGCGGTGGCCAACGGCCTGGGTCTGCAGGCCTTCCTCACCCGCGACGGCGACCAGGACGTGCCGCTCGACGACCGCGCCGCCTTCGCCAACAACTACAAGGCCGACCTGTTCGTCTCCATACACGCCAACGCCAGCCGCAGCCAGGGGGCGCGCGGAAGCGAGGTCTACTTCCTCTCGCTCGAGGCCTCCGACGAGGAGAGCCGGCGCCTGGCCATGGTGGAGGGCGGCCTGGTGGACGGCTCCGGCGGGGGCCTGGCCGGTCCCGGCCATGTGCCGGAGGGCCGGTCCGACGTGGCGCTCATCCTGTGGGACATGGCGCAGGCCGAGCACCTCGAGGAGTCCTCCGCCCTGGCCACCCGCCTGCAGGAAGAGCTGGCCGGCGTGACCGGCAGCGAGGGCCGCGGCATCAAGCAGGCGCCCTTCCGCGTGCTGGTGGGAGCGGCCATGCCCGCCGTGCTCGTGGAGGTCGGGTTCATCAGCAACGCCGAAGAGGAGAGGCTGCTCACCTCGGACGAGTACCAGGCGAAGGTGGTGTCGGCGCTGGTGCGCGGGCTGGCGCGCTACCAGCAGCAGCGCGAGCAGCGGCGAGGGACGTCCGCGGGCGCCGGCTCGCGCCCCTGAACCGTTCGCATGAAGGCGAGCCGGGCGAACGTCTTGACCGCGGCCGGCCTGCTGGCGCTGCTCGCCGCGGTGACGCTCAGCGCGCCGCGCTGGTCGAGCCTGCTCGTGCGCAGCCTCCCGGACGCGGAGGACGGAGGCGCCCCGGCCGCCTCCGACGCCGCGCCCGCCGCCGAGGAGACCGGGGCCGTGGAGCGGCAGATCAACGTCAAGCTCTTCTTCCAGGCGGCGGACCGGCGCGGTCTGGCCATCGAGGAACGGGCGGTCGCCTTCTCCAGCGACCTGGCCCGCCAGCTCCACTCCGTGGTCGAGGAGCTGGTCGAGGGCTCGCGCGGCGGTCTCGGGGCCATCCTCGCGCCGGAGACGCGCGTCCTGCACGTCTTCGTCTCGGCACGCGGCGTCGCGTACGTGGACCTCTCCCGGGAGGCGACGGCGGGGCTGCCGGGCGGGTCGGAGGCCGAGCTCCTGACCGTCTATTCGGTCGTGAACTCCCTGGCCGCGAACTTCCCCGCGATCCAGCGCGTCCAGATCCTGATCGAGGACCGGCCCGTGGCCACCCTCGGCGGACACGTGGACCTCACGCGCCCGCTCCGGCCGGACATGACGCTGCTGGCCGGCGCGCCGCTCACGCCGGTGGCGTCCGGCGGCACGCCGTGAGCGTCCGGCCGTCGGCCAAGGCCGCCCGCTTCACCGAGTCCGTCATCCGCGAGATGACGCGCCTGGCCCACCTGCACGGCGCGGTGAACCTCTCACAGGGCTTCCCGGACTTCGCGGCGCCGGAGGAGGTGAAGGAGGCGGCGCGCCGGGCGGTGTCGGCCGACATCAACCAATACGCGATCACCTGGGGCGCGCGCTCGCTGCGCCAGGCCATCGCGGCCAAGTTCGATCGCCTCTACCGCGTGCCCGTCGATCCCGAGCGGGAGGTGACCGTCACCTGCGGCTCCACGGAGGCCATGATCGCGGCCCTCCTCGCCGTGCTCGACCCGGGCGACGAGGTCGTGGTCTTCGAGCCGTTCTACGAGAACTATGGGCCCGACGCCATCCTCTCCGGCGCGCAGCCCCGGTTCGTGCGGCTGCGGCCGCCTTGCTGGTCGTTCGATCCCGACGAGCTGGCGAAGGCCTTCGGCCCGCGCACGCGCGCGGTCATCGTCAACACGCCCAACAACCCCACGGGCAAGGTGTTCACGCGGGAGGAGCTGGAGACGGTGGCGGAGCTCTGCCGCCGCCACGACGCCCTGGCCATCACGGACGAGATCTACGAGCACATCCTCTACGACGGGGCCGTGCACGTGCCCATGGCCACCCTGCCCGGCATGGCCGAGCGCACCATCACGATCAACGGGATGAGCAAGACGTACAGCGTCACCGGCTGGCGCGTGGGCTGGGCCATCGCACCCCCCGTGCTCACCGCGGCCATCCGCAAGGTCCACGACTTCCTCACCGTGGGGGCGGCCGCTCCGTTGCAGGAAGCGGGGGCGGCGGCGCTGGCGCTGCCGGAGGGCTACTACCGCGAGCTGGCGCGGGCGTACGGCGCGCGCCGCGAGCGCCTGCTGGGCATCCTGGAGCGCGCGGGGTTCTTGGCCTATCGCCCGGCGGGCGCGTATTACGTCATGACGGAGACCGGCGGCCTCGGCTGGGACGACGACGTGGCCTTCGCGCGCCACCTCATCGAGACGGTCGGCGTGGCGGTGGTGCCCGGCTCGTCGTTCTACCAGGATGCGAAGGACGGCCGCGGCCAGGTCCGGTTCGCGTTCTGCAAGAAGGAGGAGACGCTGGCCGAGGCGGAGCGGCGCCTGCAGCGACTGGGGCGGGGGCCGAGGTGAGCGGGGCCCTGGTGGGGCTCCTCCTCCTGGCCAGCGCCGCGGGGCGGGTCGAGGAAGCGGAGCGCCTGGCGGGCGACGCGGTGCGGCTCGCCGCAAAACGCCCGCCCGCCGCGGTCGCGCAGGCACGGCGCGCGCTGGAGCTGACCGAGGAGTTCGACCCGACGGCGTTCGTATCCATGGGCCGCAAGGGCGAGGTGGTGGAGGACGCCTACCAGCAGGCCCGCCTGGGCTACCGCCGGCACCGGGCCACGCTCTACGCGGCCGTGGGGGAGTCGCTGGCCGCGGCCGGGCAGCAGCGCGCGGCCACGCGCCACTTCGGCCGTGCCGCGCTCCTCGACCCGACCGCGGATCGCGCGGGACGCCATGCCGGCGCCCTGCTCGCGGAAGGACGCGGCCGCGAGGCGCTCGACGTGCTCCGGGGGCTGGGGGCGAAGGGCGGGTTCGGTCCCGCGTCGGTGGCGCTGCTCGAGCAGGCGGCGGACCTCGTGGGCCTGCCCAGCGTCCAGGCCGAGATCGACCGCGCGCGGCTGCAACCCCTCGGCAAGGCCGTCGAGTACCGGGACGGACCGATCCAGCTCGCCGGCGGCGCCCGCCTGTCCACGGGGGCGCCGTTCCGCATGGGGGGCGAGCCCACCATCTTCTACATGGCCACGGCGTCGTGCCGCACCTGCTCGGGGGACCTCGAGGCGCTGAAGCGGATCGCGCCCGCGGGCGCGCGGGTGATCATGGTGGCCGAGGACCCGGAGCGCGACCACGCGCTGCGGCAGATCCTCGGCCTCTATCGCTACGACTGGCCGCTGCTCCTGGGCCGCGGGCAGTTCGGCGCGCTGAGCGCCCCGGGCGGCACGGTCCTCGTCGTGGCTCGCGGCGGATGGGTGGGTGTCGTCGCGCACCCGCCGCTCCAGGCCAGCGTGCCGCCGTTGCTCGCCGTGCTCGGCCGCACCGACGTGCGCGAGACCGTACCGCGGCCCCTGTGGAACCTGCGCCCGCCGGACCGCGCGGCGCCGGCGGGCGGGCCACCGCTGCCGCCGGACGGCCTGGCGCCGGGAGAGGACCTCCCCGTGCCCGGCGCGTTCGCGGCCGCCGCCGACGCCTACCGCGCGGGCAAACATCTCGAGGCGCTGCGTTTCGTGCAGGCCCTGGCCGCGAAGGACGACGGCTGGCTGCTCTCGCCCGAGGAACGCTACGACCGGGCGCTCTGCCTGGCCGGCCTCGGACGCAAGGACGAAGCGCGCCGGCTCCTGCTCGGCATCGGCGACAGCCGCTTCCAGGACGAGGTGGATCGCGCCCTGGAGCGTGTCGCCCGCTGAGGACGACGCCTCGGCGGCACGCGGGATCTCCTCGAAGCGAGAGCCGGAACCTGCGTGCGCGGCGGAGCCTCAACGCGGTGTTCGGGCATATGATGGTGGGCATCGCAAGGGAGGGTTGGTGATGGCGGAGGCGACACGGCCCCGGGCCGTCCTGCGGACGCGCCTGGGGGAGATCGAGATCGAGTTCTTTCCGGACAAGGCGCCGGGGCACGTCAAGAACTTCCTGGACCTGGCGCGCAAGGGCTTCTTCGACGGCACCACGTTCCACCGCGTCATCCCCGGCTTCATGATCCAGGGCGGCGACCCCCATACCCGCGACCCCAACGCGCCGCGCAGCCAGCACGGCACCGGCGGCCCCGGGCACACGCTCAAGGCCGAGTTCAACGACACCTCGCACAAGCGGGGGATCGTGTCCATGGCCCGTGCGCAGGACCCCGACAGCGGCGGCTCGCAGTTCTTCATCGTGGTGAAGGACTCGCCCTTCCTCGACCACAACTACACCGCGTTCGGGCAGGTCGTGCGCGGTCTCGAGGTGGCGGACAAGATCGTCAACGCTAAGCGCGACCGCAACGACAACCCAGACGAGCGGATCGACATGAAGGTGACCGTCTCCGAGTAGGCGCGCGCCTTCCCGATGCCCGCCGCCGTCGAAAGCGAGATCAAGCTCCGTGTCGGCCGGCCCGAGGACGCGCGGGCGGCGCTCGCGGGCCTGGGCGCCGAGCGCGTCCGCGCGCGCCATTTCGAGGACAACGTGCTCTTCGACGACGCCGCCTCCTCGCTCGCGAGCGGGGGCCGCGTCCTGCGCTTGCGGCGCACCGAGGCGGGCGGCGTCCTCACCCACAAGGCCCCGCGGAGCGACCGCGACGGCGTGAAGGTCCGCACCGAGCTGGAGACGGCGGTCGGCGATCCGGACGCCCTGCAGGCGATCGTGCATGCGCTGGGCTTCCGCCCCGTGTTCCGCTACCAGAAGTACCGCGAGGTGTACCGCTGGAAGGACGTCGAGATCGTGGTGGACGAGACGCCGATCGGCGCCTTCCTGGAGATCGAGGGGCCCGTGTCCGCCATTCACGAGGCCGCGGCCGCGCTCGGCTACGCTCCCGCCGACTACATGCGCGACTCCTACGTGTCGCTGTTCTTCGCCGCCGGCGGCCAGGGCGACATGACGTTCGAGTGAAAGCCATGATATTGGCCGCGGGCCTGGGCACGCGGATGCGGCCGCTGACCCTGCTCGCGGCCAAGCCCGTGCTCCCGGTGCTGAACCGGCCGCTGCTGCACTGGACGCTCGAGGCGCTGGCGCGGGCGGGCGTGCGCGACGTGGTCGTCAACACCCACCACCTCGCCGCGACGGTCCGGCGCGCGCTCGGCGACGGGGCCGCGTTCGGCCTGAGGATCCGCTACGCCCACGAGCGGCGCATCCTGGGCACGGGCGGAGGGCCGCGCGCCGTGCGCCGGTTCTTCGACCGCGAGCCGTTCCTGCTGGTCAACGGCGACGTGCTCTTCGACTTCGACCTCCGCGCGGTGGTGGAGCGGCACCGCGCGGCGGGCGTGCGCGCCACGCTGGTGCTGAGGGGCCATCCCGACGTCGAGTCCTACGGCGGCGTGGTCACGGGGCGGGACGGCCTCATCCGGTCGATCGCGGGGCTGCCGCGGCCGGCCGCGGGCCGGGGCGCCCTCTTCACCGGCGTCCACGTGATGGACCCCGTCCTGCTCGAACGGCTGCCCCCGGGGCCGTCCGATTCGGTGCGGGATCTCTACGCCCCGCTGCTCGCGGAAGGAGAGCGGCTGCTCGGCTTGCGCGTGCGGTCCGCGTGGTACGATTTCGGCAGCCCGTCGCTGTATCTCGCCTCCCAGATCGCCATGATGTCGCGGGGCTTCGGCGGCCCGCCGCGCCCCTTGCTCGTCCATCCCCAGGCGCGGGTCCACGAACGCTCGCGGCTGCGGCGGTGCATCGTGGGCCGGCGCTGCGTCGTGGAGGAGGGGGCCGAGGTGTCGGACAGCGTGCTCTGGGAGGGCGCGCGGGTGGGCGCCTTCGCTCGCGTGCGCCACTCGGTGCTGGCCACCGGCGCCCGCGTGGGCGCGGGCGAGGCGGTTGCCGGTCAGGTCCTGATCCCGGCCCGGCGGCTCCGCGCGCGTCCGCGCGGCGGCCGGCTGCGGGATGGGCAATATTCCATGGAGCTGTCCTGAGTCCCCAGCTCGATCCGCGCATCACGTCGTTCCTGGCCGACCGCTTCGGCCGGGCCGGGGCCGAGGTGGCCGTGAGGCCGCTCTCCGGAGACGCGTCCACGCGGCGCTACTACCGCCTGGCCGGCCCGCAAGGCACGACCATCCTCTCGCTGTACGTGGACGCGTTCGAGGCCGAGCAGCTGCCCTTCACCGTCATGCGCCACCTCATGGCCGGATGGGGCATCCCCGTCCCCGCCATCCTCGACCAGGACGGACCGCGCGGCATCCTGCTGCTCGAGGACCTGGGCGACCAGACCCTGCAGGAGGGCCTCCGCGGGGCGAGCGCCGCGCAGCGCGAGGACTTGTACCGCACCGCGGTGGAGCAGGTGGTCACGCTCCAGCGCCAGGCCGCGCACGGTCCCCAGCGCGCGTCGTGCTTCCAGGTGGCCTTCGACATCGAGAAGCTGGCCTGGGAGCTGCACTACTTCCTCAAGCACTTTCTCGAAGGCCACCGCGGCGCCAACCTCTCCGTGGAGGACCGCAGCGTGCTCTCCGAGGGCTTCCACCGGCTCTGCGAGGAGATCGCGTCCTGGCCGCGCGTGCTGTGCCACCGGGACTACCACAGCCGCAACCTGATGGTGCAGGGCGACACGCTCGTCTGGATCGACTTCCAGGACGCGCGCATGGGCCCGGCCACCTACGACCTGGTGTCGCTCCTGCGCGACTCCTACGTGGACGTGGAGGAGGAGTTCCTGGAGGAGCGGGCGGAGGAGTTCCGGCAGAAGGCGATGCCCGGCGAGCACCGCGAGGTGTTCCGCCGCCGGTTCGACCTGATGTCGGTCCAGCGCAACCTCAAGGCCCTCGGCACCTTCGGCTACCAGGCCTCGGTCAAGGGCAACCGCGTGTACCTGCCCTACATCCCGCGCACGCTGGTCAACGCGCGCCGGAACCTTTCGCGCCACCCCGAGCTGGGCCCGCTCTGGCGCGTCCTGGCCAACCACGTCAAGGAGCTGCGCTGATGGACATCGTGCGCATCGCCGACTTCAAGAGCCACGTCGGAGACGAGGTGCGCGTGCAGGGCTGGCTCCACAACAAGCGCTCCGGCGGCAAGCTGCAGTTCCTCATCGTGCGCGACGGCACGGGCTTCGCGCAGGTGGTGGTGGCCAGGGCCGCGGTGCCGGCGGAGTCCTGGGCGGCCGCGGAGCAGATGGGGCAGGAGTCCTCGCTGGAGCTGACGGGGCGAGTGAAGGAGGACCGGCGCGCGCCGGGCGGGTACGAGGTGGACGCGACCGGCCTCGCCGTCGTGCACGCCACGCACGATTACCCGATCACGCCCAAGGAGCACGGCACCGCCTTCCTGATGGAGCACCGGCACCTCTGGATCCGCTCGCAGCGGCAGCACGCCGTGCTGCGCATCCGCCACGCGGTGGTCAAGGCGGTGAGGGACCATCTCGACGAGGCGGGCTTCACGCTGGTGGACACTCCCATCTTCACGCCCGCGGCCTGCGAAGGGACGACCACGCTCTTCGCCGTGCCCTATTTCGACGAGGGCACGGCCTACCTGACGCAGAGCGGCCAGCTCTACAACGAGGCCACCGCCGCCGCCCACGGCCGGGTCTACTGCTTCGGGCCGACCTTTCGCGCCGAGAAGTCCAAGACGCGGCGGCACCTCACCGAGTTCTGGATGGTCGAGCCGGAGATGGCCTTCGCGCACCTGCAGGACGCCGTCCGCGTGGCCGAGGACCTCATCGTCTTCGTCGTGGGACGCGTGCTGGAGACGCGGCGCCAGGAGCTGCAGGTCCTCGAGCGCGACCTCGCCAAGCTCGAGAACGTGCGGCCGCCGTTCCCCTGGCTGCACTACGACGACGCCATCGAGCTGATCCAGGCCAAGGGCTCGCCGACGCAGTGGGGAAGCGACTTCGGCGGCACGGACGAGACGATCATCGCCGAGGCGCACGACCGGCCCGTGGTGGTGCACCGCTTCCCGGCCGCGACCAAGGCCTTCTACATGGAGCCCGACCCCGCGCGGCCGGAGCTGACCCTGTCCGCGGACATCCTCGCCCCGGAAGGGTACGGCGAGATCGTGGGCGGGGGTGAGCGCATGAGCAGCGCGGAGCTGCTGCGGCAGCGCCTCCGGGAGCACGACCTTCCCGAGGAGGACTTCCGCTGGTACCTCGACCTGCGCCGGTACGGAAGCGTGCCTCACGCCGGGTTCGGCATGGGCATCGAGCGCGTGGTCACCTGGATCTGCGGCCTCGAGCACCTCCGCGAGACGATCGCCTTCCCGCGCATGCTCTACCGCATCTATCCCTAGGACACGAGCCTGCAGTGATCGCCGCCTACGTCACCGGCCATGGGTTCGGCCACGCCACGCGCACGGCGGAAGTGCTGCGCGAGGTCCGGCGGCTGGCGCCGGGGACGCCGCTGCAGGTGGTGACGCTGGCGCCGGAGCGCCTGTTCCGGGATGCGCTCGGCGAAGGCGTGAGCGTGCGGGCCGACGCCTGCGACGTGGGCCTGGCGCAGAAGGACGCGCTCACCATCGACGAGGCGGCCACGCTCACGAAGTGGCGGGCCTTCGCCGCGGCGTGGCCGGCGCGCGTGGCCGAGGAGGCGCGCTGGCTCCGCGCGGTGGGCGCGCGCGTCGTGCTGGCGGACGTGCCTCCGCTGGCCTTCGCCGCCGCGCGCGAGGCGGGCGTGCCCGCGATCGCGCTGGCCAACTTCTCCTGGGACCGGGTCTACGCGCACCTGGCCGTGCGCCATCCCGGCCTGGGCGAGGCGGCCGAGCAGGCGGCCGCGGCGTATCGCGGCGCGACCCTGCTGCTCGAGCTGCCGTTTGCCGGGGACATGCCCGCCTTCCCCCGGCGCGAGCGGATCCCGCTCGTCGCCCGGCGGCCGCGCGTGGCGCGGGAGGCCGCGCGCCGCAGGCTGGGGCTGGGCGACCGGCCCGCGGTGCTGGTGAGCTTCGGCGGCCTCGGACTCCCGGGGTTCCGCGCGCAGGCGCTGGCCGGCCTGCCGGAGTTCGATTTCCTGGTGAGCGAACCGGTGCGGGACGCTCCCGCGCACGTGCGGCCGCTGGCCGGGGACCTCGGCGCCCTCGGCCTGGGCTACGAAGACGTGGTCGGCGCCGTAGACGTGGTGGTCACCAAGCCCGGCTACGGCATCGTGTCGGACGCGATCGGCGCGAGGACCCGGCTCGTCTACACGGAGCGCGGGGACTTCCCGGAGTACCCGGTCCTCGTGCGGGAGATGGGCGAGTACCTGCCGGCGGTGCACGTCAGCAACCGCGACCTGTCGGCGGGCCGCCTGCGCGGTCCGCTGGAGGAGGCGCTGGCGAGGCCGTTTCCGCCCGAGCCCGACACCTCGGGGGCGCTCGTGGCCGCCCGCCGGCTCCTCGGGACCTGAACCCGCCTCTCAGCGCGCGCCGCTGGAGCCCGCCGACCCCCGCTCGCGACGCACCTCGGTGACCAGCGTGGTCTTCGCGCCGGCCCGGGGGTCGGACTCGTCACGGTACTCCAGACGGGCCACGATCGCCTTCCAGTCCTCGGGAAGAGGGACGGTGAAGCGCTCGGAGCGGGCTTCCTTCTGGCGGAGGCGGGTGTCCGCGCCGACCGTGGCGGCCCTCAAGAAGAAGTCGGCGACGGTGACCAGCGTGCGCCCTTCGGCGTCCTTCAGCTCGCGCCGGTAGACCCGCTCCCGGCGGTGGAGGAGCTGCCCGGCGGCGGTCTCGACGCCCACGGCCAGCACGAGGCTCTTGCTCGAGAGGCCGCCGGGCGCGGCGTGGCCCACCGCCGCGTTCACCACCGCCACCTGCACGTCGGCCGACGCGCCGGAAACGGCCAGCGAGTGGATGCGCAGGACGAGACCGGCGCGGACGCGGCTCGGGCTGCTGCCGCCCACGAGGCGGTGCAGGTTGATCCGGCGCTGCGTGGACGCGAGCCCCTGGCCCTGCACGGTTTCGCCGGGCACGAGCGGCATGTGGCACTCCTGGCAGGTCTGCCCGCGCTCCGGATAGGGGCCGGCCTTCCACTCGGTGTACGTGGAGAGGACGGCCACGCCCTGGGCGTTCGTGTGCTCGTGGCACGCCGCGCAGAGGAGTGGACTGGACTTGTGGAGCGGCGAATACGCCGTCCGGTGGAACGGCGAGGTGGCGTATTCCAGCGGGCCGCGCTTGACGTCGCCCGGATCCAGGTCGAAGGGGTGGTCGGGCCTGGCCAGGTCCACGTCGGCCACGGTGTGGCAGAAGTCGCAGGACACGCCCTCCCGGGTGATGGGCCGCCGGAGGTCGTAGTCGCCCGTGACGAGCGCGGTCGGAGCATGGCACCACACGCAGCCGCGCCGGACCGCTTGCGGGTCGGAAGCCCCGGCGACCGCGGCACCGAGCGCCTCGAGGTACGCCGGCTTGGTCGCCGCGCGGGCATGCTCCGACTCCGACCAGAGGAGATGGATGGTCTGGTGGCACGTGGCGCACGTCCGCGCCGGGACATAGGGCTCCGGCGCGGGAGGCGCGGCTTCGCTCGCGGCCGCGGCGAGCAGCGTCAGGGACAGGAATACCACCGCCGTCATGCGCGCCATGGTCCACCTCCCGCCGGTGCGCGCCGCGCGCGACGCGGGCACACCCGGTGCTCCGGCCCGAATTCTATGCCGGGGGCGGGGTAACGAGCCTGAGCAAAAAGCACCAGGCGGACGGCGGCCGGGCGGGCGGCTACCGGGACGGCGCCTCCCGCGCCGGACGGATGGACACGACCTCGCGGTCCTTGCCCTCGACGTCCTTGCAGCTCAGCACTACCTTGTCGCCCGCCTTCACCTCCGAGAGGCGCGCCTTGGCGAGCCGGCTGACGGCCAGGGTCTTCTCCTCGCCGTCCACCCTCACCGCGAGCGTCATGTCCTCGACGTCGGCCGAAACCACCTCGGCCTCGACCGAGCGGTACTTCTTCGGCTCCTGAGCGGCCGCGCCAGGCTGGACCCCCGGCGCCGTCACAAAAGAGACCGCCAGGACCAACGCCACCCACGGGATCCACGTGCGCATGGGGGTTCCCTCCTTGCTACCCATTCTACAGCCCGATCCACTCCAGGCCGGTCATGGCGTATTGCCTGATCTGGGGCTCGTACTTCCGGAAGAGCGCGACGTTCGCCGGCGGGACGTCCATCTCCTCCGCCCGCTCGCGCGCCTCCGCCGCCTGCTGGCGGAGCTCGTCCACGCCGTCCGCGACCTTCTCCTCGCTCTGCTCGGCCGCGTCCTCGGCCTCGTCGTCGCCCTGCCGCTCGGCCGCCTCGCGCGCCTGGCGGGCCTGCTCGGCCGCCCTGGCCATGGCCTGCGCGGCCTGGTCGTACATCGCTCCCGCGGCCTCCGACACGCTCTGGCCGCCGGTCCGCTTCGCCACCTCGGCGGCCCACATGGTCTTGTAGACCTGCTCCACGAGGAAGCGGTACTCGTCGTCGCTCATGCCCACGTCGGCCTGGGCCTGCGCCTGCGCCAGACGGATCTCGTTGATCATCCCGAACGCGGCGGTCACGTCCCCGAAGTCCGCCTGCTCCTTCGTGCCGCGCGCCTCCAGGTCCTTCTCGTACTTCTTGTAGACGTCGTACACGCGCCGTCGCACGTCCAGGAACTTCTGCAGCCGCGCTTCCACGATGAGTCCGTCCGACGGCCGGCGGAAGTCGTTCCGGTTGGCCCGCTCCTGCAGCCGCTCGATCCGGTCCTGGCCCCCCGCCACCTCCTCCACCTTGCCCTTGGCCCACCAGGCGGCGCCGCCGAGGCCCGCCACCACGACGATGAGCCCCAGCATGGCCACGGCCGCGCACCCGATGGCGACCTTCGCTCCTGTGGTCACTCTCTCCTCCTTGGACCCATGTTTAGGTGAGTCGAGCAGCTTACGCTACGATGGGTTGTTTGGTCGAGGGCCGTAGTGGCGCCGGCCGGGGGGAGGGAACATGGAACCCACATGGCACGACGGGCTGAGCCGGACGGCGCTCGTGGAGCTGGTCGAGGGCCTGCTCCTGGCCATGGACAAGGCCGTGCCCCGCCTCGACGCCATCGCGCACCATCTTTCGCTGATCGCCCAGCAGGGCGAGGAGCAGGAAGTGGTCGGCGGCATCAGCGACCAGGTGGCGGACATCGGCGACGAGCTCTACGCCGCGAGCGACCGCGAGAAGCTCCGCGAGTGGGGCAACCAGATCGACACGCCCGACAAGGCCCATTGAGCGTCAATTGGCCCCTCCGGCTGCGCGTTCAGCGTCGTTGAGCGCGCGCGTCGAAGTAAATTCGCCGCGCCGCGAAATGAAACGCTCCGCCTGCGGGGCTGCTCCCGCCTGGACGCCGGTCACGTTCGACGGCCTTCGATCCGTTCCTGCACGCTCCCCGGCGTCCTCTGCGGTGAAGAAGGTGAGCGTCGGCCTGGTCAGCCTGGGCTGCCCCAAGAACCTGGTGGACGGGGAGGTCATGTTGGGTCACCTGCAGCGGCGCGGGCACGACCTCGTGACGGATCCCAGTCAGGCCGACGTCATCGTGGTGAACACCTGTGCCTTCATCGACCGGGCGAAGCAGGAGTCGGTGGACGCGATCCTGGAGATGGCGCGGGAGAAGCGGTCGGGGCGCGCGCGGCGGCTGGTGGTCACGGGCTGCCTGGCCCAGCGCTACGACGCCGAGTTGCGGCGCGAGATTCCGGAGATCGACGCCACCCTCGGTACGGGGCAGGTCGCGGGCATCCTGGACGCCGTCGAGGGCGAGGACACGCGCACGGACGCCGAGGCCGGACGGCCCACCTGGATCTACGACCACGCCTCGCCGCGAGTGCTCTCCACGCCGCCGTGGCTCGCGTACCTGAAGATCAGCGAAGGGTGCGACTACGTGTGCACCTTCTGCATCATTCCCCGGCTCCGCGGCCTGCATCGCAGCCGCGCGCTCGACGACATCGTGCTCGAGGCGGAGGGCCTGGCCGCGCGCGGCGTGCGCGAGCTGGTGCTGGTGGCCCAGGACTCGACCCGCTACGGCCTCGACCTCGGCCTGCGCGACGGCCTGGCCACGCTGCTGCGCCGGCTCGGCAGGGTGGACGGCCTGCGCTGGATCCGCGTCATGTACGCCTACCCGGCCACGGTCACCGACCGCATCCTCGAGGCCATCGCCTCCGAGGACAGGGTGGTGAAGTACGTGGACATGCCGCTGCAGCACGCGAGCGAGGCGGTGCTGCGTCGGATGAAGCGGCCGACGGGCCGCGGCAACCTGCTCGGCATGGTGGAGCGCGTGCGCGAGCGCGTGCCCGGGGTGGCCTTCCGCACCTCGTTCATCGTCGGGTTCCCGGGGGAGACCGACGCGGAGTTCGACGAGCTGCTGGCCCTGGTGAAGGCCGCCGAGTTCGACAACGTCGGCGTGTTCACCTATTCGGACGAGGAGGACACGGCATCCTTCGCGCTGCCCGGCCGGGTGGCGGCCGGGGTGAAGGAGCGCAGGCGGAAGCGCCTGCTCGCCGTCCAGCAGGAGATCTCGGCCCGCCGCAACCGCGCCCGGGTGGGGGAGAGGGTCGAGGTGCTCCTCGAGGGCGCCCACCCGGAGAGCGAGCTGCTCCTGCGCGGCCGGGTCTCGACGCAGGCGCCGGAGATCGACGGCTCGGTCATCGTCAACGACGGCGAGGCGGCGCCCGGCAGCTTCGTGACCTGCGAGATCACCGAGGCCCATCCCTACGACCTGGTCGGGCGCATAGTCGCCTGACGCGGGCATTTCGGGTGACCCGGCCACGCCGGGCGTTTCTCCTTGCCACCCCTGGAGTTCCCTGGTATCATGGCCGTTCCAGCTCGGGGGGATGCACCAGAGTGGGTTCTCCCACTCTTTTTTTTGGGAGAGAACGGGGCTGACGGAGCGTGGACTCAAGGAAACGGTGCGGGACGTGGCCGAGCGCGTGACCTCCAGCCGCGGGTTCGAGCTGGTGGACGTCGAGGTGAAGAGGGCGCCCGGGGGACAGCTCCTGCGCCTGTTCGTGGACAAGCCCGGTGGCATCGGGCTCGACGACCTGCAGTCGGTGTCCGAGGAGGTCTCCGCCATACTGGACGCCGAGGACCCCATCGATTCCGCGTACACCCTCGAGGTGTCCTCGCCCGGTCTGGACCGGCCGCTCAAGACCGAGGCGGACTACCGGCGTTATCAGGGTCGCCTGGCCCGGCTCTCCAGCTACGAGCCTCTCGACGGGCGGCGCCACTGGACCGGCCGCATCCTGTCCGTGGACGGGGGCGCGGTCAGCCTGGCGGAGAAGGACGGTGGCACCGTGACGCGCATCCCGTTCGAGAAGATCGCGCACGGCCGGCTGGAAGTGGAATTCAAGTAGGAAGTTGGAAGAAGGACGATGGCAGCCAACCAGCTACGACAGCAGATCGAGCAGATCAGCCGCGAGAAGAACATCAACCCCGAGGTCATCATCGCGGCCATCGAGGACGCCATCCTCACGGCTTCCAAGAAGTATTACAAGAATAACGAGGACCTGCGCAGCCGCTTCAACAACGAAACCGGCCAGATCGAGGTCTTCGCCGTGCGCCAGATCGTGGAGACGGTGGAGTCGCCGGAGACGCAGATCGGCCTCGACGAGGCGCGCACGCTGATCCCCGAGGCGGAAGTGGGCCAGGAGATCGAGTTCCCGAAGCCGACGGACATCCTGGGACGCATCGCGGCCCAGACCGCGAAGCAGGTCATCTTCCAGAAGGTCCGGGAGGCCGAGCGCGACAACGTGTTCGCGGAGTACTCCGGCCGCGTGGGCGAGGTCGTCAACGGCATCATCAAGCGCCAGGAGATGGGCGACTTCGTCGTGGACCTCGGCCGGGCGGAGGCCCTCCTGCCCCGCAAGGAGCAGAGCCGGGCCGAGACCTACCAGACGGGTGACCGCGTGCGGGTGGCCATCGCCAAGGTCCTCAAGTCGGCCAAGGGCCCGCAGGTGGTGGTGAGCCGCACCGATCCCGCCCTGCTCGTCAAGCTCTTCGAGATGGAGGTGCCGGAGATCTACGACGGCACCGTCCAGATCAGGGGGTGCGTGCGCGAGGCGGGCGAGCGGGCGAAGGTGGCGGTCATCTCGCGCGAGAAGGACGTGGACCCGGTGGGCGCCTGCGTGGGCATGAAGGGCACGCGGGTGCAGTCCATCATCCGGGAGCTGCGCGGCGAGAAGATCGACATCGTGGAGTGGAGCGAGGACCCGACCCAGTTCGTGATCAACGCCCTTTCCCCGGCCAAGGTCAGCCGCGTCTCCGTGATCGACGAGGAGCAGAAGATCATGGAGGTCGTGGTCGAGGACAAGCAACTCTCGCTGGCCATCGGCAAGAAGGGCCAGAACGTCCGCCTGGCCGCCAAGATCGTGGGCTGGCGGATCGACATCAAGAGCGAGGAGGAGAAGCGCCAGGAGGTCGAGGCCGAGATGGCGCGCATGCAGCGCATCGTGGACGAGCTGCGCAGCCTGCAGACGCTCGGCATCCCCGACGACATCGTGCAGAAGCTGATCGACGCCGGCGTGGGCGGACTGGCCCACCTGCTCGAGATGACGGACGAGGAGCTGGAGACGATCGACGGCGTGGCCTCCGCGACGTTGGAGGCCCTGCGCGAGGCGGCCACCACGGTGAAGGTCGACTGGGACCGTCGCGACGCCGAGGAGACGGCGCGGCTGGAGGCCGAGCGCGTCGAGGCCGAGCGCCTCGAGGCCGAGCGCCTCGCCGCCGAGCAGGCGGCGGCGCTGGCGGCTGCGGAGGCTGAGGCGGAAGCGGCCGGCGCGGAGGGCGCGGAGGGCGCCGAGGCCGCAGAGACGGAAGCGGAGACGGCGGAGACGCCCGAGGGCGAGCGCGAGGCGGAGGCGGCCCCGGTGGGCGAGGTGGCCGGGGAAGCGCCTGGGGGAGGAAAGCCGGATGCTGAACGTTAGGGTCTTCCAGCTCGCGAGGGACCTGAACCTCTCGAGCCAGGAAGTCATCGACCGCCTCAAGAGGCTGGGCGTGGACGTCAAGACGGCCAGCAGCTCGGTCGACGAAGATACCGCCGACAAGCTCAAGCGCGCGCTCAAGATCGACGCGCTGGCCGCGCGCAAGCGGCGCATCTACGGCAGCGAAGAGGACGAGGCCGAAAGAGAGCAGCAGGAGCAGGTGCGGGTTGCGCGCATCGCGGCGGAGAAGGAGGCCCGCGAGAAGGCCGCCGCCGAGGCGCAGGCGGCGGCGGAGGCGCGCAAGAAGGGAAAGGGCCGGGGCGAGGAGAAGCCCGCGCCGCGGCCCTCCGAGGAACCGCCGCCCGCCCTGCTGCACGCGCCCGGCGCTCCGCGCCTCGCGCCCAAGGTGGCCACGCCTCCTCCGCCCCCGGTCGAAGACGAGGAAGAGGAGCCGCTCGAGCCGGAGACGGAAGCCGCGCCGGAGCCGTTCGTGACCCCCACGGCCGCGCCGGCCCCCGCGCCGCCGGCTCCCGCGGGCGCGTCCGCCTTCCCGCCCAGCATCCGCATCGCTCCCGCGCCGCCGCGCGTCAGCGGCCCGTTGCGTCCGATCGCGCCGCCCCTTCCGCCTTCGCCCCCGCCGGCCGCCGCGCCGCAGGCGGCGGCGAG
>DATKEG010000006.1:0-3577 GCA_035544515.1 Vicinamibacteria bacterium | reverse complement strand
GAGCGCGAGCGCGAGGAGGACCGCGGCCACCGCGGCCGCCGTGAGCAGGCCTGCGCGCGTTCGGTCGCCGCGGCGCCGTCCGACGCCCCGCGAGCCCATGGCGTCGCCGATCGCGCCGGTATGGGGCCAGGACGTGGGATCGGGAACGCGCGTCGTCTTGTCCTCCACGGCCACGGCGGGCGACGCCACCGGCACGAGCCGGCCCGGCGCCGTCCCTGGCGCGCGACGCTCGACCACCGACTCCAGGCCCTCGCGCAGATCGCGCATGGTGGGCCGCACGCCGGGGTCCGCCTCCGTGGCCTGCCGCACCAGGTCGCGCAACCGCTCGGGGAAGCCAGGGGGCAGCTCGACGGGCGGCGCGTTCAGCTTCCGCACGCCGATGGCGGCGGCCGCCGCGGCCGGCGTGCTGGCCGGGTCCACCGCGAACGAGCGCGCGCCGGTGAGCGCCTCGTGCAGCAGCAGCCCGAACGCGTAGACGTCGATCTTCGCCGGCTCGGCGCGCTCGCCACGGAAGACCTCCGGGGGCAGGTAGGGCAGCGTGCCGAGCTGCCCGGTCGTGGTGAGCGCCTCGGAGTTCGACGCGGCCGCGATGCCGAAGTCCACCAGCCGCGGCGTGCCGTCCACGGTGAGTATCACGTTCGACGGCTTGAGGTCGCGGTGGAAGATGCCGGAGGAGTGGGCGTGGTCGAGCCCCTGCGCGAGGGGCACGAAGGTGGCCAGGGCTTCCGCCAGGTCCAGGGGGCCGCGCGCCACGCGCGCCCGCAGCGTCTCGCCCACCGCCAGCTCCATCACCAGGTAGAGCAGGGTGCGGTCGGCGTCCTCGCTGAACCCCATCACGCGGACCACCGCGGGATGGCGCAGCGCGGAGAGTGCTTCGGCCTCGCGCACGAACCGGGCCCGGGCGTCCGGCTCGGACGTCGGCTTCATGACCTTGAGGGCGGCGACCAGACGCTGCGTGAGGGCGGAATGCACGCGGTACACCGCGCCCATGCCGCCCTCGCCCAGGGGCGCTTCGATGACCCACTCCCCGACCCGATCGCCCGCCCTCAACATGCTTCCATCATAGGCAGGAATGTCAGGAGACGCTCCATTTCGCGCACTCACACCACCCGTTGCAAGAGGCGGGCCAGGTGATCGACGCCTGGGCGCGGCGGATGGCTCGGCGGAGGACGGCGGGCCGCGCGCGGTGCCGCAAGGTAACCTAGTGGCCCATGCGCATCGCGACCTGGAACGTCAACTCTCTCAAGGCGCGGCTCGACAAGGTCACGTGGTGGCTCGACCGGGCGAAGCCCGACGTGCTGCTGCTGCAGGAGACCAAGCTTTCCGACGCGGATGCCCCCGCCGACGTGTTTCAGCGGCTCGGATACGCGCTGGCCCATCACGGCGAGGGCCGCTGGAACGGCGTGGCCGTGGCCAGCCGGTGCGGCATCGAGGGCGTCGTGACCAACTTCGGCGCGCCCCTGCTGCGCCCGCGGACCGAGGACGCCGGCGACGACGAGCCGCTGGCGGAAGCGCGCATGATCGCGGCCACGTGCGGGGACGTCCGCGTGGTCTCGATCTACGCGCCCAACGGCCGCGTGGTCGGCTCGACGTTCTATGAGGCCAAGCTCGCCTGGTTCGAGCGGCTCGGGCGCTGGCTCGTCGAGGCGGCCGACCCGCAGGATGCGCTGGTGGTGGGGGGAGACTTCAACGTGGCGCCCGGGGACGCGGACGTCTGGGATCCGCGCGCGTGCCACGGCGGCACCCACGTCTCACCGCCCGAGCGCCAGGCGTTCGGCGCGCTCGTCCGCTGGGGCCTGGTGGACGCGTACCGCCTGCATCATCCCGAGCCCGGCCGGTATACCTGGTGGGACTATCGCGCCGGCAACTTCCACAAGAACTTCGGCATGCGGATCGACCACCTGCTGGTGAGCGCCCCGGTGCGGGAGCGCGTGGTGTGGGCGGAGATCGACCGCGAGGCGCGCAAGGGCAAGCCCGTGCCCTCGGACCACGCGCCCCTCGTCATCGACGTCGATGCCCCGGGATGCTCGTTCGACGCCGGGTGGGCTTCGGCGGAGGGACGGATCGCGGCGCGCCGCGGGCGCTCCTGACCGTTCTCAGCGCGTGTTGAACTCGATGGTGTCGGCGAGCGCGCCCGCCCCCGTGCTCACCTGCAGGGTGGACCGCCACGTGCACTGCATGCGGCCCAGCGGGCGGCTGCACAACGTGCCCAACAGGTCGAACCGCCGGATCTCGGCGCTGGCGCCCGCGGGGATGGCCCGCGGCGAGAACGCCGTCCCGTCCACCGGGGCCTGATGGCTCGTGCAGGCGCCGCCCAGGACCGTGAAGTTCAGGGCGAAGGAATCGATCCGCAGCTCGACCGCCGTGCGGTTGACGACGCCGACCGTGAAGATCAGCGGAGCGCTGCACGACTGCGTGCCGGATTTTTCGCCGTTCACGCGCAGGTCGGCGAAGGGCGGCAGGGTCGTCGTGGTGGTCGTGGTCGTCGTCGTCGGCCGGTCGTCGTCGTCGTCGTCGCCGCCGCCCAGGGCCAGGGCCGCCACCAGCGCCGCCGCCGCGCCGCCTCCCACCACGAGCAGGGCGCCCGAGCCGCCCTTCTTCTCGCCCGCCGCCGGCGCGGCCGGGCGTACCGGCGCGGGGGCAGCGGGAGTGGGGGTGGGCGCGGGAGTGGGAGCCGGCCCGGTCGGCGCCGGCGTCACGGGCGCCGCGGCGGCGCTCTCCCTCTTGACCTGCTGGAAGAAGTCGACGATGCGCGGCGGGAACTCGCCCGTGCTCAGCTCCAGGCTGCGGTCCGCCTTGAGGGCGTCGAGGAAGCGCGCCTTCGCCGCCTGCTCCTGGCTCATGCCGAGATACGCGATGGCGAGATAGAGGTACGCGCGCGCGAGCTCGGCCGGCGGGCTCGGCTGCGCGGAGAGGCGCCGGACGACGGCGTCGAGTGTGATCGCGGCGGCGTCGAACTCGCCGCCCTCCACCTGCTGGATGCCCCGCGCCAGGTCGTCGGGCGGCGCCGACAGCGCGGGCGCCCGCGCGGAGCCGAGGATCATCGCCAGCGACGCCGCCACCCGCACCGCCCTGGTCAATCGTCGCATCCGTTGCCTCCCTCGCCGGCGCCCGTCACTTCGGGAATGCCTCCCACGACAGATCGATCTCGAGCCGCGTCGCCTGGCCGGCCGTGATCGTAACCTTCCTCTGGAACGGCTTGTACTCGGGGTGCGTAAAAACGACGGTGTGCTCTCCCGGCGGCAGCTCGAGGGGCCGGAACGGTGTGGTGCCGATGGCACGGCCGTCGACCGCCACGTGGGCCCACGGACGGGCGACGATCTGGAGCCGGCCCGGCAGCGGCGCCGGTCTGGCGGCCGGCGTCGGCGTGGGCGCCTCCGGCAACGGCGTGGGCACGGGCACCGTGACGACGGGAGCGGCGGAGACGGGCCTCGATGGCGCGGGCGTGGCGTCGCGCACCGGCGGCGGGGCCGGCGTGGGTGGGACGGCGCGCGGTGTCGGCGCGGGGGCGGCCGCCCGTGCGCTGGGCGTTGGGCGCGCGCTCGCCGCCAGTATCACCGGCGCGCGGGTCGGTTCC
>DATKEG010000005.1:0-7844 GCA_035544515.1 Vicinamibacteria bacterium | reverse complement strand
TTCACCGCACCCATGCGCGTCTTCGTGGATCAGTCCGTGCCCGACCATCAGGGGGACGTGGTCCGGCAAACGGTTGGCGCGATGCTCGCTCCCATGCTCGAAGGCCACCCGCAATACGCGCGGCTCGCCGCGCTCGTCGGCCAGGGGCCCAAGGGCTGGACCGTGACGGTCATCGTCCTCGATCCGAACCTGGCCTGGGACGGCCAGCCGACGCCTTCGATCGGCACGGACCTGTTCGACGCCGTCCGCGAGGCGTTGCGGCTGCTCTGAGGATCCTTCGCGGGCGGGTCAAGGCGCGTCGAGGGCCGCGCGCACCTTGCGGATGAGGGCTAGCGTGGCGAACGGCTTCTGGATGAACTGGGTGCCGGCGCCGAGCACCCCGTGCAGGCCCATGGCCTCGTCGGTGTAGCCGGACATGAAGAGGACCTTGATCTCGGGCCGGGCGAGGCGGACCTTCCCCGCCAGGTCCGGCCCGCTCAACCCCGGCATGACGACGTCGGTCAACATGAGATGGACCGGTGCGTCCGAGGTGCTCACACTGCGCAAGGCCTCCTCGGGGTCCGAGAAGTCGAGCACGGTGTAGCCCTCCTCCTCGAGGATCTCGCGAATCATCACCCGCAGCGGTTCCGTGTCCTCGACGAGCAGGACCGTTTCGGCGCCCAGGGGGAGCGGGGTGTCCGGCACGACGGGGGGCGGGTGCGGCGGGTCGTCCTCCACCCGGGGGAAGTGGATCCGGCAGGTGGTGCCCAGGCCGGGCCGCGAGTCGACGCCGATGATGCCGCCGCTCTGCTGGACGATGCCGAACGCGGTGGCCAGGCCCAGCCCGGTGCCCTGACCCTCTGCCTTGGTGCTGAAGAAGGGCTCGAAGATGTGCGCGAGGGTGGAGGCATCCATGCCCACGCCGGTGTCGCTCACCGCCAGCATCACGAACGGGCCCGGCTGGATCTCGGGGTGCGCGCGCGCATAGGCCTCGTCCAGAGTGACGTTGGCCGTCTCGAGAGTCAGCCTCCCGCCCCTGGGCATGGCATCGCGGGCGTTGGCCGCCAGGTTCATCAAGACCTGCTCGATCTGTCCCGGATCGGCTCGGATGCGGCCGATGCCGGCGCCGAGCGTCGTCACGAGCTGGATCTCGTCGCCGATCATGCGATGGAGCATCCTCTCCGCGTCCGCCACGACGTCGTTGATGTCGAGGATCCGCGGCTGCAACACCTGCTTGCGACCGAAGGCCAGGAGCTGCCGGGTGAGACCGGCGGCCCGTTCGGCGGCCCACTGGATCTTCTCGACCCGCTTCGCGGCGGGGTGCTGCGGACCGACGTCCAGGAGCAGCAGCTCGGCATAGCCCGTGATCACGCCCAGCAGGTTGTTGAAGTCATGGGCGACGCCACCGGCCAGGCGCCCCACCGCCTCCATCTTTTGCGCCTGCAGGAGCTGCGCTTCCAGTCGCTTCGTCTCGGTGATGTCGCTCGCGAGCACCAGGCGGGCACGCCGGCCACGGAACTCGATCGGGTTGGAGACGCCCGCCACCTCGAGGAGCGAGCCGTCCTTCTTGTGGTGCTTCACCTGGGTCGCCCGCAGGCTGAAAGAATCCGGGATTGTGGCGAGGTAGTCGAGAAGGGCCGGGACCTCCTCGGGGGGGCGGATGTCCTTGATGGTCATGCCGAGGAACTCTTCCCTCGAGAACCCGTAGAGCCGCACCGCCGCGTCGTTCACGGCCAGGAAGTCCAGCGTCTCCGCGTCGAACACCCACATGGCATGCGGGTTGGCGTCGAACAGGAGGCGGTATTCTTCCTCCTTCTCCAGCCGCCTCCGCTCCGCGCTCGTCTGTTCCGTGGGGTCCGCCATGAGCCTGCGACCTCGTTCGGTTGTGCCCGGGCAGACTAATACGTTCCTTCTCGACAATCCATCGGGCAGGCGAGGGTGGCAGGTACCTCCTCTCGCGGGCGGGTTCGTGGCATCATCGTCCAGGGGTGGCGAGGCGCCCGACAGCGCCTGGCGCCGGGAGGGAGAACCCAAAGAGCGTGCGACCGTCGCGCCGCGCCGCCGTCCTCGTGGTCCTCGTGGCGGCCGCGGTCCTGGGCGCGCTGGCGCTCGGGTGGTTCCCGCAGGGCCCGCTGCGGGGCCTGCTCGAATCGAGGCTGCGGGCCCTGGTCGGCCCGGACAGCCGCATCGGCGGCGTGCGCGTCGTGCCCGGCCGCCTCTCGGTCGAGCTCCGCGGCCTGGTTCTCGACGCGCCCACCTACCGGCTCGAGGCCGACCGGGTCCACGTGACGCTGTCGCGCGACACCCTGTTCCGCGATGGTCTGTTCGTGGACCGGCTCGAGATGCACGGGGGGCACGTCGTCGTGCGCACCCCCTCCGAGCCCGTGCCCCCGGCTCCGCCGCCTTCGGGACCGCTCGTCATCCGAGACGTCGCGATCGGCGGCGTCACCTTCTCCTACGAAGATCCCGCCCTCGGCGGCCCCCTCGTGCTGCGCTCGCTCGACGTGAGCGGCAGCGTGGGCGAGGGCGTGCTGGCGGCGCAGGCGTCGGGTGGCGTCTGGCAGCGGGCGGACCCCATCGCCCTGGGGCCGCTCCGCGCCCGCCTCCGCATCTCTCCGCGCCTGGAGTTGCACCTCGAGTCCCTGACCGCCGGCTTGACGCGCACGCGCGTGGAGGCCGCCGGCGCCCTCGGCCGCGTCGGCGACCTGCGGCCGGACCTCCGCTTCGAGGCGCGCGCGGACCTCGCCGAGCTCGGCCCCCTCGCGGGGCTCTCGCCCGCCTCGGGCATGGTGCAGGCGCACGGCCGGGCCTGGGGAACGGCCGACGCGATCAACGTGGAGGCCGAGCTCGACGGGCGGCGCTTGCAGGCCTCGGGGTGGACGCTCGACCGCGTCCGGGCCGAGCTGACGCACGCCACGGGCACCGCCCGGACGAGCGTTACGGCGCGCCTGAGCCTGCTCGGCGGAGACGGCACGCTCGAGGCCCGGCTGAGCGGAAGCGACCTGCGCGGCACGCTCGAGGCCTCCGGCGTCGACCTCCGGCGGCTCGCCGCGCAGCTGGGAGGCGGGGGAGCGGGGCTTCGCGGCGCCGCCTCCGGCGCCGTGCGTTTCGAAGGCGACGTGCGCCGGCGCCTGCGGATCGAGGCCGAGGCGGAAGCGAGCGGGCAGGACGGCGGCGGCATGCGCTTCGCGGCGCGGGCGCGCGCGCGCGGGCCGGTGCGCCTGCCCGGACCGGACCTGGACCTGGCGTGGACGGCGTCGCTCGACACGGAGCCCGCGTCCGGCGCGGCGCTGCCGCCGGGACGGCTGACCGCGGCGGGAACCGCGCGCGGCGCGCTGCCCCCGGCCGTCGACGGCACGGTTGACGGCACGCTCTCGCTCCCGGGGGCGGCCGGGCCGGTGCCGGTGAGGATCGAGGGCACGCTGCGCTCGCAGGCGGACCGCGTGAGGGCCGAGGTGCGGCTCGAGGCCGCGGGGGGCACCGTGGAGGGCTCGGCGGAGACCGCCGGCACGCGCGTGCGCGCGCTCGAGCTGGCGGGCCGCGGGGTCGACCTCGCCCGGCTCGTGGCCGGCGCGCGGGGAGTGGCGGCGTTCGCCTGGCGCTCCTCGGGGCCCCTCGACGCGCTCTCCGGCGGCGGACACGCCGCGGTGGAGTCGCTCGGGTGGCGCGGCCTGGAGCTGGGCGCCTTGCGCGTCGACGTGGAGGCGGAACGCGGGGCGGCGCGGCTCCGCGCGGCGCTGCCGCGCCTGGGCGCGACGGCCGACGCGCGGACGGCGCTCGGGAAGGACGCGTCGCTGCGCGGGCGGATCGACGTCGCGGGCGCTCCGCTCGAGGCGCTCGCCCCGCTCCTGCCCGAGGGCCGGCCGCTCGCGGGCACGCTCACCGGGTCGGCCACGTTCGACGTGCCGCTGGCGGACCCCGGCGCGGCGTCCGCCGAGGGGCGGATCGAGACGCTGGAGATGGAGAGCGGCGCGCTCACCGCGCACACCGTGGCGCCGTTCACGGCCGGCTTCGCGGAGGGCCGGGTCACGGTCGGCGGACTGCACCTGCGGGGAACGGGGCTCTCCGCGCAGGTCAGCGGAAGCGCGGGGGCCGCCCCCGGCGCTCCGCTCGCGCTCCGCGCGACCGTCGAGGCGGACCTCGGCGCGTTACCCGTCACGCCACGCGACTGGACGCTGGGGGGAACGGCGCGCGCGGAGGTGACGGTGGACGGAACGCGCGCGGCGCCGCGCGCCCACGGCTTCCTCTCGCTCGAGGACGTGGCGCTCGACTCGCCCGCCGCTCCGCCGGTGCGCGTGGACGAGGGCCGCCTGGCCCTCGAGGGCGACGCCATCCGCATCCCCGGGCTCACCGTGGCCGTGGCCGGGGGCACGATCGAGGTGGAGGGCGAGGTGCCGATCGCCGCCTTCTGGCGCGAAGCGCGCCGGCAAAAGGAGCGGCCGGCGCCCGGCGAGGAGGCGCGGCTCGGCCTCACGTGGTCCGGCGTGCAGGCGGGCGAGATCCTGCGGCGGCTCGCGCCGGCACAGGAGACGGCCGTGGAGGCCACGCTCGCCGGCCGTGCCGAGCTGCGCGGCGGGCTCGGCTCCCTCGGCGAGCTGCGCGGGACGCTCTCCGTTCCCGCCACCACCGCCCGCGTGCAGGACCTGCCGCTGGAGCTTTCGCCGGGCGAAGTCCGCCTCGACGCCGGCCGGCTCACGCTCGAGACCTTGGAGCTGCGCACGGCCGGCGGCTCCTTGCGGCTCGCGGGCACGGTCGACCTGCCCCGCCGCACGCTCGATGTGACCGGCCAGGGCACGCTGGAGCTGCGCGCGCTCTCGCCCTTCCTGGAGGAGGCCGCGCTGACCGGCACCTCGAGGGTGGACCTGCGCGTGGGCGGCACGCTCGACGAGCCGCGCCCGGAAGGCACGGTCCGCGTCGAAGGGGGAACGCTGCGCCTGCGCACCCTGCCGCAGGCGCTGACCGGCCTCGCGGCCGAGGCCGTCCTCGACGGACGCACGCTGCGCCTGACCCGCGCGACGGCCGAGCTGGGCGGGGGCGAGCTGTCCGCGTCCGGATCGGCCCGGATCGAGGGCACCGGCCTGGCGGACGCGCGCTTCGAGCTGGCCGGGCGCGGCCTCGCCCTGCGCTACCCGGAGGGGATGCGCAGCCGGCTGGAAGCCGACCTCACCCTGACCGGGCGCACGGGCGCCCTGGCGCTGTCGGGAACGGTGCGCGCGCTGCGCGGCTTGTACGACCTCGACACCGCGCTCGAGGAGAGCCTGACCGCGCCCGCGCCCGCCAGCGCGGAGTCGGCCCTCCTGCGCTCGGTGGCGCTCGACATCCGCGTGGTCACCGAGAGCCCGATCCTCGTGCGCAACAGCCTGGCCCGGCTGCAGGCCACGGGCCGGCTCACCGTGCGCGGGGACATGCAGAACCCGGCCCCCATCGGCACGCTCGACATCGAGAGCGGCGGCAAGGTCTTCGTCCAGGGCCAGGAGTTCGTCATCGGCAGCGGCCGGCTCGTGTATTCGGGCAACTGGGACCCCGTGATCAGCCTGGACGCCACCGCGCGCATCCCGGACTTCGACCGCCAGGCGGGCGCCAAGCGCGCCGACGTGAACGTGACGGTGGAGCTGCAGGGCCCGCTCGCGGGGCCCCGCCTGTCGCTGCGCTCGGACCCCGCCTACTCGAAACTGGAGATCGTGAACCTCATCGCCACCGGCGACAGCCAGAACCCGAGTGCGCGCGTGGCCATGGCCGGCCCCGCGGCCACGCTCCTGGCCGGGCGGCTCACCGAGACGATCGGCGGCGGCCTGGGCCTCGACGAGGTCCGCATCCAACCCGAGCTGGTGGCGCGCGAGGGCGAGGTCGAGACGGGCGCGCGGTTCACGTTCGGCAAGCGCCTCTCGCAACGGGTGAACCTCGTCTACTCGCTCAGCCTGCAGGACCCGGAGGGACGGTTCATCCAGGTGGAGGTCTCGCCCGGACGCGACGTGGCCCTGACCGTGCGCCGTACCGACGACGGGAGCTTCACCTTCGGCGCCGGCCAGCGCCTCCGCTTCGGCGGGACGCGGCCCCCCGCGGCGGCCGCCGAGCAGCGGGTGCGCGTGGTGGAGGTGCGCCTGGAGGGCGACCGGCCGCTCGAGCCCGGCGCGCTGCGCGCGATCCTCCGCACCGCCCCCGGCGACCGAAAGACGGTCTGGGACCTGCAGGACGACGCCGACCGCCTGCGCGAGCGGCTGGTCGAGCGCGGCTATCTCGAGTCGGAGGTGGGGGGCCGCTTCGACGGCCAGGTGGCGGTGTTCGCCATCCGCGCGGGCGAGAGGTACCGCTGGCGCGTGGAGGGCCTGTCCGATCCGCCCGACCTCACCGGCGTCATCCATACCTCGCTTTTCGAGGAGGAGGCGCTCGACCGCGGGCGCGCGCGGCTCCTCGCCGAGCTGCGCCGGCGCGGCCACCTCCGAGCCACGGTGGACGCGCGCGCGGTGGCGGACGAAGGGCGCACGCTCGTGTTCGAGGTCGAGCCGGGGCCCGTGCTGCGGGCGCAGGTGAGCTTCCCTGGCGCCTCGGCGCTCTCCCCCTCGCGGCTGCTCGAGGCCGCGGGCGGGGCGGGGAGGCTCCTGTCGGATCCCGAAGCGGCCGTGCGCGACGTCGTGGCCGCCTACCACGCCGCCTGGCATCTCGGGGCCGAGGTGGACCCGCCCCGCGTGAGCGAGGAGGCCGGCGGGCGCGTGAGCATCGCCGTGCCCGTGCGCGAAGGGCCCCGCGCGCGGCTCACCGCGGTGCGCTTCGAGGGGGCGACGCGCGACGCTGCCGAGCTCGCCCGGGTGGCGGGGCTGGAGACGGGCGCCGCCTACGAGCCGGGGCCGGCCGTGGCGGCCGCGGACCGGCTGCGCGGCCACTACTTCGGCCTCGGCCATGCGTCCGTCCGCGTGAGCCCGCGCCTGGACACGCGGGACACGGACGTGGAGGTGGTGTTCGAGATCGCCGAGGGAGAGAAGGTGACCGTGGCCGGGGTGGCGCTCGTCGGGCTCCGGCACGCGCGGGAGAGCCTGGTCCGCCGCCACGTCCCGATCCGGCCCGGCGATCCCCTCGACCCGCGCCAGGTCGCGGAGCTGGAGCGGCGGCTGCTCGACCTCGGCCTGTTCACGCGCGCGGCGGCGACCGTGTCCGAGGACAACCCGGCCACGGTGACGGTGACCCTCGAGGAGGGCGACCGCGTCCGGGCCGGCTACCTGGCCAGCTACAACGACGACAAGGGCAGCCGCGGCGAGCTCGACGGCGAGCTGCGCAACCTGCTGGGAGCCGGGATCTCCGCGGGTGCGAGGCTCAGCGCCGGCCCCGACCTGCGCGACGCGCGCGGCTTCCTCACCGCGCCGGCCCTGCTGCTCCCCACGGGACGGCTGACCGCATCGGTCTTCCGGCTCGAGGAGGATCTGCCGCTCCTCCCCGGCGAGGACGGCGGGCCGACCTTCTCTCGCGTCCAGACCGGCGGCCAGATCCAGAGCACGCGCCCGTTCGGCGACCGCTGGAACCTGCTCTTCGGCTACCGTCTCAAGACGGTCGCCGTCGACTCCGAGTTCCTCACCTCATCGCACCGCGTCGCCGGGCTGGACGTGTCGTTGCTCCGCGACACGCGCGACAACCCGCTCGACGCCCGCCGGGGCCGGTTCCTCAGCCTGAGCCTGGAGGTCTCTCCGCGTGCGCTGGGCTCCGACTTCGACTTCGTCAAGGGCTTCGCCCAGGCCTTCATCAGCCGCCCTTTGAGCGAGTCGCTGACCTGGGCGCAGGGCTACCGGCTCGGGCTGGCCCACGTGCTCGACGACGAGCCGCTGGTGGCGGACGAGGGCTTCGAGGCCGGAGGCGCGAACAGCATCCGCGGCTTC
>DATKEG010000004.1:0-54887 GCA_035544515.1 Vicinamibacteria bacterium | reverse complement strand
TCGCGCCGCCGCGGATGAACCGCGGCGGCCGCGCAAGGAGACGCTCCGCTGCGCGCACCGGACGCCAGGGGCGGGGCCACCTTCCGTATAGCGACCCAAGCCGGGAGCACGTGCCATAAGGCGCGCGCTCCGGTCGGTGCGGTCCTGGCGGCCAAAGCGGGCGACAACTCGTCCCAAGACGAGTTGCAGGGGGCGGGTCCAGTGCCGGCGCTTAGGGGGCAGCGGGGGAGTGGGGCTCCCAGAGGACCGAGCGGTCGATGCTCGCGAGGGAGGGGCGGCCGGTGAGCATCATGGCCATCTCGAGCTCGTGGCGCAGGATGTCCACCACGCGGCGCACGCCGGCGCTGCCGCCCACGCTCAACCCATAGCAATACGGGCGGCCGATCAGGACGGCGGTCGCCCCGAGCGCGATGGCCTTCAGCACGTCCGTGCCCCGCCGGATGCCGCCGTCCACGAGGACCGGGACGCGGCCGGCCACGCGCTCCGCCACCTCGGGCAGCGCGTCGATGGTGGCCGGGGCCGTGTCCAGGATGCGCGCGCCGTGGTTGGAGACGAGCAGTCCCTGCACGCCGCTCTGCACGGCGCGTTCGGCGTCCTCCGCGTCGAGGATGCCCTTGAGGAGCAAGGGGACGCGCAGGATGGATCGCAGCCAGTCGACGTCCTTCCAGGTGACGCCCACGCGCCGGGGATCCATGATCGACTGCCGGCCGGGGCCGATGTCGTACATGTGCGGGGTGGCGAGCTCCGCAGGCAGCTGGAACTTCGCGCGTGTCTGCCGGTTGCGCGCGCCGAGCACGGGTTGGTCCACGGTGAGGCAGAGCGCCTGGCAACCCGCGTCCTCGGCGCGCCGCACGACGTCGCGCGTGAACTCGCGGTCCGACTGCACGTAGAGCTGGAACCACAGCGGCCCCGTGGCCGCGCGCGCGATGTCCTCGACGGCGGTGGTCGTGCTCGTGCTGACGACCCACGTGGCCTGCGCGGCTCCGGCGCCGCGCGCGGTCGCGATCTCGCCTTCGGGGTGCAGCACGCGGTGGTAGGCGGTGGGGGCGAGCAGGATGGGGAAGGGCAGCTCGCGGCCGAGGAGCGTCACGCGCGTATCCACCCTGGCCACGTCGCGCAGGACGCGGGGTCGGAGCCGGATGCGGTCGTAGGCCTCCCGGTTCCAGCGCAGCGTGATCTCGTCGGCCGCGCCGGAGGCCACGAACTCGTACGCCATGTGGGGCAGGCAGCCGCGCGCCCGGTCCTCGAAGTCGGGCAGGTTCAGGAGCTCGGCCAGGTCGGCCGCGCAGGGCGCATCGCCCTGGCCCTGGCGGGCGGCCCGCGCGCGGGGGAGCCCCGGAAAGGCTCCGGCCAGCGCCAACCCCCCGGCCAGGCCGCCGCCCGCGGAAAGGATCCGCCTGCGAGAGACGCTCATGCCACCTCCTCGGCCGACGACCCGTCCCGGCGGCGACTTCACGGGCGGCCGATGCGGCACAAGCATAGTCCGGCCGGGCTCGAGGCGGTGCTCTCCCCGGGGGACGCGCGCCATTTGGTTCTCCCCGGCGGCTCGGGTAGATTGCTCCTGGCCCACGAGCGGAGGTTCATGGCGGCGCCCAAGGCATTCATCACCGGCATCACGGGACAGGACGGCAGCTACCTGGCCGAGCTGCTGCTCGAGAAGGGCTACGAAGTGCACGGCCTCATCCGGCGCAGCAGCTCCTTCAACACCTGGCGCATCGACCACATCCGCGACCACATCGCGCTGCACTACGGCGACCTCGTCGACCAGAACAGCCTGGTCCGCACGCTGGCGGCGGTGGGACCCGACGAGATCTACAACCTGGCCGCGCAGAGCCACGTCAAGGTCTCCTTCGAGATGCCCGAATACACCAGCGACGTCACCGCCCAGGGCGTCCTGCGGCTGCTCGACGCCGTGCGCGATCTCGGGCTGGGGGCGCGGGTCTACCAGGCCGGCAGCTCCGAGATGTTCGGCCTCGTCCAGGAGACCCCGCAGACCGAGCGCACGCCCTTCCACCCCCGCTCGCCCTACGGGGTCTCCAAGGTGTTCGGCCACTGGATGGCCGTGAACTACCGCGAGGGGTACGGCATGCACGTCTCCAACGGCATCCTCTTCAACCACGAGTCCCCGCGGCGCGGCGAGAACTTCGTGACCCGCAAGATCACCATGGGCCTGGCCGCGATCAAGAAAGGCGGCGCCCGCGAGCTGCGCCTCGGGAACCTCGAGGCCAAACGCGATTGGGGTTACGCCCGGGACTACGTGGAGGCCATGTGGCTGATGCTCCAGCAGGAGACGCCCGGCGACTACGTCATCGCCACCGGCGAGACCCACTCCGTGCGCGAGTTCCTGGAGGAGGCCTTCTCCTACGCCGGCATGAACTGGCGCGACCACGTCGTGACCGACGCCAAGTATCTTCGCCCGGCCGAGGTCGACGTCCTCCTGGGCGATCCCGCGAAGGCGCGCGCGGTGCTCGGCTGGAGCCCGCGGATGGCCTTCGAGGACCTGGTGCACCTGATGGTGGACGCCGACATGGAGGGTGACGGGCGCCCCGTCCGGCCGCGGGGCTGAGCCGGCTTCGCTAGCGCGGCGCCGGGACGGCGCGCTGGGCGATCAGCCGGTCGAGCTCCCGGCGCAGCCGGCCGAGGATCTCGTCGTAGGTGTAGGCGCCGAGCGTCTCCGTCTTGCGCTTGAGGTTCACGTGCGTCGGCCCGCACCACAGGCCCAGGTCCGCGTCGTCGGTCTCTCCCGGACCGTTCACCCGGCAGCCCATGACCGCGATGGTGAGGGCGTGCCGCTGGGCATAGACGGACATCTCCTGGACCGCTTCCGCCAGCTCCACGAAGCGCTCATTCTCGACGCGCGAGCAGGAGGGGCAGGAGATGATGTTGAGCTTGTCGTCGTCGAAGACGGGCACGGAGCGGAAGCGGCCGGCCTCGATGTCGGCCAGGATCTGGCGGCCGGCGGCGATCTCCTCGTGCTTGCGCGGGTTGGGCAGGGTGAGGCTGACCCGGATCGTGTCCCCCACGCCGCGTGAGAGGAGCTGCTCGAAGGCCACGCGCGTCTTGATCACGCCCTCGGGAGGGATGCCGGCCTCCGTCACTCCCAGGTGCAGCGGCACGTCCGGACGGCGCGCCGCGAAGCGCGTGTTGGCGTCGATCACCTTGCGCGGGTGCGAGTCCTTGAGGCTGACGACGTACCCGTCGAACCCCAGCTCGTCCAGGTAGCCGCAGTGCTGGAGGGCGGACTCGACCATGGCGGCCACGTCGTCGCCGGAGAAGCGCGCCTTGGTCTCGGGGTCCACGCTGCCGCAGTTGACGCCCACGCGCAGGGCGCAGCCCTGGGCGCGGGCCACGTCCGCCAGGAAGCGCACCTTCTCGCGCACGGGCTTGTGCTTCTCGTGGTGATGCAGGTGGCCGGGGTTGTAGCGCAGCTTGTCCACGTGGGGCGCCACGCGCTCCGCCAGCCGGTAGTTCTCCTGCAGGTCCACCACCAGGTTCGCCCGGGTCTGGGCCCGGATCTCGGCCAGGGCCTCCACGTCCTTCGCGCTGTCCACGGCCACGCGCACGAGGTCGCCGCCCGCGGCGCGGATCGCCTCCGCCTGCTCCACGGTGGCGTCGACGTCCTGGGTGCGCGTCGCGCACATGCTCTGCACCGCGATCGGATGGCCGCCGCCGAGCGTGAGGGTGCCCACCCGCACCGCGCGCGTCGGGTTGCGCTTCACGGGGCGTGCGCCAGGGCGTGGGCGGCCCGGCGGAGGCCCCGGCCGAAACCGCCCAGCCGCTCCAGCGGCCGCAAGGGCGCCGTGACCACCCGGACGCGGCCGGCGCGGATGGCGGCGAAGACGGCCGGCACCGTCTTCGCTTCCGCGTCGATCAGCGAGTAGGTGGTCCCGAGCTGCCACAGCCGATGGCAGTCGGACGTGCCGACCAGCGGCAGGTCCATGCGCCGCGCGTAATCCACCGCCCGGCGGTTGAAGTCCACCCGCCGCGTGTAGAAGTGGGAGAACTCGATGGCGTCGAACAGGTCCAGGTTCTCGCGCAGCTTGCCGCCCAGGCACTTGGGGGCGGGGAAGAAGGGATGCGGCGCGATCACGAGCCCGCCGTCGCGGCGCATGGCCCGCACGTGCGCGAAGGTCCGCACGCGCAGCCGGCTGTAGGGCATGTCCAGGAGCAGCGTGTGTTTGCCCTCGATCGCGGCCTCCACGCCCGGGATGAGCAGGATGCCCAGGTCGGCCGCCCGCCGCTGCAGGTCTTCGCTGTGGATGCGCTTGTTGTGGCACGTGAGTGCTATGACCTGGAAGCCCTGCCGGGAGGCCTCCTGGAGCAGCTCGACCGCCGTGTAGCGGATGAAGTCGTGCGGATCCTCGCGGGTGTGGATATGGAAGTCGGCCTTCAGGAGCATGCGCGAACGACCAGTATGCGGTCGGGCCGCGCGGGATTCAAGCCGCCCGGCCGCCCAGGTCCTCGAGGGCCCGCACGCCGCGGCGCATGGGCACCAGGCAGGTGGCCACGCACAGGGCGAGCGCGGTCAGGAGGCTCAGCGCCATCAGGCCCATCCGTGTGGAGGAAACGGGCAGCCCCTGGAAGCGGTGCCACAGGTAGACCGAGGCCGGCCAGGCCAGGAGGGCCGTCTGCACCAGGATGAACAGCACGGCCAGGATCATGTAGGCGATGCCGCCGTAGGAGCCGGCCACCTGCGTGACGTTTTCGGCCTGGAAGCGGGGGTGCTCCGCGCCGAGCCCGGCCGCGAGGCCGACGAGCGCGAAGGTCATGCCGAAGATGGCGGCGGCGGCCATCCACTTGAGGGCGGGCTCCACGCCGAGGAACTCGTTCGAGAGGAGGGTGAGGACCTCCGCCAGCACCAGCACCGGCACGAGGCCGGTCCAGAACTTCGACCACAGGAAGGCCTTCATGGAAACGGGCGAGGACTGAACGATCCAGAACGACGCGCCCTCGGCGGACACGGCCGGGAACACGAAGCGCACGGCCACCGCGGAGAGCACGAAGGCGGCCATGGCCAGGTTCACGAAAGCGTACGCGTTCTTGACCAGGCCGCTCATGTAGGGGATGCGGTCGAGGTCGAGCACGCGGAAGTTGTACAGGTAGACCATCATGAGGGCCAGCAGGAGCAGGAGCTGCGACCACTGCGTGGTGTCCCGCAGGAAGACCTTGAGGTCCTTCAGCAGGAGGTGGCGCGCCGCGGGGGAGACCGGGAGCAGGGCGGAGAGCCGCTCGAGACCGCGCAGCCGGGTGAAGCGCGCCTTGCGCGCCTCCTGGGCCTTGCTCCAGCCGCTGAAATAGTAACGGCCGAAGGCGGCGCGCGCGAGCACGGTCAGGGCCAGCGCGGTCGTCCACAAAGCGCCCGCGTGCCGCCAGTCCATGCGCCCCTGCAGCGCGGCGAAGAGCACCTCGCCCGCCCAGAAGGAGGGCAGGAGCGGCGTGACGGGCGACTGCAGGGTGGTGAAGAAGGCGGTCACGTCGGGCAGCGACTCCACGCGGAGCAGGCGCTCCGGCTGCAGGAAGCGCAGCATCATGACCAGCACCACGCCGAAGAGGACGCCCATGAGCATGAGCACGTCGCGGGCGCGCCGCGCCGGGAACACGTTCACGAGGGCGAGGGTGGTCAGGCTGCCCAGCGCCACGGGAATGACGGCGAAGGGCACGATGGTGAGCGCGGCGCAGAGCCAATAGAGCCCGCCCGCGCAGCGGGCCAGGCCGACGCCCAGGAGCACGGGCAGCAGGAAGGTGACCACCATCCACGAGGCCTGCACGATCGTGCGGCTGAAGCGGGAGTAGAAGAGGCGGTCGGCGCGCACGGGCGAGGCCACGAGCAGGCGCAGGTCCTCGGAGAGGAAGAACGTGGAGAGCGAGGTCACGAGGCCGCTGAAGGCCAGGAAGGAAAGGAAGGTCAGGAAGAGCCAGGAGAGGCCCAGGCGCAGGAGGTAGTCGCCCAGCTCCGCGTAGCCGAGGAGCTGCCAGGTCAGCCAGAAGAAGACGCCGAAGAGGGCAGCGCCCACGGCCAGGCCGACGGAGCCGAACACGGCGGCGCGGGCGAGGTCGCCGCGCTCGCGCTGGCGCGCGCGGTTGCGCGCGGCGTGCCAGGCCGGGCGCAGCAGGAAGGGGAAGGGCGCCTCAGAGGAGGTCATCGATCTCCTGGAGCCCGCTGCCGCCCGTCAGCTTGAGGAACACCGGCGTGAGCTGCTCGTCGGCGCCTCCCGTCATGGCCTGCAGCTCGGGCACGGTGCCGCGCGCGATGATCCGGCCCTTCAAAATGATGCTGATGCGGTCGCACATCTCCTGCGCGACCTCGAGCGTGTGCGTGCTCATCAGGATGGCCACGCCCTGCGCGCTCATGGCCCGGAAGACCTGCTTGATCAGGCGCGCCCCGCGCGGGTCCAGGCCCACCATCGGCTCGTCCACCACCACCGCGCGCGGCCGGTGCAGGAACGCCGCGCACATCACCAGCCGCTGCTTCATGCCGTGCGAGAAGCTCTCCACCAGCTCGTTCTCCCAGCGGCTCAGCTCGAACAGCTCCAGCATCTCGCCCACGCGGCGAGTGATGCCGATGCCGTCGATCCCGTACAGGCCGCCGTGGAAGCGCAGGAACTCGCCGGCGGTGAGCTTTTCGTACAGGAACGGCCGGTCGGGGATGAAGCCAAGGGAGGCCTTGGCCACCTCGGGCTCCGAGGCCAGGTCGTGCCCGCCGATGGCGACGCGGCCGGACGTGGGCTTGAGCAGGCCGGCCACGATCCGGATGGTCGTGGTCTTGCCCGCGCCGTTGGGCCCCAGGAAGCCGTGGATCTCGCCGGCCGGCACTTCCAGGCTCACGCCGTCCACCGCGGTGAAGGCCCCGAATCTCTTGACCAGCTCGTGGATCTGGATCATCGGCGTCCCCTGGACGACCTCCAGCAGCTTCCCGGGCCGGTTTCCCGGCGCGGCAGGGACGGCATCCCGAGCGGCCGCGTGTCCTGGGCCGCGCGGCCCACGAGCACCGGCGCCGATCCTTCCGCCAGGCGCAGCTCGAGGACGTCCATGCGCGTGCGCCCGATGACCGGGAGGAGCGCGGCCTGCCGGTCGAGCCCGCCACGGGCCAGGCGGATGTGCGTGGCGTCGGCGGGGAACTGGTTCAGGGTGGGGTCGACGGGCAGCCACAGCCCGCCGTCCTCCTCCGCGAGGTACACCTCCGGCCAGGCGTGATAGTAGAAGGCGCCGTGCAGGTGCACGAGACCGACCGCGATGCGCGCGGGGATGCCCAGCGCGCGGGCGAGGGCGACGTAGAGCGCGGTGTGCTCGTTGCAGTCGCCCACGCGCGTGCGCAGCACCTCGAGGGCCGAGGGGAGGCTCACGGTGGGCTTCTTCTCGATGATGTCGTTGACGTGGCGGACCAGCCGCTCGGCGTGCGCCCGCGGACCCGGACGCACGCCGGCCACGCGGGACGCCTCGACCACCAGGGCCGCCTCGGCCACGATCTCGGGCGCGTCGCTCTCGAGGAACGGCTCGGGATGCAGGAAGAGCGCCGCCTCGGGGTCGCGGGGGCCGGGCCGGAGGGTGCGCGCGTCCACCACCTCGAAGACGTCGCCGGTGACCGTCTGGCCTGCGCCCTGGAGGTCGCTGCCGGACGTGTCGACCCCGGTGAGGCGGACGCGCAGGAGCTCCACGGCATTGGGGTTCTCGATGCGGCGCGCGGGCACGGGCACGACCGCCGAGGCCTCGAGGATGTCCGTCATCACCTGACCGGGCACGGCGAGCGCGGTGGCGCGCTCGGGGGACTCCTTCACCACCACCAGCCCCAGCGGACTCTCCTCGCGCACCACCTCGCCGACGTCGTCGATCCAGGAGGTGGACACCAGGGTGCCGAAGGTCATGCGCACCTTGAACGCCGGGATGGGCCGTCCCGCGGCGCGCACCACGTCGCGTCCGAGAACGTCCACGAGGAGCGGCGCGTTGGTCAGGGTGGCCGGGTCGAACACGGAGAAGGCGTGCCGCGCCCCCGTCACCAGCCCGCCCGCGGCGAGCCGGCGGGAGAGGTTGAGCGAAAGGGCGGGCGGCTCGGCCAGCTCCCTGACGTCGGTCCGGCGGCCCGACGGCGTGGCGATCTCCAGCTCCAGCCGGCGGCCGTCCACGCGGCCGTTCACCTGGGTGGCGCCGGTGCCGGGGTCGAGGCCGAAGGAGAAGGAGCGCAGCGCGAAGGACCGGTCCACGCGGGCCACGGTGCTCAGGCGGACCGCGGTCGTCGCCCCCAGCAGGATCATCTGGAGCCGGCCGTCCTCCTTGATCTCGAACCCGTCCTCGACGGGGGTGATCTGGCCGACGCTGAAGCCGATCTTCTCGCCGCGATAGTAGATGCCCCTCCACGAGGCGGTCGAGCCGTATTGCGAGAGGTCGGCGGCGAGGTGCGCCGCGTCCTGCAGGTAGGCGCGCCGGACGAGCAGGCCCATCTGGGCGAACCAGGCCAGCACGAACAGGATGGAGAGGGCGCGGGAGAGCCGCCTGGGGACGGGCCGGAACACCTTCAACGTCTGTTCCGGGCGCGCGGCGCAGGCACGGCCCCCATTATAGACTGCCCGGCGCATGCGCCTCGACCGGGTGGACGTGGTGCTCGTCCGGCCGGCGCGCGCGGCGAACGTGGCCGCGGCCTGCCGAGCCTTGAAGAACATGGGGATGCGGTCGGTGGCCCTGGTGGGTCGCGATCCCGGGCCGGAGGACCGCGCCGCCCGCTCTCTCGCCTACGGCGCCTGGGACGTCCTCGACGGCATCCGCCCCTACGGCACGCTGCGCGCGGCCGTGGAAGGCTGCACGCTGGTGGCCGGAACGTCCGGCCGCCCGCATGCCGAAGCCTGGACCGCGCGGCGGCTGGCCGAGGAGGCATCGGGGCGTGCCGGTGACGGGCGTCTCGCCGTCGTCTTCGGACCCGAAGCCGAGGGGCTGCGCAACGACGAGCTGGCGCTGTGCCACGTTCGCGTACACATACCGACCGAACCGGCGCAGCATTCCCTGAACCTGGCGCAGGCCGTGCTGCTCGTGGCCTACGACCTGCGCCTGGCGGCTCTCGCGGAAGCCGGCGCGCGGTGGGATCCGCCGGCGCCGCGCGCCGCGGCCGGCGTGGCCGAGGCGGCGCTCGACGACCTGCGCGAGGCCCTGCTCGCGATCGGATACCTCAACCCGTCCAACCCCGAGGCCATCCTGGCCGAGATCCGGGGCCTCCTGTCGCGCGCGGGCCTGACGCCGCGCGAGGCGACGCTGCTGCGCGGCCTGGCGCGCCAGATTCTCTGGTCGGCCCGGCGCGTTGCGCCCGGAACGGACGGGAGCGCATAATCCCTCGGTACTTTCGGGAAGATGGGGGGAGCATGAGCGAGCTTCGCGTTCCGACCATCGCGACGGTCGCCCAGGTGACGTGCGCGGACGGCCGCGTGTTCGCCGGCCGCGTCTTCGTGCCCGCGGCGGCCTTCCGGCACAGCGGACCGATGCGTCCCGAGGAGTGGGTCAACGACCCCGCGGCCTTCTTCCCCTTCCTGCCCGACCGCGAGGACGCGCCCGTGTTGCTCAGCAAGGGCGAGGTCGTGGCCATCAGCCTCGCCCCGCCCGGCCCCGACGACGAGCCGGTGACGGGCGAGGGCACCGTTCACGACCTGACGGTCGAGTGTCGCGCGGCGCGGTTCGAGGGTGAGCTGCGCATCGCCATGCCGGAGGGCCAGCGGCGCGTGCTGGACGCGCTGAACCGGCCGGAGCGATTCCTGACGCTGCACGCCGGCAAGCGGCAGCACCTGGTGCACAAGCGCCACATCACGCGCGTGCTGGAGAAGAAGGTTCCCTGACATGTCCATCGACCGCCTGTTGCAGTCCACCCTCAAGGCCGGCGGCCGCGAGCTGCGCCTCAGCCCCGGCCGGCGCATGATCATCCTGACCGACACCGGCGAGCGCGAGGTGCAGGGCGCGGAGCAGACGCCGGCCACGATCGAGCACCTCCTCACCCCGGTGTTCCCGGCCCATGCGCGCGAGCGGCTCGACGGGGGACGTGTGGAGTGGGATCTGGAGATCGCGGGGATCGGGCCGTTGCGCGGCTGGGCCGAGCGGCGGGACGGGGTCACGCATGCCGGCTTCGTGCTCGACGGTGTCCCGGCGAAGGGCGCGGCTCCCGCGCCGCCACCCACGGCCCCCTCCCCCGCCCGGGCCGCACGGCCGGGGGCGGGGACGGCGGCCGAGATGGAAGCGCTCCTCACCACCATGGTGGAGATGGGCGCGTCGGACCTTCACCTCAGCGTGGGCGCGCCACCGACCGTGCGCCACGACGGCGAGATCAAGTCCCTGCCGGGCCGCGCCCCGCTGAGCCCGGCCGACACGCAGCGGATCCTGTGGCCCATCGCCCCGCAGCGCAACCGGGAGGAGTTCGAGCGCCGCCACGACACCGACTTCGCCTACGAGATGGCGGGGACGGCCCGCTTCCGCTGCAACCTCTTCCTGGACCGCAAGGGCCCGGGCGGGGTGTTCCGCGTCATCCCCTCGAAGATCCTCAGCGCCGAGGAGATGGGTCTGTCGAAGGAGATCCTCCAGCTCTGCCATCTGGCCAAGGGCCTGGTGCTGGTCACCGGCCCCACCGGGTCGGGGAAGTCCACCACGCTGTGCGCCCTCATCGACTACATCAATCGGAACCGGACGGACCACATCATCACCATCGAGGATCCGATCGAGTTCGTGCACGAGAACAAGCGCTGCCTGATCAACCAGCGCCAGGTGGGCGAGCACACGGACAGCTTCAAGGACGCGCTGCGTGCGGCGTTGCGGGAGGACCCCGACATCGTGCTGGTGGGGGAGATGCGGGACCTGGAGACCGTGGCCATCGCCATCGAGACCGCGGAGACCGGCCACCTCGTGTTCGGCACCCTCCACACCTCCTCGGCGCCCTCGACCGTGGACCGCATCATCGACCAGTTCCCGGCCGACCGGCAGAGCCAGATCCGGGTCATGCTCTCCGAGAGCCTCAAGGGCGTGATCAGCCAGATGCTCTGCAAGAAGATCGGGGGCGGCCGCGTTCCCGTGATGGAGGTGCTCATCACGACGCCGCCCGTGGCCAACCTCATCCGGGAGGCCAAGATCTTCCAGATCCCCTCCGTGATGCAGACGAGCAAGAAGCAGGGCATGTGCCTCATGAACGAGAGCTTCACCGACCTCGCCAAGCGCAAGGTCGTGGCGCCGCAGGAGGCCTGGGCCAAGGCCGTGGACAAGGCCGGGCTCCTCGGCCAGTTCCGGAAGAACGGCATCGACACGTCCTGGGCGCCGACGGAGACGGCCGCGCCCGCGTAGCGTTGACGGTCTTCGCCGTCGATCCCGACGACCCCGATCCCGCCCTGGTCGCGCGGGCGGCCGGCCTGCTTCGGAAGGGCGAGCTCGTGATCTATCCCACCGACACGCTCTACGCCCTGGGCGCGCTCGCGCACCACGGGGGCGGGGCGGCGCGCGTACGGCTGGCCAAGGGCAGGGACGACCAGAAGCCGCTTCCGCTGGTGGCCGCGGACCTCGAGCAGGCGCGCGCGCTCTCGTCGGAATGGACGGACGCCGCCGAGCGCCTGGCCGCGCGGTTCTGGCCGGGCCCCCTGACCATCGTCGTGAAGGCGAAGCCCGGGATCCCGACGGAGGTCACGGCGGGGACGGGTACGATCGCCGTCCGGGTGCCCGGATGCGCGTTGCCGCGAAGGCTGTGCGCCGCCGCGGGGGGTGCGCTCGTCTCCACCTCCGCCAACCGCGCGGGCGCGGCCGGCCCGCGGACGTGTGCCGAGGCGGTGGCCGGGGTCGGGACCTGGGCCGCCCTCGCGCTGGACGGCGGACCCGGCCGGTCCGCGTCCTCGACAATCGTGGACCTCACGGGGGCGGTCCCGCGGCTGGCGCGGGCCGGCCCGATCGGCTGGCCCGACGTGCTCGAGGCGCTGGGGTAGAGCCCGCGTTCCGGGCGAACGATTCGGCTACAATCAAGGAGGAGAGAGGAGAGCCCGCCACATCGCGCGCCCGAGCCCACCCCCCCACCGCAGCGTCGAGAGCGCCCTCCTGGTCGGCATCTCCTCCGGCCGCCAGGCGCGCATCCGCACCGAGGCCTCCATGGAGGAGCTGGGAGAGCTGGCGCGAAGCGCCGGCGCCTCCGTCGTCGGCACCGTCATCCAGGAGCGCGCGCGCAAGGACCCGGCCACCCTCATCGGGCGCGGCAAGGCCGAGGAGGTCGCGCGCCTGGCCGACCAGTCGCGCGCGGACGTGCTGCTCTTCGACGACGACCTGTCGCCGGCGCAGCAGCGCAACCTCGAAGACCTGGCCGGCCGCACGACGATCGACCGCACGCAGCTCATCCTCGACATCTTCGCGCGCCGGGCGCGCACGCGCGAAGGGCGCCTGCAGGTGGAGCTGGCGCAGCTCGGCTACATGTTGCCGCGGCTCGCGGGCAAGGGCGTGCTTCTCTCCCGGCTGGGCGGCGGCATCGGCACTCGCGGCCCCGGCGAGACCAAGCTGGAGACGGACCGGCGCCGCATTCGCCAGCGCATCCAGTCCGTGAAGCGGGAGATCGAGCGCGTGCGCCGGAACCGGCACACGCGCCGCGAAGCCCGACAGCGCCACGACGTGCCGGTGGTCGCCCTCGTCGGCTACACCAACGCGGGCAAGTCCACCCTGTTCAGCGCGCTCACGCGCACGGCGACGGAGATCTCCGACCAGCTCTTCATGACGCTCGACCCGCTCATCCGCAAGGCCTCGCTGGGGGGCGCCCGCCAGGTGCTGGTGGTGGACACTGTCGGTTTCATCCAGAAGCTCCCGCACGGGTTGGTGGACGCGTTCCGCGCCACCCTGGAGGAGGTCGGCCAGGCCGACCTCCTCGTGCACGTGATGGACGCGTCCGCGGAGGATCTCGCGGAGCGCGAGGCGGCGGTGGAGACCGTCCTGGTCGAGATCGGCGCCGCGGACGGCCCGCGCCTCTCCGTGCTCAACAAGGCCGACAAGCTCACCGCGGCCCGCGCGGCCGCGCTCCAGGCCGCCCGTCCCGGCTCCGTGGTCGTCTCCGCCCGCACCGGCGCGGGCCTCGACGGCCTGCGCTCCGCGCTGGCCAGGCGCCTCGCGCTCTCCCCGCGCAGCGTGCGCCTCCGCTTCGCCGCCCGCGACGCCCGCGGCATCGCCGGCGTCTACACCGCCGGCCGCGTGGTCGCCCACGAGGTGGACGGCGACGAGGTGCGCATCCAGGCCGAGCTGCCGGAACGGCTCATCGAGCGCTACCGGCCACACCTGATCGGATGACCCGCGCAGGTGCGCTGCTCGCCGTCCTCGCCGCGCTGACGGCGGGGTGCGCCCGCCCGCAGGCGCGCGCGCCCTTGCCGCCGGACACGGAGGAGTACGTCTTCCCGTCGTCCGCGCCGGGAGAGCTGACGCCGGGGGAGACCGCGCGGCTGGAGAAGGCGTGGCTGGCCGTCCGGGTCGGGGACGCCGTCCGCGCCGAACGCGAGCTGCGGCGCCTGCTGCGCGATCGCCCGGGCCTGGTCGCGGCCGAGACGGCGCTCGCCTACGCCCGCCTGCGCGGCGGCCGTCTGGACGAGGCACGGCAGCTGTTCGAGGGCGTGCTCGTGCGCCGCGAGGACTACGTGCCCGCCCTGGTCGGGGCCTCCTCCACCGCGCGGCGCGCCGGACGCGGCGAGGAGGCGCTCGAGCTGCTCCGGCGCGCGGAGACGGCGGCTCCGCAGGACGCGGCCATCCGCCGCCGGCTGGCCGAGGTCCGGCTGCAGCTCACCGAGCAGCGGCTGGCGCAGGGCCGGGAAGCGCTGGCCGCCGGCGACCGCGTCGGCGCGGAGCGGATCTACCGCGCGGCGCTGGCGGACGCGCCGGAGGTGGCCGGGCTGCGCCTCGAGCTGGCGGACCTCCTGTCCGGACAGGGCGATCGCGCCGGCGCCATCGCCGTGCTGGAGGGGGACACGAGCGAGGACCGCCAGGTGCTCGGGCGGCTGGCCGAGCTGCAGGCGGCGGCGCAGGACCTGGACCGTGCGCTCGCGACCTATCGGCGGATCCTGGCTCGGGACCCGCGGGACGAGGAGGCGCTGCGGCGGTCGGCCGAGGTCCGCGAGCAGGTCGAGCTGCTGCGCATGCCGGAGGAATACCGGCGCATCGCCGGCACGCCGGCCATCACGCGCGCCGACCTGGCGGCGCTGCTGGCGGTCAAGGTCACGGCGCTCGCGCGCGTCCCGCCGGGGACGCCGCCCGTGGCCGTGGACATCTCGGGCTCCTGGGCGCGCGAACACATCCTCGAGGCCCTCGCCTACGACGCCATGACGGTCTATCCCAACCATACGTTCCAGCCCGGCGCCACGGTGCGGCGCGGGGACGTCGCCCGCGTCGTTCAGCGCGTGCTGGACCTCCTGGGCCATCCCGCGGGTCCGGCCCCCGCGCTCACCGACATGTCGCGCGGGAACCTGAACTACTACCCGGCGGCGCGGGCGGTGGCGGCCGGCCTCATGGACCTCACTCCGGCGGGCGCCTTCGAGGCCTGGCGCCCCGTCTCGGGCGCCGAAGCCACCCACATCCTCGACGCCCTCGTGCGCCTGGTGGGCCCCTAGATCCCGTCGCGGTTCTCCGCGCCGCGCCCTGGCTTTCGCGCGGCGGCCCGCGGTAGGCGGCGTCCGCGAATGCTGGTACGATCCTGGCCCGGAGGCGGACGCATGGATGAGCTCGAACTGCTCCGTTCCGTACCGATCTTCTCGGAGCTGACCGAGGCCGACTTCGCCAGCCTGGCCAAGGTGGCGAACCGCCGGCGCTACCCCAAGGACTCGGTGGTGTTCTTCGAGAACGAGCAGGGCGATTTCTTCTTCATGATCCTCGAGGGTCGGATCAAGGTGACGATCCTCGGCGACGACGGCCGCGAGGTGATCCTGACCCTGCTCGCCGCGGGCGACTTCTTCGGGGAGATGGCCCTCCTCGACAACGAGCCCCGCTCCGCCACCGCCATCGCGGTGGAAGACAGCGAGCTGCTCTCCCTGCACCGCCACGACTTCCAGAACGTGCTCACGGACAACCGGAGCATCACGGTCGGCCTGATCAAGGTGCTGACGGCGCGGCTGCGCCGCGCGAACCACCAGATCTCGACCCTGGCCCTCCTCGACGTCTACGGCCGCGTGGCGCGCGTGATCGTGGACATGGCCCGCGAGGAGGGGCGGCGGCTGAAGGACGGCCGCATCGCCTTCCGCCGCGCCACCCACCAGGAGATCGCCAACCGCATCGGCACCACCCGCGAGACGGTCACCCGCATGCTGAAGGACCTCGAACGGCAGGGCATGATCCACATCGAAGGCCGCGAGATCGTCGTCCAGCCCGACTTCGAGAAGGTGTTCGACTAGAGCAGGCTCAGCAGGTGGTCCTTGATGCGGGCGCGGACCGCCTCGTCCTTGGTGGCGGCCAGCGCCAGCTCCCACATCTCCACCGCCTTGCGCCAGAACTCCTGCTTCTGGTACAGCGTGGCCAGGGCGGTGATGGCGTCGTAGAACTCGGGATTGATCTGGATCGCCTTCTCGTAGTGGTCGATGGCGTGGAAGACCATGTCCTTCTTCTCGTAGGCCATGGCCAGGTAGTAGTGGAGCAGGTCGTTGAACTGGTCGACGGCCAGGCCCTTGTTGAAGGCGGCCACCGCATCGTCCAGGCGCTCCTGCTTGAGCGCGATCACGCCTTCCCGCAGGTGCTGGCGCGCGGCCGCCTCGGAGGCCGGGGAGATGGCCGCGGGCGGGACCCGGTTGAGCCAGCTCTCGACACGGCGCAGGAGCTCGGCCGGCTCGAAGGGCTTCTCCAGGTAGTCGTCGGCTCCGTACTTCTCCTTCACGTCGGCGGCGAAGCGCCAGCCGGTGTGGACGGCGGAGACCAGGATCACCGGAATGTGGCGGAAGCGCTCGCTGGTCTTGAGCTGCCGGCAGATCTCGAAGCCGTGCACCTCGGGCAGCATCCCGTCCAGGATGACGAGGTCGGGCATCGACTCGCGCACGCGGGCCAGCGCCTCGCGGCCGGCGCGGGCGGTGAGGACCCGGTACCGCTTCGACTCCAGGAGCCGCTCCATCAGCCGGAGCACGCCCTCGTCGTCGTCCACGGCGAGGACGGTCTGCACCTCCTCCACCGCGGGCACGCGCGGGGGCGCGGACATGGGCGCGGTCTGGCCGTGGGCGCGCAGGGGGGTGCCGGCCAGCGTCTCGAAGACGGCGCGCTCCTTCTCCTCGAGCGCGACCACGGGGATGGGGGAGGCGGGCGCGTCCGGCGGAGGCGGCGTGCCCGCGGGGGGCGCGGGCGCCTCGCGCCGCTTCTGCACGTTGGGCACGATCGTGCGCTGGCCGGCCTTGAGCGCCCGCCGCGCCTCCGCCACCGCGTGCTTGATCGCGGACTCGAGCGCGATCAGGGGCGCGAGGCGGGTGCCCGTCTTGAACTCGATCTCCGAGACGAGCGTCCGGTCCATGGGATCGGACATGGCCAGCTGCAGGCGCGTGCCCTCCACGCGGACCGGGAAGACGAGGTGCCGCTCGCACAGCTCGAGCGGCACGAGGTCCAGCACGCCGAGGTCGATCTCCGTCTTCGAGAGGTCGACCCCGGGCACGCCCAGCTGACGGCCCAGGTAGGTGACCGCGAACTTCTCGGTGAGGATGTGCTGGCGCACGAGCACGCTGGCCAGCCGCTCGCCGAACGTGCGCTGCAGCACCAGCGCCTCGGAGAGCTGGTGCTCGTTGATGAGGTCGGCCTCCAGGAGGATCTCCCCCAGCTCCTTCCTAGGCACCGCCCGGCCCCGCTTCCTCCACGCGGATGCGCAGCACGCGGCGGCGCCCCTCGCGCAGCACGGTAAGGCGCAGCCGCGCTCCGACCTCCGCCCGCGCCAGGTTGGACGGCACCGCGAAGCCGATCCCCTGGTAGCCGCCCGTCTCGGAGTAGATGGCGGTGTTGATCCCGATCAGCTCGCCGCGGACGTTGACCAGGGCGCCGCCGGAGTTCCCGGGGTTGATGGCGGCGTCGGACCGTCCCTTGGCGCTGATGATCCCCATGGTCACGACCTCTCCGTGCGGAAGACCTGCAGGGCCGAGATGTTGACCACGGCCGGGGTCGCGCGGCGCGCGATGGCGCTGAAGTCGGGTCCGAAGGCGGTCGAAGGCGCGGCCCAGGCGGTGGCTTCGCGCCCGGCCGCCGCCGTGGCCGGCTCCACCCGGGGCGCTAGGCGCACGCCGGCCCACAGCCCCGCCAGAAGCGACAGGCCGGCCAGAAGGAGCGCCCGCGGCCGGCGGACGGTCATTCCACGCGCTCTCCCCGCCCGCGCCGCGCCGCGCGCGGCCGCGCCTTGGGCAGCTCGAGCCGGAGGATGCCGTCCCGGAGCTGGGCGGTCACGCGGTCGGCGTCCACGGGCTCGGCGAAGGTGAAACTGCGCGAGAACGGCCCGTAGCTGCGCTCCATCCGGTAGAAGCGGTCCGGGCGGCCCTGGGTGGCCGGACGGCGCTCGCCCTTGACCACCAGGCGTGCCCCCTCGACCTGTACGTCCAGGTCGTCGCGCTGCAGACCAGGGACCTCCAGCTCGACGACGTACGTGTCGGGCGTCTCGTGAGCGTCGGCCAGGGGCGTCCAGGCGGGGCCGAGTTCACTCGGGTCGAGCCCCTCCGCGGACAGGCTCTCCTGGAAGAGGCGGTTCATCTTTTCCTGGAGGCTCAACAGGTCCGCGAGCGGGTCCGAACGCCGGATGGTCATGCGTGGCCGACCGCGAGTGTACGTTCCGGGCTCAGGAAGGGTCAAGCAAGCGCTTCTTCAGCTCCGCGAGCAGCCCCAGCGCCTGCATGGGCGTGAGATGGTCCACGTCCGCGCGCCGCAGGTCGTCGAGCACCGACTCGTCGGCGCCCGAGAACAGCGCGAGCTGCCGCGGCGCATCGGCCGGTGACTCCCCCGAGTGGGCCAGCCGCGGCCGTCCCTCGCGGTCGAACTCCGTGCGCTCCAGGTTGCGCAGGATCTCCTGGGCACGGGCCACGACCGTGGCGGGCAAGCCGGCCAGACGGGCGACCTGGATCCCGAAGGAGCGATCGGAGCCGCCGGCCTCGATCTTGCGCAGGAAGACGACACCCTCCTTCCATTCGCGGGCGGACACGTGCAGGTTGCCCACCCCGGGCAGGTCGGCGGCGAGGTCGGTCAGCTCGTGATAGTGGGTCGCGAACAGCGTGCCCGGCGCCGATTCGCCCGCGCGCGCCAGGTGCTCGGCCACCGCCCAGGCGATGGAGAGGCCGTCGAAGGTCGCGGTGCCGCGGCCGATCTCGTCGAGGAGGATGAGGCTGCGGGGCGTCGCGTGGCGCAGGATGTGCGCCGTCTCCTGCATCTCGACCATGAACGTGGACTGCCCGCGCAGGATGTGGTCCGTGGCGCCCACGCGGGTGAAGATGCGGTCCAGCAGCCCGACCTTGGCCTCGCGGGCGGGCACGAAGGAGCCCATCTGCGCCATCAGGGCCAGGAGCGCGGTCTGGCGCAGGAAGGTGGACTTGCCGCCCATGTTGGGACCGGTGAGCACGAACAGGCGCGCCGCGCCGTCGCCCAGGGCCAGGTCGTTGGGCACGAAGGCGTCGGGGAGGACGCGCTCCATGACCGGGTGGCGGCCCTCCCGGTAGGACAGTCCCTCGGCCCGGCCCACGCGCGGCTTGACGTACCCGTAACGGGACGCCGCCTCCGCGAGCGCGGAGAGCACGTCGATCACGGCCGCCGCGCCCGAGGTCTGCTGGATGCGCCGGGCCGCGGCCGCCACCCGCCGGCGCAACGCGTCGAAGATCTCGGCCTCGCGCGCCACGATCCGCTCGTCGGCGCGCAACACCTTCTCCTCGTACTCCTTCAGTTCCGGCGTGACGAAGCGCTCGCCGCCGGCCACGGTCTGCTTGCGGATGTAGTCCGCGGGCACCAGCGGCAGGTTCGGCCGGCTCACCTCGATGTAGTAGCCGAAGACCCGGTTGAAGCGGACCTTCAGCGAGGCGATCCCGGTGCGCGTCCGCTCGCGCTCCTCGATGGCCGCGATGGTGCTGCGGCCGCCCCGGCTGAGCTCCCGCAGCTCGTCGAGCTCGGGGTCGAGGCCGTCGCGCACGAGGCCGCCGTCCCTGACGCCGGCCGGCGGCTCGTCCACCAGCGTGGCCTCCACGTCCGCGGCAACGTCGAGCGGCGGGTCGAGGTCCTTCAGCGCGTAGCGGAGCAGCGGCGCCTGCGCTTCGCTGAGCGCCTCACCGGCCTCGGGGAGCGTGCGCAGCGAACGCGCCATCGCCACCAGGTCGCGTGGCGACGCCGTGCCCAGCGTCACCCGGCCCAGGATGCGGTCGAGGTCCTGCACGGCGGAGAGGGCCTCGCGCAGGCGGCCCCGTTCCAGCGTCCGGAAGGCCAGCTCCTCCACCGCGTCGAGCCGGTCCTGGATCGGCTCGACCTGCACGAGGGGCCGCCGGATCCATTCGCGCATCCGGCGCGAGCCCATGGCCGTGCCGGTCAGGTCGAGGACGTCGAGCAAGGTGCCGCGCCGGCTTCCGTCGGCCAGGCTCTCCACCAGCTCCAGGTTCCGCCGGGTCAGGCCGTCGATGACGAGCGCGTCGGCCTGGTGCCGGGTGTGGAGGCCGGTGACGTGGACGAGGTCGCGCTTCTGGGTGTCGCGCACGTAGCGCAGCGCGACCCCGGCCGCCACCACCGCCCGCGGCAGCGCCTCGCAGCCGAAGGCCTCGAGGTTGAGCACGCCGAAGTGCGCGAGCAGGTCGCGCCGCGCCGCCCGTGGCTCGAAGAGGGAAGCGTCCAGCTCCGCGCGCGGGAGGGCGCCTTCCGGCTGCGCCGCGTCGGCGAGCCAGGACGGCATCTCCGCGGCGCGGGGCAGGAGCAGCTCGCGCGGCCGCGTGGCGCCGAGCTCGTCGCGCAGCCGCTCCCACCGCGTCCCTCCCTCCCACTCGGCCACGAAGAACTCGCCCGTGGTGGCGTCGAGCCAGGCCGCGCCGAGGGCCGACTCGCCCGGCGCCAGGGCCAGCACGAACGCGTTCTCGCCCGCGTCCAGGGCCGCGCTGTCGAGGGTGGTGCCGGGCGTGACCACGCGGACCACCTCGCGCTTGACCACGCCCTTGGCCGTGCGCGGGTCCTCCACCTGCTCGCCCAGCGCCACCCGGAAGCCCTGCCTCACGAGCCGTCCTATGTAGGCGCTCACCGCGTGGTGGGGGACGCCGCACATGGGGATGGGCGCGCCGTCCTTGTCTTTGGACCGCGAGGTGAGGGCGATGTCGAGAGCGCGCGCCGCCACCACCGCGTCCTCGAAGAACAGCTCGTAGAAGTCGCCCATGCGGAAGAAGAGGAGGGCGTCCGGGTGCTCCACCTTCATGCGGTGGTACTGCTGCATGGCCGGAGTCTGGAGGGCGGGCGCGAGGGTCATGGGGAAGCGGCCGGAAAGTATAATCCGGGTGCGGGCAGCGTTTCCCGGAACGCGGTGCGCGACCGCTGCGCGCACCGAACGCCCGAGCCGGGAGGCAATTGCTCATCCTCGCCGTCGATACGTCCACCGAGCGGGAAAGCGTGGCCGTGGTGGAGTCGGGGTCCGTGCGCGCCGAGCTGCGCCTGCGCGCGGTGGACACCCACTCGCGCCGCCTGCTCCCCGCCGCCGCCTTCCTGCTCGAGAGCCTCGGACTCGCTCCCGGAGCCGTGCAGGGATACGCCGTGACCGCCGGCCCCGGCGCGTTCACCGGCCTGCGCGTGGGGATTGCCACCGTGCAGGGGCTGGCCCTGGCGTCGGGGCGGCCCTGCCTCGCGATGTCCGCCCTCGACGTGATGGCGGCTCGGATCGTGGAGGAGGCGCCGGTGCTGGCGGTCATGGGCGAGGCGTATCGGGGCGAGGTCTTCGGCGCGCTCTACGACGCCGGCGCGCATCCGGTGTCGCCCCCCGCGGTCGAGCCGCCCGAGGCGTTCCTCGCGCGCGTGCCGGACGGGCCGGTGGCCTTCATCGGAGAGGGCGCCCGCCGCCATCGCAGCCTCGTCCTCGAGCGGCGGCCCCAGGCCCGCTTTCCGCGGCGCAGCCTGTTCCTCGCCGGCACGCTGGGACTCCTCGCGGAGCCGCGGCTCGAGGCGGGCGAGGGCGTCCCGCCCGAGGCGCTGCGCCCGCACTACCTGCGCGAAGCCCACATCCGCCCGCCGGGACCATGATCCCGGACCGGGCCCGCCGGCGCGACACGGACGAGGGGCTCTGGCTCGAGGCCGCGACCGCGGAGGATCTGCCGGCGATCGTGGACATCGAGCGCCAGTGCTTCAGCCATCCCTGGTCCGTGCGCCACTTCCGCGACGCCCTGCGCAACGCGCCCCGAAGCCGGATCCTGCTGCTGCGCGCTCCGTTCGACGCCTCCGATGCCGCCCGCGGCATTCGGGCCTATTCGGTCGTCCAGGCCGTGGCCGACGAGATGCACGTGCACAACCTGGCCGTCGAGCCCGGCCACCGCCGCCACGGACTGGGCCGGCGGCTGATGGAGCTGGCTCTCGACTGGGGGCGGCGGCGGGGTGCCCGCCGGGCCTTCCTGGAGGTGCGCCCCACCAACGCGCCCGCGCTCGCGCTGTACGGATCGCTGGGCTTTCGCACGGTTTCGCTCCGCCGCCGCTACTACCAGCATCCGACGGAGGATGCGCTCGTCCTGGAGAAGGACGATCTATGATTGAAAGGGGGCCGGGGCGCGTGTTAAGGTCCCAGCCGTGGAGGGTTCCCTCCTCCAACCTCGCGTCCGCAGGCATTTTCGCCAACCTTCATGTCAGCGATCAGGGAGGTCCCGATGTCCCAGAATCCGGTGCTCAACGGTGCGCTTGGTGACAACGAGGAATACCGCCGGCTGGAAGAGCAGCATCATGAATACGAGAACCGCTTGCAGCGCTTGAGCGACAAGGTCGTCCTGAGCGACGAGGAACAGCTCGAGGAGACGACCCTCAAGAAGAAGAAGCTCCACGTGAAGGACCGTATGGAGGCCATCGCCCGCCAGGCCCGGGTCGGAGCCGCGCACCCGTAGCCGGGACCTTCGCGTGGCGGAGGGTCCGCGGGGCCCTCCGCCCGCCCTTTCCTCTACAGCCGGGCGAGACCCGCCCCGAGGAGCGCATGCCTACCCCCGCCGACCCCAGCGCGCCCGATGGCACCCGCCGCCGGCCCGTGCGGTTTCGCCGCGGCGTGGCCATCCTGCCGAGCCTGTTCACCACCGGGAACCTCTTCCTCGGCTTCTGGGCCGTGATCAAGACGCTGCACGGCCGGTACGAGGAGGCGGCGCCGCTGATCGGCTGGGCCATCGTGCTCGACCTGCTCGACGGCTACATCGCCCGCCTGACCGGCACCACCAGCGAGTTCGGCGGAGAGCTGGACAGCCTGGCCGACGTGATCTCGTTCGGCGTGGCCCCGGCGGTGCTGGCCTACGCGTGGGCCTTCGGCTCCATCGAGCGCGTGGGCTGGCTGGCCGCTTTCCTGTTCGTGGTCTGCGGGGCCTTGCGCCTGGCCCGCTTCAACGTGCAGCGCCACGTGGTGGACAGCCGGTTCTTCGTGGGCCTGCCCATACCCGCCGCGGCCGCCCAGGTGGCGGCCTGGGTGCTCTTCATGCCGGAGCCGATCACCTCCCGCGCCGAGGCCGCGGTGGCGGTGGCGCTGATGACCGTCTGGTCCTTCCTGATGGTGAGCACCTTCCGCTACCGGTCGTTCAAGAAGCTCGACCTGCGCAGCCGCCGGAGCTACATCACCGTCCTCGGCATCGCGCTCCTCTTCCTGCTCGTGGCCCTCGAGCCGCGGGTGGTGCTGCTGGCCCTGGCCACGGCGTATTGGCTCTCCGCTCCCGTCCTCGACGTGGTCAACCTCGGCCGGCGGCGGCGCGAGCCGGCCGCCGTACCCGCCGACGCCCAGGAGACGTCCTTCACGGCGTGAGCGGGCCGGCGTACGCCGAGGGCCCGCGGGTCGGGGTGGGCGCGGTCGTGATCCACGAGGGCCGGGCCCTCCTCATCCGGCGCGGCAAGGAGCCGCTGCGCGGCCGCTGGGTCATTCCCGGCGGCACGGTGGAGGCAGGGGAGACGCTGCACGACGCGCTCGTGCGCGAGGTGCGCGAGGAAACGGGGGTGACCGTGCGCCCCGGGGAGGTGGTGCTCGTGTTCGACCGCATCTTGCGGGAGGACGGGCACCTTCGTTACCACTACGTGATCGTCGACTACCTGTGCGCGTACGTCTCGGGGACGCCCCGGGCGGGCACCGACGCGGAAGCGGTGGCGCTGGTCCGGCCGGAGGAGCTTCCCGGCTACGACATACCCCCCCAGGCGCTCGAGGTGGTGCTCGACGCCTTCCGGCGGTGCGGCGTCGCCTTCGACGCCGCGCTTGCGCCCGGACGCCCGCGGGAGTAGGATCTCAAGTAACTTCTCGCCACTTCCAGTCAAGTGGCGTCCGGGAGGCGCGAATGAAGCGTGTCAGCGTCGCCGTGGCCCTGCTCCTGATCTTCGGCGCCAGCGCGGCTCAAGCCGACCGCTGGGTCCCCAGCAAGCGGCTGCCGAAGGCGATCGACAGCCCGATCGTCCGCAAGAACGTCAAGGAGCACCACAAGCCCGGGAAGAAGCAGAACCACCCCCCGCAAGAGATCGGCTGACGCCGGTCTGGTCTAGGCGACGTCGCCGCGGGCTTCGAGGGGGAGCCAGAGCACCGCGCGGGTGCCGCCGGTGGGGGCGTCTTCCAGGCTGACTCCGCCGCCGTGGTCTTCGGCGATGCGCTTGACCAGGGCCAGGCCGAGGCCGGAGCCGCTCGTCTTGGTGGAGAAGAATGGCTCGAAGATGCGGTCGCGGATCTCGGCGACGACACCCGGTCCCGAGTCTTCCACCTCGATCTGCAGCCGTCCGTCGTCGGGGCGGCGCAGCCGGATCGTGATGCGCCCCTGCTCGCCCACGGCCTGCAGGGCGTTCTCCACCAGGTTGAGCACGGCGCGCTCGAGCAGGCGCTTGTCGGCCAGGACGCGCGGCACGTGCGCGTCCGCCTCGAAGCGCAGCTGCACCGCGGGCGGCAGTCCGGCCTCGTAGGGGCGGAGCAGCTCGCGCAGCAGCGCGGCGGGGTCCTGCGTCTCGAGCACGGCCGCGGGAGGGCGGGCGAAGGCGGAGAACTCCGTGACCAGCTCCCGGAGCGCGCGCACCTGCTTCAGGATGGCGTCCGTGCAGGCCTCGAGGGTGGGCCCGAAATCGACGCTGGAGTCGCGGTACACGCGGCGCAGGTGCTCGGCGGAGAGCTGGATGGGCGTGAGCGGGTTCTTCACCTCGTGGGCCACCTGGCGCGCCATCTCCGCCCAGGCGGCCAGGCGGTTGCTGCGCTCGAGGTCGCGGCGCTGGCGGTCGAGGTCGTGGGCCATCTGGTTGAACGACTCGACCAGCCGTCGCAGCTCGTCCTGGGTGGTGGGCTCGACCCGCGCGGCCAGGTCCCCCTGGGCCACGCGGCGGGTGGCGCGCGTGAGGGCGCTGATCGGCCCGGAGATGCGCCGGGCCACCGACTGGGCGAGCGCGGCGGCCAGCACCATGAAGACGACCGCGGCCAGGCGCACGCTGCGGTCGAGGTCCTCCACCGCGGCCTGCACCTCGCGCTGCCGCAGGGCGAGGGGCAGCGAGAGCACGCCGGACTCCGAGCCTTCGATGCGGAGGGGGACGGAGGCCACCGTGAAGGAGAAGTCGCCAATGCGCTCCGCGCGCAGCCAGGACGGTTCGCGCTCCAGCACCACCGCGCGGTAAACCGCGCCCGAAACGCGGGGGGCGAGCAGGCCCGAGGCGTACAGCTCGCGCTTGCTCGAGGCGAGGAGGCGGCCGCGCTCGAAGACGTCGAGGTCGTTGCGGATGACGCTGGCCAGCCAGACCAGGGCCTCGTCCGAGACCGGCGCTCCCGCGCTGGACTCCTCGCGCTGGAAGAAGGCATAGTCCTCCACCCCCTTGCGCGCGATGGCCGCGCGCTCCAGCGCCTGCGCCTCGAACTCCCGCCGCAGGCGGTCCTCGAGGAAGTTGCGCACGAGCACCTGCAGGACGGCCACGGGCACGAAGGCGAGCAGGATGAAGGCCACGAAGAGCCGCAGGGCGAAGCGGTGCCGCACGGTGGCCACCAGCGAGCGCACGGAGAGCGAGTCGCGGCCGAGCACGCTGCGCACGGCGACCACGAGCACCAGCCCCAGGAGCGCGAGCAGGGCGAACCCGGCGGCGGCCTCCACGAGGTCGGCCGCGTAGCGCGAGGGCGTCAGCAGCGGGTAGGCCAGGACGTGGATCGAGTTCGGGCCGGCGAACACGTAGGCGCGGTGCCAGCGGTTGTCCAGCTCGAGGGTCGTCCAGCGGCCGCGGCCCCCGGAGCGAAGCCCCGCCGCCAGCGCCGGGTCCAGGGCGGGGGGCCGGTCCACCGTGGTGAAGGCCACCTCGCGCGAGTCGTGATAGCTGACGAGCGCGACGGGCCGTTCGCGGGCCGCCGCGCGCGAGGCGGTCCGGAACAGCACCGAGTAGGGATCGCGCGCCCGCACGAACGGCAGGTTCCAGAAGTCCTCCTTCACGTAGAGGTGGATGGCCCCGTGCAGGTCGCCGTGGTAGGAGAGGGCGCGCCGCGCGTGCAGCATGCCGAACTGCTCGCTGGCCAGACGCCCCGTCTCCCGCGAGACCTCCCAGCGATCGGAGCCGGGAAGCGCGTCCGAGCCACCCGTGATGGAGGGCAGGTTGAGCGCGAAACGGCTGATGACGGTCCCGGAGGCGTCCTGGACCTCGACCGCCGAGGAGAATCCGTAGGCGGCCAGGTCCGTGGCCGACCAGACGGCGAAGGCGAGCTCCTCGACGCCGGCCGGCCGCGGTCCCGGCGGGGGCTCCTCCAGCACGCGCAATGAGTCGATCCGCCGCATCGTGTCCGTGAGCACGTAATCGCGCCACAGCGGCTGGCGGAGCACCTCGGGGGCGTGGTCGGTCTCGATCTGGGCGCGGGTGAACGCCTCGGCGAAATGCACGAGGCTCGGATAGAGGGCGAGCGCGAGCGCGGTCACCGCCGCGGCGGCGAGCGCGGCGTGGGCCCCGGACCGGGCGCGCTCGATCCCGCCCCGCCAGCGCGCCGCCGTGGCCGCGATCCCGCCGGCGGCGAGGGTGAGAGCCAGCGCCGGCAGCAAGGGCAGGTCGGGCCACCCGCGGGGCCACAGACGCTCCGCGCCGGCCATGAGCAGGGCCAGCGCTCCCAGGCGACCGGCCGTGGCGACGGGCGAGGGCGGAAACGGCCCCGCCAGCGCCAGCGCCGCGGCCGAAAGAAAGAGGCCCGCGGCCAGCATCACGAGAAGACCGGCCTGCATGACGAGGTGGGGCAGGCTGCGCGGCCACAGCGGCACCACCTCCAGTTCCAGCGACGAGTTCGCCACGCCGTCCGCCAGGAGCACGAGCACTCCGCCGACCAGGGCCACGGCCACCGGGGCGGCCACGGCGAAGCCCGCGAGGGAGGACCGTCGGGGGTGCCGCGTGGCGGCCTCCAGCACGGCCACGCCCACGACCGCGGCCCACGCCGCCGTGAGGAACAGGTCGAGCGGGCTGCGCAGGAGCGGCCCGAGCGCCGTGGACGCGTAGACGTCGGGGGAGACCAGGGGGGAATCCTGGGGAAGCAAGGGTGTGCCGAGCGCGAGGAGCACGAGTCGCAGGGTGCTGACCACCCCCGCCCAGCGCGGGAGGGAGGTGGCCTGCTCGCGGCGCGCCTCCACCGCCCACAGGACCAGCGTCAGGGCGACGAGCAGGAAGAGGATGCGGTCGTAGCGCGCGCGGACCTCGCGGCGCACCTCGGGCAGCGAAGGCGCCGTGACCCGCACCGCCGCCAGCACCGCCCCGTCCGGGGCGTGGAGCGTGCCTTCGCGCGCCACGAGGGCGGGGTCGAGCGGCGGGAACGGGGGCGGGGCGCCGCCTTGCTCGCGCGCGTCCACGTAACGCACCTCGACGCGGCCGGTGGAGGCGGTCAGGAGGTCGAAGTCGCGCAGGAACTGGTTGCCGATGTTGCGGCGCACCTGCACGGGCAGGCTGGCGGTGGCGAAACCGCGCGGCCGCCCCTCCGCGCCGCCGGCCGGGACGGTTGCGACGAGCGTGGTGGACACGCTCCCTTCGAGGACGAACACGTCGGCCCCGCCGCCGACGAGGCCCTCGAACACGGCGGGATCGCCGATGCGTCCGGCCCAGGCGACGGTGGTGAGCGGCCGCAAAGCGTGGAGCGCCAGCGCCGGGCGCTCGGCGGTGGCCTCTCGGGTGGTCTCGAGGTCGCGGAAGACCGTGGCCAGAGCGGCCTCGTCGCCGGCCAGCGCGCGTTCCGCGTGGGGATGGGCCGCGATGCTCCCCGCCAGGGCCTGCAGCTCGCCGACGAGCGCGCGCTGGCGGGCTTCGATTCTCGACAGGCGGTCGTCGATGCGTCGCTGCGAACGGGCCACCCAGTCCCGCGCCTCGACGTGGACGTGCAGCCGGGCGCCCGCGGCGAGCAGCAGCACGCCCGCGGCCGGCACGAGCACGCGTCGCGGCGCGCCCCGCCAGGCCGCGGCGAGCAGCCCGAAGGCGGCGAGGAGGGCCCAGGGCGGACCGGGCGCCGCCGCCGCCGCGTCGGCCACCACGAGGCCCACGGCGAGGAGCGGGCCCCAGGCGGCGGCCGCCCCCGTGGCCCCGGCCCCGAGCCTCAGCACGTCACCGCGAGCAGAGGATCTCGTGGATGCGCCAGTCGCCGTCCTGGGCGCGCAGGGTGAAGGTGACGAACTCCACGGCCGGCGCCGCGCCGGGCGGCGTCCGCGTCCAGCGCGCGCGCGCGAAGGCGGTGTCCGCCGCCGGCACCTTCACGTCCTCGGGCCGAAAGACGAGGTCGCTCGCCTCGTGCGCCGCGAAGACCTCGCGGAACACCACTTCGAGCTGTCCCGGCCCGTACGACCGCGAACCGTCCGTGAGAAGGCGCAGGTCCACGCGCACCTTGGCTTCTCCCGGCAGCAGCGCCCGAAGGGCCTGGGCGTCGCCGCTGCGGAAGGCCGTCTCGATCCGCTGCAGCCGCGACCAAAGGGATGGCTCCACCGGCTGGGCCGGAGCGACCGCTGCCCATGCCACAAGAAGGACGGCGCAGGCCGACGACCTCGGCGCCGCTCGTCCCGCCGTCCTGGTGTGATCGTAGACGCCGACTGACACTCCGTCAAACGCGTGTGCACGACGGATGCCCGCCGCACGGCACTGATTGACAACGACTTGCGCCGACGGCCTCGTCCTCCCGACGTGTCAGGGGACCATCGGAGAGGACGGCTCGCAGTCGCTGGCTCCCGGTCAGAGCCGGTAGAGCATCACGTAGATGACCACGCCGGTGACGGAGACGTAGCCCCACAGCGGAAGGGTGATGCGGGCCAGGCGCCGGTGGCGGTCGAAGCGTTCCTGCAGCGCGCGCACGAGCGTGAGGAGGACCAGGGGGACGATCGCGGTGGCCAGGATGGTGTGCGTGATCAGGATCGTGAAGTAGACCGTGCGGAGGGGCCCCTGCCCCTGGAAACGGACCGACCCGACCTGGGCGTGATAGACGAGGTACGAGGCCAGGAACAGCGTGGAGCACCCGACCGCGGCCAGCATGGCGCGCCGGTGCGCTTCCCGCCGCCCACGGCGGATCAGGCGCCAGCCCGCGAAGAGGAGGACCGCGCTCGTCGCGTTGAGGAGCGCGTTCAGGGCGGGCAGGTCGCGGACGGTCAACGGCCGGTCCGGCGGTTCACGCGCGCTCCTTGCGCACCGCCTGGAGGTCGCGGCGGAGCCGTTGCCGGGCCTCTTCTTCGGTGCTGTCGTAATAGCCGCGCACGCGGCCGCGGCCGTCCACGAGGACGAAGTGCGAGCTGTGCAGGAAGGGCCCGTCGCCCGCGGCCTGCCGCTCGGGGGGGACCTCCTCCACGCCCAGCTTGAAGCCCTCGAGCGCGAGCCGGTAGAGCGCGTCCCGCTCTCCGGTGAGGAAGAGCCAGTTCGACTCCGCTCCCGCGCGGCGGGCGTAGGCCGCGAGGACCTCGGGCGTGTCGTGGGCGGGGTCCACGGTGATGGAGACGAACGCCACGTCCGGGGGCATGTCCCGCCGCAAGGCGGCCATGCGCGCCGTCAGGGTGGGACAGGCGCCGCCGCAGCGCGTGAAGATGAAGTCCGCCACCCACGCCTTCCCCCGCAGGTCATCCGCGGTGACGGCGCGGCCGCCGCTGTCCACGAGCGAGAAGGCGGGCAACTGGGCGATGACCGGCGGCGCGTCGTGGCGGAGAAGCGCGCGGGCGAACGCCACGAGGGTCAGGAGGGCGGCGGCGGCGGCGAGCACGCCCCAGGCCCACGTGCGGGCGCGCGAGCGGTGTTCGGGCCGCGGGGACGGGGCGGCCGTCAACGACGGAGGCCGGACCCGGCGATGCGCCTCAGGTGCGCGAGAAGCGCCCGGCCGCGCGCGCGCAGGCGCTCACCAAAGAGCGCCGCGGCGAAGATGCCCATCACCAGGTAGGGCCCGGCCAGCATGACCAGGATGGCGCGGTTGAACTGGGCGCCGATCCCGTCGGTCGAGCCCTCCAGCGCCGCCTTGCACATGGCGCACTGGGCGAGGGCGGGCGCGGGGAGGAGCGCCCAGGCCAGGGCCGCGGCCGCCACGAGGGCCCATCGCTTCCGCGACCGCGCCGTGGACTCCGTGGTCGAGCCGGCGTGCATCGGCGTGCGCTACCGCACCGTGTGGGAGAGGACGTGGGCGCTCTCCTGGGACACGAAGGCGTAGAGGATCAGGGACGTGACCAGGATGCCCGCGGCCACCATGAAGCCGAGGTTCCGCTTCTCGTAGCGCAGGTGCATGAAGTTGGCGCCGATCATCACCGCCTTCACCATCATGAAGGAGAGCAGGAAGAGCACCAGGACCAGGCGGGGCATGTGGAGGCTCTCCGCCAGGAGCATGCCCACGGTGATGGTGAGCAGGATGGCCCAGCTGATCCAGTAGGCCCGGTAGGGACTCTTGCCGTGCGCGGCCTCGCTCATCGCTTCCTCCACACCCAGGCTACAGCAGGTAGAACAGCGTGAAGATGAACACCCAGACGAGGTCCACGAAGTGCCAGTAGAGCCCGGCCATCTCGATGCCCTGGGGGGGTGTCTTGCCCAGACCGGTGCGGATGGCCGTGACGATCAGGATGACGAGGCCGGAGAGGACGTGCGAGCCGTGGAACCCGGTCAGGATGAAGAACGCCTGCGAGAACTGGGGCGGTCCCCAGGGGTTGTGGGTGAGCCGCGCCCCGTCAGCGATGAAGTGCGACCACTCGATGGCCTGGCAGGCGAGGAAGGCGGCCCCGCCCACGATGGTGAGGATCAGGTTGAGCAGCGCCTTCTTGCCGTCGCCCAGCTTCGCGGCCGTCACCGCGATGGCCATGAACACGCTCGAGGTGATCAGGATGAAGGTCATCAGCGCGATGAACGGGATGCTGAAGACCTCGGGCTGCCGCGGCCAGGGTACGGTGCTGGCCCCGCGCAGGAAGGCGTAGCCGCAGAGCAGGCCGGAGAAGAGCAGGGCGTCGGTGACGATGAAGATCCACATCATCGTCTTCTGCCAGCTCGCGCCGAACGGGGCGGCGCCTCCTCCCCAACCCGCCTCCAGGATCGCGGCGTCCGTGCCGTGCATGCGTTGACCTCCGCCTAGACGACGAAGAGAAGGACCAGAAGGTAGAGCCAGAGTCCGGCCAGGAAGTGCCAATACGTGGCGAACAGCCCCAGGCCGTCCTCTCCGGGCACGTAGGCCAGGCGCCGCACGCGCGAGAGGACGACGCCGAACCAGACCAGCCCCCCCGCCAGGTGCACGAGGTGCGTGCCCGTGAGCACGTAGAAGAACGAGTTGTGCGGGCTCGTCTCCAGATAGAACCCGCGGGCGGCCAGGGCGCGCCAGGCCAGGACCTGCCCCACGGCGAAGAGCACGCCCAGAATGCCGGTGGCGAAGACCCAGGGCACCGCCCCGACCGGCGCCCAGCCGCGCAGGCGGCGTCGCGCGACCTCGAGCGCGCCGCTGCTGGCCACGATGGCCGCCGTGTTCCACCACAGGAGCGCGGGAATCGCCAGCGGCCGCCAGTCGGCCGAGGCGCGGCGCACCAGGTACGCGCTGGTAAACCCCACGAAGAGCATGGTGACGGTGCCGAGGAAGAGCCACAGGCCCAGGCGCCTGGGATCGGCCGCGATCCCGCCGTCCGGACCTGCGGACCCGCCGCCCCCCCACGAGCCCACCGGCCCGCGCGGGCCGCCGGCGTGGGCGCGCGCCTTCTCCAGGATCTCCCCGGGCATGGGGAGGGGAGGGGCCTCGCGGCTCAGTGCCGGGGCTCCCCGGCGAAGGGCGGCTCGTGCTGCATCACGTGGTCGCGCGGCGCCGCGGGGTTGCTGTATTCGTAGGGCCAGCGGTGCACGACCGGGATGGCGCCCGGCCAGTTGCCGTGGGGCGGGGGCGAGGACGTCGTCCACTCCAGCCCGTTGGCGTCCCAGGGGTTCTCGCCCGCCTTCTTCCCCTTGAACGCGCTCCAGAAGAAGTTCACGAAGAACAGGATCTGCGAGAGGCCCAGGATGAACGCGCTCACCGTGATGAACTCGTTGATGCCCTTGAGCGGCGCCAGGAACTCGTATTGGTAGGGGTCGTAGATCCGCCGCAGGTGGCCCGCGATCCCGATGTAGTGCATGGGGAAGAACGTGCCGTAATAGGTGACGAAGGTGAACCAGAAGTGCGCCTTGCCGAGCGGCTCGTTCATGAGGCGCCCGAACATCTTCGGGAACCAGTAGGCCGTGGCCCCGAAGACGCCGAACAGCGCGGCGCCGGCCATGATCAGGTGGAAGTGGGCCACCACGAACATGGTGTCGTGCAGGTGGATGTCGAGGGCGCCCTGGCCGAGCAGGATCCCGGAGAGCCCGCCGCTGATGAACAGCGAGACGACGCCGAGCGCCCAGAGCATGGCCGTGGTGAAGCGGATACGGGAGCGGTAGAGGGTGGCCAGCCAGTTGAACACCTTCACCGCCGAGGGCACCGCGATGAGGATGGTGCCCACCGCGAAGGCCATGCCGAGATAGGGGCTCATGCCGCTCACGAACATGTGATGGCCCCAGACCACGAAGCTCAGCCCGGCGATGGCCACCATGGCCAGGACCATGCTCCGGTAGCCGAAGATCGGCTTGCGGGCGAAGGTCGCGATGATGTCCGAGGTGAAGCCGAGCGCCGGCAGCATCAGGATGTACACCTCGGGGTGGCCGAGGAACCAGAAGAGGTGCTGCCAGAGCAGGGGAGAGCCGCCCTGGTGCAGGAACGCCCCGTCGGGGCCCATGAGCGGAACGTTGTTCAGGACCAGCCCCGCGGGCAGGAAGAAGCTCGTGCCGAAGTGGCGGTCGAAGACGAGCAGGAGCGAGGCGGCGGTGAGCGCGGGGAAGGCCAGCAGGCCCAGGATCGCCACCAGGAACATCGACCACATGGTCAGCGGCATGCGGAACATGGTGAGGCCCTTGGCGCGGAGGTTCAGGATCGTGGTGACGAAGTTGAGCCCCCCCATGGTGAACGAGGCGATGAAGAACACCATGGCGACGATCCAGAGGGTCTGGCCCATGTCGGAGCCGGGGATGGCCCCCTTCAGGGCGGAGAGCGGCGGGTACGAGGTCCAGCCGGCCGCCGCCGCGCCCGAGGCCACGAAGAACGAGCTGAGGATCACCACGCAGCCGCACAGGAAGGTCCAGAACGAGAGGCCGTTGAGGAAGGGGAAGGCCATGTCGCGCGCGCCCGCCTGCAACGGGATCAGCAGGTTTCCGAAGCCGCTCACGGGCGCGGTGGAGAGCACGAAGAACACCATGATGGTGCCGTGCATGGTGAAGAGCATGGCGTAGAACTCGGGGTTCATGACCCCGCTCTGGAAGCCCATGGGCAGCAGGTTCCCGAGCCACGCGTTGTCGCGCTCGGGCCACGCCAGCTGCAGCCGGACCAGCATGGCCAGGAGGCCGGCGATCAGCGCCATGAACATGGCGGTGACGTAGTACTGGATGGCGATGACCTTGTGGTCTTTGCTGAAGACGTAGCGCCAGATGAAGGCCTGGGGGGCGTGGACGTGCGCTTCCCCGGCCTGGGCCTCAGCGGCGTGGGCCATTCTGCTCTCCTGGAAGGGGAATAGGGATCATGCGGCTACGGGGCGGCGGCCGCGGCGAGGGCCTGGTCGAAATCGGCCGCCGGCACGACGTGGACGCGCCCGCGCATGCGGTAGTGCCCGAGCCCGCAGTGCTCGGCGCAGGCGATCTCGAAGTCGCCGGCGTCCTTCGGCACGAACCAGGTGCTCACGGTCATGCCGGGCACGGCATCCTGCTTGACGCGGAAGTTGGGCAGGAACAGGCTGTGCAACACGTCGAGGGAGCGGAGGCGGACGTCGACCGCGCGGCCCTGCGGCAGGTAGAGCTGATTGAGGAGCAGGAGGTCGTCGGCCGCCGCGGGGTCGGCCCGGTCCAGGCCGATGGGGTTCTCCTGCGTCGCCTGGCGCGCGTCCGTGCGGCCGAACATGCCGTCCGGACCCGGGTAGCGGACGTTCCACGCGAACTGCTGGCCCGTCACCTCGACCAGGAGCGCGTCCGCCGGCGGGGGCGTGTTGACGATCTGCCCCCAGAGCCGCAGCGCGCCGAAGAGGAAGAAGAACAGGATGAGCGCGGTCACGCCCGTCCAGCTCCATTCGAGCCCGGCATGGTCGTGCCAATACGAGGCCACCGCGCCCGGCCGGTCCTGATAGCGGAAGCTCACCCAGGCCAGCAGCAGGTTCGTGACGATGAAGACGACGCCGGTGACGGCCAGGGACAGGGCGATGCCGTGGTCGATCGCCCCCCGGTCCGAGTGAAGGGGCGGCATCCAGTCCTTCGTGAAGTAGAAGACCGAGACCACCACCAGCACGACCGTCGCCAGCCCGAACAGCAGGCCTTGAACCTTGGCCATCAGGAGCCCTCCCTGGCCCGATGTGTGTCCAGCGCGCCGCGAGTCCGCCGAAGCGGCGCAGGCGCGACCCGGTCGCGAGAAAAATGGTGTGGGTCGCGGGTCCGCCGAAACTTAGCCCAGGACAGCGGCGGGCGTCAACCGCTACGTCGCGACGCGATCTATCTACGGTCCGCGAGGAGGAACGCGCAGAGCGCGGGCAGGTATACGAGGGACGCGAGGAAGAGCGCCCGCGCCGCGCGCGGCGTCCGCGCCGCGGCCGCCCACACCGCCACCGCGCTGAAGGCGAGCCCGAGGACGATCGCGCCCGCGAGGTAGCGGGAGCCGGCCAGCCCCGCCGCCGTGGGCGTGAGGCTCACCACGAGCAGGGCCAGGGTGTTGGCCACCGCCTGCCGGCCCGTGATGCGTCCGTCGGGATCGAGCACGGGCAACATGGGCAGGCCGCCGCGCGCGTAATCGTCGCGGTAGATCCAGGCGATGGCGAGGAAGTGCGGGATCTGCCACAGGAACAGGATGGCGAAGAGGACGAAGGCGCCCGGCTCGAGGGCGCCGCGCGCCGCCGCCCAGCCGATCACCGGCGGCAGCGCGCCGGGGAAGGCGCCGACCACGGTGCAGAGCGAGGTCCGCGGCTTGAGCGGCGTGTAGAGGAAGAGGTAGCTCGCCCAGGTCGCGAGCGCCACCAGCGCGGCCAGGGGCCCGGCCAGCCAGGCCAGCGCGGCCAGGCCCGTGGAGGTGAGCGCGAGTCCACAGGCCAGGGCTTCCGCCGGGCGCAGGCGCCCGGAAGGCAGCGGCCTCGCGCGCGTGCGCAGCATGAGCGCGTCGCTGCGCCGCTCCAGGAGCATGTTGAGGGCGCTCGCGCCCGCGGCCACGAGCGCGGTGCCGAAGAGCGTGGCCGCCAGGTGGGGCGCGGCCATCGGCCCCCGCGCGCCGAGGACGTAGCCCACCAGGGCCGTCAGCGTCACCATCAGCGTGATGCGGGGCTTGCTCAGCTCGAGGTAATCGGCGGCCACCCCGCGGCCGCCGGCCAGGGCGGAAGAGCTCACGGACGGCGCTGCCGGGGCTTCAAGGCGTGGGAGCGGCGTCGGGCAGGGGCGCCGTGAGCACGGCCATGGCCTGGGGCCGGCGCAGGTGCAAGCGCGCCCGCAGGGTCAAAAGCCACGAGAGCCCGAGCACCGCGGCGCCGGTGGCGACGTGGGCGGTGGTGGGCAGGACGGCCTTCCCGGTGAGCACGGTGGCGGCGCCGAGACCGACCTGGAGCGCGACCAGGACGAGGAGGAGGGTGGCCGGGCGGCTGAACCGGCGATCGCGCGACCGGCGCGCCTGCCGCGCCAGCCAGAGGGCCGCCGCCACCACCGCCACGGCGCCCACCCGGTGCAGGAAGTGGAGCGTCACCGGGGCGGAATCGAGCGGGGGCACCACGCGGCCCAGGGCCAGGGGGAAATCGGAGATGGCCAGCCCGGCACCCGTGTGCCGCATGAGCGCCCCCAGGAGGAGCTGCGCGAACACGACCGTGGTGGCCAGGCCCGCCGCCGTGCGCACCGAGGCGACGTCCTCCGCGGGCGGACCGGCCTCGATCCACTCGCGCGAGGTGGCCAGCGCGAGCGCGATGGTCAGGCAGAAGAACGCCTGGGCCAGGCACGCGTGCAGGACCGACACGGAGGTGGGCAGCAGGAAGATGACCGTGAGGCCGCCGAGCAGTCCCTGCACGACGACGGCGGCGAGGGCGCCCCAGGCCAGCTTGCGCACGCCGGCGCGCGGCTCGCGGCGCGCGGTCCACACCGCCAGGACGAGCGTGAGCAGCCCCACGAACGTGGCCGCCATGCGGTGGCCGTGCTCGTAGAAGACGCCGCCGACCATCGGCGGCATCAGCATCCCGTACGAGAGCGGCCAGTCGGGCACGGCCAGTCCGGAGCCGGTGCTGGTCACCAGCCCGCCGATGAAGATGAGGACGAGCGTGGACGCACAGGTGGCGACCGACCACCAGTGCCGGGCTCGAGGAAAAGGGAGGGCGCGGTGGACGCGCCCCCCCGGCTCCCCGCGCTCCCGCGAAAGGGTGTCCCGCATCGCGGCCCGCGGCGTCATGCGAGCGCTACGTCCCCTGGTAGGCGAAGTCGAGTGTGTTGTCGCCGTCCTTGACCGTGACCGTCTGCGTCTGCGTCTTGAGCTTCTCGTGGAACGCCTCCACCTCGTATTCGCCGGCGGGGAGGCCCTTGATCTCGTACGTGCCGTCGTCCTTGGTCACGGCGAAGAAGGGATGGTCCACCACGGAGATGTAGGAGCGCATCCACGGGTGCACGTCGCAGCCCACGGGGATCATGATCTCCTGCTTGTCGAACGACTTGGTCGACTCCATGCCCTTGCGGGGCTGTCCGATGTTGAACTCGGCGTTCACGGTCGGACGGGGGTGGACGTTGTGGAGCGTGTCGTCGCTGTTCGTGATCTTGATCGGCTGACCCGTGCGCACCCCGACCACGTGCGGGTGGTACTCGCAGCCCAGCTGGTCGAGGGTGACGGCCTCGGCGGGAGCGGGCTGCCCGCCCGGTGCGTTCTTCACCCAGACGAAGACGTGCGCCAGCCCGCCTTCCTTCACCTGCACCGTCTGCTTCTCCAGGCCCTGCGGATGCATGGACTGGCACTTCGGATCGGCGGCGACCTTGACCCTCTCCGGCGCGGGCGCGGTGCCCGCGAAGGTGATCTTGCCGGAGAGCGTGCCGTCGCCCGTGGTGCCCGCTGCCGGAGCGACCGGCGCCGCGGCCGTCGTGGCCGGAGGTGCGGCCTGCTCGCCGCCGCCGCCGCAGGCCGTGGGAATCGCGGCCAGCGCGAACAGGGTGACTGCCTTTCGGAAGGACATCGCGTGAGTCTCCTCAGGAAAAAAGGTTGTCGGTGTGCGGAAAGCTAGTCTGGCAAGCGACCTGCGGGATGTCAAGGAACGGGCGCGGGCGTGGAGGGAACGGGCAGGCGCAGGGCGACGACGCGGCGGTCGCGCAGGGGCAGGAAAAGCCGCCCGGCGGCGGCCACGGGCGACGCCGCCAGCTCGCCCGGCGTCAGGAGGTCGCCCAGGCGCTCGCCCGTGAGCGCGTCGTAGCCGACGAGGACGTTCTCCTCGGGCCGGCCGCCGTAGCAGGCCACCAGCACGTCCTGCCCCACGAGCACGGGGGGGGCGAGCGGGCGGGACGGGAGCCCCGCGCGCCAGACCATGTTCCCTCCCCCGCGCTTGAGGCCGTAGACCACGTTCTCGTGGGTGGCGAAGATGACCAGGCCCCGAAAGACCACGGCGGGGAAGGGCACGTCGGCGCCGACCCTCCAACGCCACTTGCGGTCGCCGTCGAGGTCGAGGGCCAGGAACTCGCGCCCGCCCGTTCCGAAGAAGATCCGCCCCTGGCCGTCCGCCGCCGGGGGGCTGGAGATGGCGCCACGTGCCTCGTACTCCCACGACGAGCGGCCGCTGACCGCGTCGCGGCAGCGCAGCGTGTCGCCCTCGCCGAGGAGCAGGCACGGTCCCACCAGCGCCGGCGAAGAGGTCGCCGTCGCGGTGCCCGTCACCGACCACACGACCTTGCCGGACGCGGCATCGAGGACGGCGGCGCCGCGGCCGGCCAGGAGCACGCGGGCACCCTCGACCACCGGCGGCAGATCGCCCTCGATCCCGGTCGCCACACGCCAGCGCTCACCGCCCGTGTCCGGGGCGAACGCCTGCACGGCGCCATCCCGGTGGCGGAGCACCACCACGGCGTCGCCGGCCCCCAGGAGGCCGGGGGTGGCGGGCGTGCGCCAGAGCGCCCGGCCGTCGGCGGCGGCGAAGGCCTGGACCGCCCCGTCGCGCGTGTGCACGACCACTCGCGGGCCGGAGACCGCGAGCGGCCCCTCGACGGGATGTTCGAGCGAGGCCATCCAGGCATTCGCGAGGGGAAAGAGCGGGGGCGGAGGCGGCGGAGCCGTCCGCCCGCACGCCGCCGTGAGGGCACACCACAGGATCGGGCCTCTTCCGCGCAAGCCGCTGACTATAGCACCCGGGGTCATGATCACCCGGACCGGCGGAGCCGCCGGCCAGTAGGAGGCACCCAGATCGTGGCGCCGGCCCCGAGCGGGCCGGCGCGCCGTTTGGCGTTATCGGGGATGCGGCCCCAGTCCCGCCCTGTCAACCCCGCGGCTATAATCGTCCGCACACATGGAGCGGGATACCGTTGCGATTCTGGACTTCGGGTCGCAGTACACCCAGCTGATCGCACGGCGGCTGCGCGAGCTGCAGGTCTATTCCGAGATCCTCCCCCCGCGTACCACGGCGGCGGCGCTGCGGGCGCGCGGCGCCAAGGGCGTCGTCCTTTCCGGTGGCCCGACCAGCGTCTACGCCAAGGGCGCCCCCCGGTGCGACCCGCGCATCTTCGACCTCGGGGTGCCGGTGCTGGGCATCTGCTACGGCATGCAGCTCATGAGCCACGTGCTGGGCGGGGACGTCCGGCGCGCCGGAGGCAGCGAATACGGCCACGCGGTGTTCGAGCCCAGGAACGGCTCACGGCTGCTGCAGGGGCTCCCGGCCCGGGTCAAGGTCTGGATGAGCCACGGCGACTCCATCGTGCGGGCGCCGGACGGCTTCACCGTCATCGGCTCGAGCGACACCAACCCGGTCGCGGCCATGGAACAGGCGAAGCGGCGCCTCTTCGGCATCCTGTTCCATCCCGAGGTCAAGCACACGGAGCAGGGCAGCGTGGTGCTGGCCAACTTCCTCGACGCGTGCGGCTGCCGGCGCGACTGGAACGCGGCGTCGTTCGTGGAGGACGCGGTGGCGCGCATCCGCCGGACCGTGGGCCCGGAGGGCCGCGTCCTCTGCGCGCTCTCCGGCGGGGTGGATTCGGCGGTGGCCGCGCTCCTGGTCAAGGAGGCCATCGGCGACCGGCTGACCTGCGTCTTCGTCGACAACGGCCTGCTCCGCAAGGACGAGGGAGCGCAGGTGCGCAAGCGGTTCGCGGACCGGCTCGAGCTGAAGGTCGTCTCCGTGAACGCCTCGCGGCGCTTCCTGTCGAAGCTGCGCGGGGTGAGCGACCCCGAGCGCAAGCGGAAGATCATCGGCCGCGAGTTCATCACCGTCTTCGAGGCGGCGGCGCGCCGGGCGGCGCGCCGGGAGCGCGCGCGTTTCCTGGCCCAGGGGACGCTCTACCCGGACGTCATCGAGTCCACCTCGGTGCGCGGTCCCTCCGTCGTGATCAAGAGCCACCACAACGTGGGCGGCCTGCCCCGCAAGATGGGCTTCGCGCTGGTCGAGCCGCTCCGCGAGCTGTTCAAGGACGAGGTGCGGGCGGTGGGCTTGCGGCTCGGGCTCGACGAGGAGTTCGTCTACCGCCAGCCCTTTCCCGGGCCCGGCCTGGCCGTGCGCGTGCTCGGGCCGCTCACCCCCGCGCGCCTCGAGCTGTTGCGCGAGGCCGACGACATCCTGGTGAAGGAGATCAAGGCCGCGGGTCTGTACCGCGCGCTCTGGCAGTCGTTCGGCGTGCTGCTGCCCGTGCGCTCGGTCGGCGTGATGGGCGACGACCGGACCTACCAGAACGTGCTGGCCATCCGCGCGGTGGAGTCCGCCGACGGCATGACCGCGGACTGGGCCCGGCTGCCGCACGATCTGCTCGCGCGCGTCTCCAGCCGCATCGTGAACGAGGTCCGCGGCATCAACCGGGTGGTGTACGACATCTCCTCGAAGCCCCCCTCCACGATCGAATGGGAATGACGGCCCGCGCCTCTGCGGTGAAAAGGTAGGCGATGGCAAGCCCGCCGGACTTCGTGCACCTGCACCTCCATTCCGAGTACTCGCTGCTCGACGGAGCGTGCCACATCGACGAGCTGGTCGAGCAGGCGGCCAGGCTCGGCATGAAGGCCGTGGCCCTCACCGACCACGGCAACATGTTCGGGGCGGTCGCCTTCCACGACGCCTGCCAGGCCCGGAGCCTCAAGCCGATCCTGGGCTGCGAGATCTACGTGGCCCCGGGCAGCCGGCACGAGAAGTCGGGCGGGGGGATCCAGGAGGCCTATCACCACCTCACGCTGCTGGCCACCGACCAGGTGGGCTACCACAACCTCGTGAAGCTCGTGTCGCTGGGGTACACCGAGGGCTTCTACCACCGGCCGCGGATCGACAAGGACGCGCTGGCCGCGCACAGCCGGGGCCTGGTGGCCCTCTCGGGATGCCTGGCCGGCGAGATCGCCGGCCACCTCAAGAACGGCATGGACGACGCCGCCCTGCAGGCCGCGAACCAGTACGCGGAGATCCTGGGCGGGGACCGCTTCTACCTCGAGCTGATGGATCACGGCATCGAGGAGCAGCGGCGCGTCAACCAGGCGCTCCTGCGCCTGCACGAGAAGAGCGGCCTGCCGCTGGCCGCCACCAACGACGCCCATTACCTGCGGCGCGACGACCATCAGGCGCACGACGTGCTGCTCTGCATCGGCTCGGGGAAGAAGGTGCACGACGCCGAGCGCCTGCGCTTCGACACCCCCGAGTTCTACCTGAAGTCCCCCGAGGAGATGGCGCGCGTCTTCCCCGACCACCCGGAGGCCCTGGCCAACACGGTCCGGATCGCGGAGATGTGCGCGTTCACGCTCGAGAGCGGCAGCTCCCTGCCCGACTTCGCCGTGCCGGCCGGCTTCACGCTCGAGTCGTACTTCGAGAAGGTGGTGCGCGACGGCTTCGCCGAGCGCCGCCGTGCGCTCGAGCCGCTGGCCGCCACCGGCCGCTTGCGCTACCCGCTGGCGGATTACCAGGCGCGGCTCGAGAAGGAGATCGGCGTCATCCGGCGCGTGGGCTTCGCCGGGTATTTCCTCATCGTCTGGGACTTCATCCGCCATGCGCGCGAGACGCACGTGCCGGTGGGGCCGGGGCGCGGCTCCGCCGCCGGGTCGCTGGTCGCCTACAGCCTCCGCATCACCGACATCGACCCCATGGCGTACGACCTGATCTTCGAGCGGTTCCTCAACGAGGAGCGGATCAGCCCCCCCGACATCGACATCGACTTCTGCGAGAGCCGCCGCGGCGAGATCATCGACTACGTGACGCGCAAGTACGGGCGGGAGAACGTCGCCCAGATCATCACCTTCGGGACCATGAAGGCGAAGGCCGTCGTGCGCGACGTGGGGCGCGCGATGGACATGCCGTACGCCGACGTGGACAAGGTCGCGAAGATGATCCCCTTCGACCTCAAGATGACGCTGGACAAGGCGCTGGAGGAGTCGCCGCCGCTGAAGGAGGCCTACCAGAAGGACGAGAAGGTCAAGGAGCTGATCGACATCTCGCGGCGGCTGGAGGGAACCACCCGGCACGCCTCCACCCATGCCGCGGGCGTGGTGATCGCGCCCCGGCCGCTCATCGAGTTCGTGCCCCTCTTCAAGGGGAACACGGCGGAAATCACCACGCAGTTCGACATGAAGGGCGTGGAGCGCATCGGCCTGCTGAAGATGGACTTCCTGGGCCTGCGCACGCTCACGCTCATCGACAACTGCGTGAAGATGATCGCGGCGCAGGCCGGGTTGACCCTCGATCCCGACCGCCTTCCGCTCGACGACCTCAAGACCTACGAGTTGTTCACGCGCGGCCACACCAGCGGCCTCTTCCAGTTCGAGTCGGACGGCATGCGCGACATCCTGAAGCGCTTCAAGCCCGACCGCCTCGACCACCTCACCGCGCTCAACGCCCTGTATCGGCCCGGGCCGATGCAGATGATCGATGACTTCATCAAGCGCCGGCACGGGCAGACGAAGGTCACCTACGAGCACGCCTCCCTGGAGCCGATCCTGGCCGAGACCTACGGGGTCATGGTCTACCAGGAGCAGGTGATGCGCATCGCCTCGGCGCTGGCCGGCTTCACCATGGGGGAGGCCGACATCCTGCGCAAGGCCATGGGGAAGAAGAAGGCCGACGTGATGGAGACCCAGCGCGAGGCCTTCTTGAAGGGCTGCCGGGACCGGAGCGTCCCGGAGAAGAAGGCGCAGCGCATCTGGGACCACATGGAGCAGTTCGCCGGCTACGGCTTCAACAAGTCCCACTCCGCGGCCTACGCCCTGCTGGCCTACCAGACGGCCTACCTGAAGGCCAACCATCCCGTCTTCTTCATGGCGGCGCTGCTCACCTCGGAACGGGCCAACACCGAAAAGATGGTCCACTACATCGGCGAGTGCCGCGAGATGGGTCTCCGTGTCCTCCCGCCGGACGTGAACGAATCCGACCTCTACTTCACGGTGCTGACGAGCCGGCGTCTTGAGCCGGGGGGTGCGACGCAGCACCCCCCGGCTCAAGACGCCGCCATCCGCTTCGGGCTGGCCGCGCTCAAGAACGTGGGCGAGGGAGCGGTTGGGGCCATCCTGCGCGCGCGCAAGGGGGGCGGGGCGTTCCTCTCCCTGTTCGACTTCTGCGAGCGCGTGGACCTCAGGGCCGTCAACCGGCGCGTGGTCGAGAGCCTGGTCAAGAGCGGCTCCTTCGACTCGCTCGACCCGCGCCGTGCCGCGCTCTACGCCTTCATCGACCAGGCCATGGACCTGGGACAGAAGCAGCAGCGCGACCGCGAGCAGGGCCAATCGAGCCTGCTCGGGCTGCTCGGCGGGGACGAGCCCGAGCGGCGCGGCGCCACCGCGCGCCTCCCCGAGACCGCGCCCTGGGGTGAAGGCGAACGGCTGGCCTTCGAGAAGGAGTCGCTGGGCTTCTTCATCACCGGCCACCCCCTCGAGCGGTATCAGCAGGAGTTGACGCAGTGGGCGACGGCGACCACGGGCCGGCTGGCCGAGCTGGCCGAGCGGGAGGTGACGGTCGGGGGCATCATCGCCGCCCTCCGCCTGATCAAGACGAAGAAGGGCGACCGGATGGCCTCGTTCGTCCTGGAAGACCTCGAAGGCGGCGCCGAGTGCCTGGTCTTCCCGGAGACCTACAAGAAGGTCGCGGGGAGGCTGGCCGAGGACCAGGTCGTGCTGGTCAAGGGCCGGAGCGAGGTGGTCGAGGAGACCAAGTGCCGGCTCCTGGTGACGGAGGTGCTGCCGCTCGAGCAGGCGAAGCTGGCCGAGGCTCGCTACGTGACGATCCGCGTGCCCGTGGAGCAGTGGGACCGCGCGAAGGGCGAGAGGCTGCGGGATATACTCGGCGCGCACCGGGGGGAGTGCCCGGTGACCCTGGAGATGTTCCGTGCGGGGGCGTACGCGGTGGCGGTGGCCCCCAACGCGTATTACAAGGTGAGACCCGACGCGGCGCTGCGCGCGGAGGTGGAAGGGTTGCTCGGTCCCGGCGCCCTGGTCCTGGCCCGCACCAACGGCGCCCCCGCCGCCGTTCGGGAGTAGCGGCGACTGAACGGGCCCAAACGGATGAAACGCAGAGATCCGCAGAGAACGCAGAGACATGAATTGATCGGAGCCATCCTCCGGTCCTCTGCGCTCCTCTGCGCTCTCTGCGTCGAAAAACCCGTCGTCCGGAACGTCAGGCATGCCTGAGCTGGAGTTCGAGGCACCGCTCCTCGAGCTGCAGAAGCGCATCGACGAACTGGCGCGCTTCCCCGGCGATCCGCAGAAGGAGACCGAGCTGCGGCGACTGAAGGTCGAGCTGCACGACGAGCGCCAGCGCGTGTACTCGGGCCTGACCCCCTGGCAGAAGACGCTGGTCTGCCGCCACCCCGGACGGCCCTACACGCTCGACTACGTGGAGGCGCTCTTCACGGAGTTCACGGAGATCCACGGCGACCGGCGCTACGCCGACGACCCCGCGCTGGTCTGCGGGCTGGCCTTCTACAAGGAGCAGCCCGTGGCCGTGATCGGCCACCAGAAGGGGCGCGACACCAAGCAGAAGATCCACCGGAACTTCGGCATGGCCAAGCCGGAGGGCTACCGCAAGGCGCTGCGCGTGATGCTCCTCGCGGAGAAGTTCCGCCGCCCGGTGATCACGTTCGTGGACACGCCGGGCGCCTATCCCGGAGTGGACGCCGAGGAGCGCGGCCAGGCGGAGGCCATCGCGTTCAACCTGCGCGAGATGGCTCCGCTGCGCACGCCGATCATCGTCAACGTCACCGGCGAGGGAGGCAGCGGGGGCGCGCTGGCCATCGCGGTCGGCGATCGCGTCAACATGCTCGAGCACTCCGTGTACTCGGTCATCACCCCCGAGGGCTGCGCCTCCATCCTGTGGCGCGACCCCGGCCGCGCGGAGGAGGCGGCGACGGCCATGCGCATCACCGCGCCCGACCTCAAGGCGCTCGGCATCATCGACGAGATCATCCCGGAGCCTCCCGGCGGCGCGCACGCCGATCCCGAGGCGCTCTTCCGCACGGTGGACCGCGTGCTGGAGGCGCAGCTCCGCGAGGTGTGCGCCCTCGATCGCGAGACGCTCCCCGACCTGCGCTACCAGAAGTTCCGGAACATGGGCCGCCTGGGCCGGGAGTTCACGGACGTGGGCGGGGGCCCGGAGGCCGGCGCGGACCCGTGAGCGCGGGCCGGCTGCCGGTGGACCCCGAGCGCCTGCGGCGCGAGTTCCCGGCGCTCACCTCCGGGGACCTCGAGGCCTACGTCGAGGTGACGCGGCGGATACTCGGCGCGGATCCCGGAGCCCGGGCCCGCGTGGCGCGTGAGGCGTTGGCGGGCGGGCGGCAGGCGCGGGACAAGGCGGCGCGCGGCGAGGACCTGGGAAAGGCCGAGGCGCTCCTGGCGCGGTATCTCGACGCGGTGGGGAAGATGCAGCGGAAGGGGCCCGGCGGGCCCCCCTGCTAGGCGGCCGCGGCGGGCATCGGTGCGACAATAGGCCGGTGACGACACCGCCCCCTCCGCGCCGCGGGCCCAACGCCCGGCTCCTCCGCCGCCTGCTCCTGACCCTCGTCCTCGCGGTGGTGGTGTCGGTGGCCTGGACGTACCGGCGCTCGTCCGAGGCGCGGCCGTCCGCGCCGCTTCCCGCGCCCGCCGCCGCCGACGGCGACACCCGCACCGAGAAGCTCGTTTTCAAGAAGTTCCAGGGCGAGCGTCTGCTCTGGACGCTGGCCGCCCGGGAGATGGTGGGCAAGGAGCAGGAGGAGATGCGCCTGCGCGGCGTGGACTTCTCCTTCTCCTACGTGGCCCAAGGCAAGCCGGGCCATGGCAACATCGTGGCCGACGAGTGCACATACAGCCCCAAGGTGCAACGGGCGCTCTTCAAGGGCAACGTGGTGGTGACCACGGAGGAGGGATTCGAGCTGCGCACCGACGTGCTGATCTACCGGGGCGACAAGAGCGTGGCCAAGAGCGACCGGCCCGTGCAGTTCAAGCGCAAGGACGTCAGCGGCTCGTCCACCGGGTTCACGTACATGGCCGAGGAAGGGTCCCTGGAGCTGCCGGCGGACGTGGTGGTGAACGTGCAGGACGAGGACAACCCGGCCACGGAGATCCGGGCGGCCCGCGCCAGCCTGGTACGGGAGGAGAAGACGCTGCGCTTCACCGGCGGGGTCACGGTCAAGCAGTCGGCCGACGTGCTCACGGCCCAGCGCTTCGAGACCGATTTCAGCGACGACCACGTGATCTACCGGGCGCGGGCCATCGACGACGTGGACCTCCGGACGGGGGGCGCGCTGCCGGGGACGGCGGGAGTGGCGGGTGCGGGCGGGCCGCGGCACCTCCGGTGCCGGAAGCTGGACCTGTGGTTCCGGTCCAACCGCCTGCTGCAGGAGGCGACGGCGGGCCCGGACGCGGACCTGACCCTGATGCCCGGGCCCCGGGACGCCCGGGAGCGGCATCGGCTGGGGGCACGTTTCCTCGCCTTCGCCTACGACGAGCTGGGACGGCTGCAGGAAGTGCGGGGCCAGAAGGACTCCTGGATGCGCAGCGAGCCGCTGCCGCCGGCCAAGGGAGCCGCGCGCAGCGTGGCGGCCCAGAGCTTCGTCGCCCGCCTCGACGCCGCCACCGGCGCCGCGGAGTACGTCGAGTTCACGAAGGACGTGCGGTTCGAGGAGGGCACGCGCCAGGCCACCGCGCAGAAGGCCTACTACGACGGCGCCACCGACGTCGTCTCGCTCAAGGAGTCGCCCGAGCTGGTCGACAGCGGCGAGGGCAGCACGCTCATCGCGCAGGCCATCGACGTGGGCTCGCGCGACGGCGACATCGCGGCCCGTCACGACGTGCGCCACATCCTGCGCAAGGGGGGAGGAGGCGGGCTCTTCTCCGGCTCGGGCCAGCCGGTGCTCTTGACCGCCCGCTTCCTCGACTACGACGGGCAGACGAAGGTCGGCGTCTACCGCCAGGACGCGCTCCTGCGTGCGGGCAAGGACGAGGTGCGGGGCGGCGAGATCCGCCTGACCGAGAAGGACGGCGTGCGACGCCTGGAAGCGTCGGGCGGCGTCGTCTCCCTCCTGCACCCGCGCCGGGAGGGCGCCGAGGCGCCGCCCGCGCCCGTGGACGGCCGGGCCAGGGAGATGGTCTACGACGAGGCCAGGCGCGAGCTGGTCTACAAGGGCGAGGTGGTCATCAAGCAGGGTGTGGTCTCCATTCGCGGCCCGCGGGCGACCATCGAGCTGACCGCGGACGGCGCGGACGTGCGCACGATGCGGGCGGGCGAGCCGGTGCAGGTGGAGCAGGGAGAGCGGCGGGCGCAGGGCCTGCGCGCCACCTACGACCCCCGGGCGGGCACGATGGCCCTGGTGGGCGAGCCCGTGACCCTCGTCGATCCGCGGCAGCACGTGCAGGGACGCGCCGTCACCTTCAACCTCGGCGACGACCGGGTGGTGGTGGACGGCCAGGAGCGGGCGCGCACGCAGACGGTGATCCGCAGCCGCCGGGAGCCGCCTCGCCCGTGAGCGCGGAGCCGGTCCCCGGCACGCTCCGCCCACCCCGTCCGGCCAGCCCGCCGCGCTCCGTCCTGCAGGCGCGCGCCCTGACCAAGTCGTACGGCCGCCGGCTGGTGGTGCAGCACGTCAACCTGGAGATCCACACCGGGGAGGTGGTGGGACTGCTCGGACCGAACGGCGCGGGGAAGACCACGACGTTCTACATGGTGGTCGGCCTCACGCGGCCGGACAGCGGCCAGGTGTTCCTGGGACCGAGCGACATCACCGCCCTGCCCATGTACCAGCGCGCGCGCGCCGGCATCGGCTACCTTCCCCAGGAAGCGAGCGTGTTCCGGAAGCTGACCGTCGAGCAGAACGTGCTCGCCATACTCGAGACGCTCGACCTGGCCCCCGGCGAGCGGCGCGCCCGCACCCGCGCCCTGCTGGAGGAGCTGGGCATCCTGGCCATGGCCCGCCAGCCCGCCTACACGCTTTCGGGCGGGGAGAGGCGCCGGCTCGAGATCTGCCGCGCCCTGGCCACCACGCCCTCCTTCATCCTGCTCGACGAGCCGTTCGCGGGCATCGACCCCCTCGCCGTGATCGACATCCAGAAGATCATCGGGCACCTCAAAACGCGTGGAATCGGCGTGCTGATCACGGATCACAACGTCCGCGAGACCTTGAAAATCACGGACCGCGCTTATATCCTCAGGGAGGGCGTGGTGTTCCGGTCCGGAACTCCGGCCCAGCTGGCCTCCGACGAGGAGGTCCGCAGGGTCTACCTCGGCGAGGCGTTTCGGCTCGACGAGCGTAGCCGTGAAACCTGAGCGAGGTTCCGTTACGTGCCAACGTCCCTCCGGCCCATGAACAGCTTCGAGTTGCCCTGACCTTGGCCATCCAACAGAAGCTGGGCCTGTCGCACCGCCTCTCCCAGAGGCTGATCCTCACCCCTTCGCTCCAGCAGGCCATCAAGCTCCTGCCCCTGACCACCCTGGAGCTGGCCGAGGTGCTGGAGCAGGAGGTGATGGAGAACCCGCTCCTGGAGGAGGTGCCCGCGCAGGAGACGATGTCCGTGGACGAGATGTCGCAGGAGGAGGCCAAGGACGACGCCGAGCGTCTGGATCCCCTCAAGGAGATCGACGTCGAGAAGTTCTTCGAGGACTACCTCGACGACCGCGACCACCGCCGCACGCGCAGCTCCGAGATCCCCGAGCTGCCGCCCATCGAGAACACGCTCACGGAGAAGCCCGACCTCTACGACCACCTGCTCTGGCAGCTCCACATGTCGGTCTCGGACGAGCTGGTGCTGGAGATCGGCGACGTCATCATCCAGAACGTGGACGAGGACGGGATGCTGCGCGCCTCCGTGGAGGAGATCGCGAACCTCGGCCCCTACGCCCCCGAGGAGGTGGAGAAGGCCCTTCAGGTCGTGCAGTTGCTCGATCCTCCGGGCGTGGCCGCGCGGGACCTCACCGAGTGCCTGCGGCTGCAGCTGCGCCACCTGGGACTGGAGGACTCGCCCACGGACCTGATGGTGCGCGACCACATGAAGCAGCTCCAGAGCCACCAGTATCCGGAGATCGGGCGGCAGATGGGGCTCAGCCCGGACGAGGTGTCGCACCACCTCGAGATCATCAAGCGCCTCGATCCCAAGCCGGGCCTCAAGTACTGCCCGGACCGGTCCACCTACGTCATCCCGGACGTCTTCGTGGTGAAGGACGGGGAGGAGTTCAAGATCGTCCTCAACGACGACGGGCTGCCCAAGCTGCGCATCAGCCCCACCTACAAGAGGATGCTCGACGTCAAGGAGTCGGGCTCGGAGGAGACGCGCAACTACGTCAAGGAGAAGCTGCGCAGCGCGCTCTGGCTCCTCAAGAGCGTGGACCAGCGCCAGCGCACCATCTACAAGGTCGCGGACTCCATCGTGCGGCATCAGCGCGGCTTCCTCGAGCACGGCATCGAGCACCTGCGGCCGCTCGTGCTCCGCGACGTGGCCACCGACATCGGGATGCACGAGTCCACCGTCTCGCGGGTGGTGGCCAACAAGTACATGCACACGCCGCGCGGCGTGTTCGAGCTGCGCTTCTTCTTCCACAGCGGCATCACCTCCAGCATGGGCGAGGCCATCAGCTCGGTGACGATCAAGGACAAGATCAAGAAGATGATCGAGGGCGAGGACCAGTCGCACCCGCTCTCGGACTCGCGCATCGCCGAGCTCCTGGGCGGCGACGGGCTGCCCCTGGCGCGCCGCACGGTGGCCAAGTACCGTGAGGAGCTCCGCATCCCGCCCTCCAACCTTCGCAAGTCGGTTCACTGACGACGGGCGCGCCCGGCCGGGCGCCGCGAGACAGGGAGGTGGCTCATGCAGGTCGGGTTCACGGGCCGGCAGACGGACGTGCCTCCGCGGCTGCGCGCGGCGGCCGAGAGCAGGTTGCGGAATCTCTCGCGGAGGCTGCGGGAGAGCGGCCGCCCTTCGCTCGTCGAGCGCGAGGCCTGAGGCCCTTGCCCCCGTCTCCGGCGGCGGCCGCCGAGACCGGCCTGGCCGTGCGGGACCTGCTCGCCCCGGAGGCCGCGCTGCGGCTGCGGCTCGCCGCCGGGCGGGCCGGCCTCGACCGCGCCATCCAGCTCTCGCGGGTGCAGCGGCCGGGCCTGGCCCTCACCGGCTTCACCGACTACATCCGGTACGGCCGGGTGCAGATCATGGGCAGCAGCGAGCTGGGTTTCCTGCGCACGCTCACCCCGGCGCGCCGGCGGGCGGTGCTGGGACGGCTGGGCCGCTGCCGGATCACCTGCTTCATCGTGACCAAGGGACTGGCGCCGCCGCCGGAGCTCAAGTCGGAGTGCCAGGCCCGGGGCATCCCCCTGCTGCTCACGGCCATCGACTCCACGCCGTTCATCAAGCAGCTCTCCGCGTTCCTCGACGAGCGGCTGGCCCTGCGCATGCACCTGCATTCCGTGCTGGTGGACGTGTTCGGGCTGGGCGTGCTCATCGTGGGGGAGAGCGGCATCGGCAAGTCCGAATGCGCGCTCGACCTCATCGACCGCGGACATCGCCTGGTCTCGGACGACGTGGTGGAGATCAAGCGCATGGGGGAGGCGCTGGAGGGCGGCTCCCCGGAGCTGACCCGGTACCACATGGAGCTGCGCGGCCTGGGCGTCATCAACATCAAGGACCTCTACGGCGTGTCGTCCATCCGCCTGTCCAAGCGCATCGAGCTGGTGGTGAGCCTCGAACGCTGGGAGGCGGGCCGGGAATACGACCGCCTCGGCCTCCGCGAGGAGAAATACGCCGTCCTGGGGCTGGACGTGCCGCTCATCCGCATGCCGGTGGCGCCGGGCCGCAACCTGACGCTGCTGGTGGAGGTGGCCGCGCGGAACCAGCTCCTCAAGACGCGCGGCTACGACGCGGCGCGCCGCTTCGCGGAGCGCGTGGACCAGATGCTCGAAGGCGGCGGCCGGGAAGAGGGGCCGCCCACTCCCCGTGCCGTCGCCCGCCGGAGCCGCCCCCCGCGGAGGCGCCGTGGCTGAGCGGTCCCGGCGCGCGGCGCAGCGCTCGCGGGGCGCCACACGCCGGGAAGCCCGGACCATGGCCCACCACCGCAAGAAGTGGGACCGGGCCGAGCGGCAGCCCCAGATCCTCATCATCACGGGGCTGAGCGGCTCCGGGAAGACCAACGTGGCCCGCGCGCTCGAGGACATCGGCTGGTTCTGCGTGGACAACCTGCCCTCGGCGCTCATCCCGCGCTTCGCGGAGATGCTCCAGGGCTCGGAGGACCTGCACCGCTCGGCCCTGGTCGTGGACATGCGCGAGCGCGAGTTCCTGAAGCAGTTTCCGCACGTCTTCCGGCAGCTCCGGGGCAAGGGCGTGGCGGTCAGCCTGCTCTTCCTGGAGGCGGAGGAGAAGGCGCTCGTGCGGCGCTTCAGCGAGACCCGCCGGCCGCACCCCCTGGCCATCAACCAGCCCGCCATCGAGGGCATACGCGAGGAGCGCGAGGCGCTGCGCCCCATCCGCAAGATCGCGGACATGATCCTCGACACGTCCGACTACACGGTGCACGGCCTGCGCGAGTACATCAAGGAGCACTACGACGTGCGCCGCCAGGCCGCGCCCCTGGTCCTGGGCGTGATGTCTTTCGGCTACAAATACGGGGTGCCCTCGGAGGCGGACCTGGTCTTCGACGTCCGCTTCCTGCCCAACCCCAACTTCGTGCCGCGCCTCAAGCCCCTGACGGGCGGCGACCCGGCGGTCGTCCGCTACATGAGGCGCCAGGAGGACACCGACTCGTTCCTCGACAAGTTGCATTCCTTCCTGGATTACGTGCTGCCGCGCTACGTCCGCGAGGGCAAGAGCTACCTGACCGTGGGCATCGGCTGCACCGGCGGTCGTCACCGCTCGGTGATGATCGCCAACGAGCTGGCCGCCTACCTCTCCGGCAAGGGCTTCCCCGTGCGGGTGCGGCACCGGGACCTGAGGCAATCATGATCGGCATCGTGGTCGTGACGCACGGGCAGCTCGCGGCCGAGCTGGTCAACGCGGCGCGTCAGATCGTGGGCGAGACCCCGCGCATCGCCGCCGTCTCCATCGGCTGGGCCGACGACATGTCGGTGGCGCGTGAGGCCATCGAACGCGCGCTGGGCGAGGTGGGGGAGGCGGGCGCCCTCGTGCTCACCGACATGTTCGGCGGCACGCCCACCAACGTCACCCTCCCGTTCCTCTCCGAGAAGGTCGAGATCGTCACCGGCGTGAACCTCCCCATGCTCATCAAGCTCAGCGGGCTGCGGGAGGGCGACCTGCTCGAGGTGGCGCGGGTCATCCGCGACCAGGGGAAGGACGCGATCTACGTGGCGAGCGAGGTGCTGGAGAAGAAGCCCGGTTGATACGGCGCGCGGTCACGATACGGAACCGGCTGGGCCTTCACGCGCGCGCCGCGGCGCGTTTCGTGCACACGGCGAATCGATTCCGCTCGCGGATCACGCTGACGGGGCGGGGCAAGACGATGGACGGCAAGTCCATCCTGGGTATCCTGCTCCTGGCCGCCTCGCAGGGCAGCCTGCTCGAGGTGGGCGCGGAGGGCGTGGACGAGACGGAGGCGGTCGAGGCCCTGGCCGCCCTGGTGGAGGGCGGCTTCGGAGAGGAAGCGTGACCATGGCGGGCGCGGCGCGAGAACAGTGGAGCTGAAAGGCATCGGGGTCTCGCCGGGGATCGCCGTGGGCGAGGCGCTCATCGTGGAGCGCGAGGCCGTACCCGTCTTCCGGCTGCCGCTGCCGCCCGAAGCGGTCGAGCCGGAGGTGCAGCGCGTCAAGGGTGCGCTGGAGCAGTCGCGGCGGCAGATCCAGGCCATCAAGGGCCGCCTGGCGGCCTCCGGCGGGCCGCACGCCTACATCTTCGACGCGCACCTCTTGATGCTCGAGGACCCGCTCCTCGTGGACCGCCTGGTGTCGCTCATCCGGCAGGAGCGCGTCAACGGCGAGTGGGCCGTGCGCTCGGTGGCGGAGCAGCTCCAAGGCATGTTCGACGAGTTCACGGATCCCTACCTGCGCGAGACCAGGGGCGACCTCGACGACCTGCTGGGTCGCGTGCAGATCAACCTCGGGGGCTCCCCGGGCGCTCCCTCGCTCTCCCGCCTGCCGGGCCAATACATCCTGGTGGCGAGCGGGCTCACGCCGTCGGACCTGGCCGAGCTGGACTGGGCGCGCGTCCTGGGCGTGGCCACCGACTCCGGCTCGGCCACCCACCACACCTCCATCCTGGCCCGCTCCTTCGGCGTGCCCGCGGTGGTGGGGTTGGGGGACGCCACGCGCCGCATCGCGCCCGGGACGCAGGTGGTGGTGGACGGCACGCGTGGGCGCCTGCTCGTGAGGCCCACCGGTCCGCTGCTCGAAGGCATGCGGGCGGCGCAGGACCGCGAGCGCCGCGAGGACGCGCGCCTGCAGGACATGCGTGCGCTGCCCGCCCAGACGCGCGACGGCGTCGTCGTCCGCCTCCGCGCCAACGCCGAGTTCCCGGACGAGGCCGCCACGGCCCGCCGCCATGGCGCGGAGGGCATCGGGCTCTTCCGCTCCGAGTACCTCCTCGGCCGCTCGCGGCAATGGCCCACGGAGGAGCGGCAATACGAGGTCTATCGCCAGCTCCTGGAGCACATGAGCCCGCACTCCGTCACCGTGCGCGCCTTCGACCTCGGGCCCGAGGACCTGCCCACGGGTGGACCGAGCAGCCCCAACCCCGCCCTGGGCGAGCGCGGGCTGCGGCTGCTGCGGCACGCGCCCGACGCGTTCCGGGCGCAGCTCCGCGCGCTGCTGCGCGCCTCGGCGCACGGCCCCCTCCGCCTGATGTTGCCCTTCATCTCGGGCGGCACCGACCTGCGCGAGGCCCTCGACCTGCTGGAGGAAGTGCGCGGCGTCCTGGCGTCGGAGGGGCAGGTGATGGCCGGAAAGCTGCCGATCGGCGTGAACCTCGAAGTCCCGAGCGCCGCGCTCACCGCGGACCTGCTCCTGCCCGACGTGGACTTCTTCAGCATCGGCACGAACGACCTCGTGCAGTACCTGCTGGCGGCCGACCGCGTGGACCCGCGCGTGTCCGCGCACTACCAGCCGCTGCATCCCGCCGTCCTGCGCGTGATCCGGCACGTGGTGGAGAGCGCGGACGCCGGTCAGGTGCCGGTGTCCGTGTGCGGAGAGATGGCGGCGGAGCCGCTGCACGCGCTGGTGCTCGTGGGCCTCGGCGTGCGCGAGCTCTCGCTCACGCCGGTGGCCATACCCCGCGTCAAGCAGGCCGTCCGCTCCGTGAGCGAACGCCGGGTCCGCGCGGCCGCGCTGGCCGCCCTGACCGCGTCCACCGCGGAGGAGGTGCAGGGGCTGTTCGCGGGCGCATTCGCGGGCGCGCTCGCGCCGCCCGAGGACGGCCGGCCGGAGGGCGTCGTGCAAGCGGAGGAGTGAGCGTGTCCGAGATCCCGAAGCGGGTGGAGAAGCCCTGGGGCCACGAGCTGTGGTGGGCCCGCACCGATCGCTACGTGGGCAAGATCCTCCACCTGCGCCGCGGCGAGAGCCTGTCCCTCCAGTACCACCACGTCAAGGACGAGACGATCATGCTGCAGGCGGGGCGCCTCCTCTTCGAGACGCGGCCGGCGGGCCAGGCCGGGGAGCTGCGGCGGATCGAGATGAAGCCGGGCGACGTCTTCCACATCACGCCCGGCACGCTGCACCGCATGACCGGCCTCGAGGACTGCGACATCCTCGAGGTCTCGACCCCGGAGCTGGACGACGTGGTGCGGCTGGAGGACCGCTATGGAAGGGCGGGCACGTCGAAGCCCTGAGCGGCGCCGGTTGGCATCGCTTCAGTACCGGCGCACCGCCCGGATGGCGTCGACCAGGTGGGAGACCTGGGGCAGGATCGTGTTCTCGAGCACCGGGTTGTAGCCCACGAACGTGTCGAGCGCGCCGATCCGGCGGACCGGCGCATCGAGGAACTCGAAGAGCTCCTCGCCGATGCGGGCCGCGATCTCGGCGCCGTAACCCCACGACCGGCTGTCCTCGTGGGCCACGATGACGCGGCCCGTCTTCCGCACGCTGGTGGCGATCGCCTCCCAGTCGTAGGGGGACAGCGTGCGCAGGTCCAGGATCTCGGTGGACACGCCCTCGGCCTCGGCCTGGCGGGCGGCCACCAGCGCACGCTGGACGAGCGCTCCGTAGGTGACGATCGTGACGTGTTCGCCTTCCCGGCGGCGCGCCGCCTGGCCGAACGGGATCATGTAGTCCGGCCCGGGATACGGCCCCTTGTTGTACGTCTGCCGGTAGAGGTGCTTGTGCTCGAGGAAGAGCACCGGGTCGTCGGCGCGGATGGCCGTCCGCAGCAGTCCGTTCGCGTCCGGGGCCGTCGAGGGGATCACCACGCGCAGGCCCGGCGTGTGCGTGAAGAGCACCTCGCCGCACTGGCTGTGATAGATGGCGCCGCCCTGCAGGTAGCCGCCGTAGGTCACGCGGATCACCACCGGGCACTTCCAGGCGTTGCTCGAGCGCCAGCGGATGAGGGGCAGCTCGTTGCGCATCTGCATGAACGCGGGCCAGATGTAGTCGAAGAACTGGATCTCGACCACGGGCTTGAGCCCGCGCAAGGCCATGCCGATGGCGCGGCCCACGATGTTGGCCTCGGCCAGGGGAGCGTTGAACACGCGCTCCGACCCGAACTTCCGCTGCAGGTTGTGCGTGACCTTGAAGACGCCGCCCTTGCCCTTGACCTGGTCCAGGCTCTGCTC
>DATKEG010000003.1:0-2079 GCA_035544515.1 Vicinamibacteria bacterium | reverse complement strand
GGCCGAGTGGTGGCGGCCCGCGGCCGCCCGCGTCGACGCCCCGCCCGCGGCGGCCGCGGCGGGGGCGAGCGAGGACATGACGCGGCCGTTCTGGGCCATGATGGTCTTCACCTGCGTGCTGCTTGTGGCGCCGCAGACGTTCGTGCCCGGGCTGTCGGCGCTCCGCGTCGCCCTGCTCACCGTGGTGGTGGCGGTGGCCGGGTACGTCCACCACCAGCTCTCCCGCGGCCGCCCGCTCAACATCTGGCCGCGCGAGATGAAGCTCACCCTCTGGCTCGTGGCCTGGGCCTTCCTGACGATACCGTTGTCGATGTGGCCGGGCGGCAGCTGGGCCCTGCTCACCGATCTGTACCTCAAGACGCTGGTGATCTTCTGGCTGCTCACGAACACCGTGAACACGCCCACCCGGCTGCGCCAGGTCGCGTGGGGGCTCACCCTGATGACGGTGCCCGCCGCGCTGAGCGGCGTGAAGAACTACGCCTCCGGCGTCTACATGCAGTACGGTGCCGGCCGCATCCGCGGCTACGACGCGGGCCCCATGACGGGCAACCCCAACGATCTGGCGCTCACGCTCAATCTCGTGCTGCCGCTGACGGTGGCGCTGCTGTTCCTCACGAAGCGGCCGCTGTGGCGGGCCCTGCTCGTCGGCATCATCATGCTCGACCTCATCGCCATCGTGCTCACGTTCTCACGCGGCGGCTTTCTCACCCTCGCCCTGTCGGCCGGCATCGTGCTGTGGCGCATCACGCGGCGGGTGGGGCCCAAGTACGCCTTCATGGCCGTCGGCCTCCTGCTCGTGCTGGCGCCGCTGGTGCCCTCGTCGTACTACGCGCGCCTGGCCACCATCACGGACGTCGAATCCGACGACACGAAGTCCTCCGAGGTGCGACAGCAGGACATCGTCGTCGCCATGGGCTACATCGCCCGCCATCCTCTCGTCGGATCGGGCATCGGCAACAACACGCTGGCGTTGAACAACGAGCGGGGCGCCAGCTGGGCCGCCGTCCACAACTCGTATCTGCAGGTGGGCATGGAGCTCGGACTGCCCGGCCTCGCCCTCTACGTCGCCCTCGTGGTGAGCACACTGAAGACCGTGGGCCGCGTGGTCAGGGGTACGCGCGGGGATCCGGCGCACACCGAGCTCTTCTGGCTGGCGTCCGGGCTGCAGATCAGCCTCATCGCCTTCGCCTTCGCGGCGATGCTCCATCCCGCTGCCTACAACTTCTACTTCTAGTACTTCGGCGGACTCGCCCTGGCCGCGCGCGCGATGCACGAGCGGCTGGCGCCCTCGCGCGTGCTGCCGGCGCGGGCCGCCCTCTCCCGAGTGAGGACCGCCTAATGTGTGGCATCTACGGTCTCCTTGACGCCGACGCGCGGCGGCCGGCCGACACGCAGCTCCTGCGCCGCATGGACGACTCCCTCGTGCATCGGGGCCCCGACGGCGGCGGCGTGTACGCCGACGGTCCCCTCGGCATGGGCATGCGCCGGCTCAGCATCATCGACCTCGCCACCGGAGACCAGCCCATGGCCAACGAGGACGGCTCCGTGTGGGTGGTCTTCAACGGCGAGATCTACAACTACCGGGAGGTGCGCGCCGGCCTCCTCGCGCGCGGACACACGTTCCGCACGGCCTCGGATACCGAGGTGCTCGTGCACCTGTGGGAGGAGGACGGCGAGGCGTGCGTGGAGCGCCTGCGCGGGATGTTCGCCTTCGCCATCTGGGACCACTCCGCCTCCACCCTCTTCCTCGCGCGCGACCGCGGCGGCATCAAGCCGCTCTTCTACGCCTCCACCGCGCATGGGGTGGTGTTCGGCTCGGAGCTCAAGGCCCTGACCTTGAGCCCGTGGGTGGAACGCCGCATCGATCTCACCGCGGTGAGCGCGTATCTCGAGTACGGCTACGTGCCGGATCCTCACACCATCCTCGAGACGGTCGTGAAGCTGCCCCCGGGGCACACGCTCACCGTCCGCGACGGGCGCGTGGGCGCGCCCCGGTCCTTCTGGACGGCCACGCCCTTCTTCCGCGGCCCCGCGGCCGCCCGCAGCGAGGGGGCGGCGGTGGCGGCGCTGGACACGCTG
>DATKEG010000002.1:0-3801 GCA_035544515.1 Vicinamibacteria bacterium | reverse complement strand
AACGGCGTGACCGGGGCCGGCGAGCCGGCATCCCTTTCCGGCGCCGGTCTGCTCGCCGCCGGCGCGGCACTCGCGAGCGCGCTCATCGCCGGCGGGCGCGGCAGCCGCGCGACGCGCCTCGCCGGGGCTGTCCTCGGCGGCCTCGGCGGCGCTGGGTTGGCGACCTCCGCCTGGCCCACGGCCGATCTGGCGTCGGCCGGAGGCACGGCCGCCCTCGCCCTCGCCGCAGCCGTGTTGACCTTCGCCGCGCGCCGTGGCAACCCGGCCCTGCGCGGGCTGGCATGGACTTTCCTCGTCCTCGGCGGGTTGCGGCTGCTGATGGTGGACGTCCCCGGCGGGCGGCCGCTCAGCCTGTTCGTCGGCCTCGTCACCTACGGCGGCGCCCTGCTGGCCGCTCAGGCATCGCGTGGATCATCCGCATCGATGCGCGAAACAAGTGTGGTAGAACCCGCACGGGAGGCTGAATGAGCGATCCCGACAGGCCGGAGCGCCGCGCGCTCCTGGACTGGCTCCTCGGCGTTTCCGGCGCGGGAGCCCTGCTCGCCGTCGTTTATCCCGTCGTCGCCTTCGTATTCCCGCCGCGCCAGGCGAAAGGCAGGAGCAAGGGCGCCGTGCTCGCCGGCCGCGTGAGCGAGCTGCCGCCCGGCAGCGGGGTGGTGTTCCCCCTCGGCACCCAGCCCGCGATCCTCGTGCACACGCCGGACGACAAGTGGCGCGCGTTCAACGCCAAGTGCACCCACCTGTCCTGCACGGTGCGCTACCGCGAGGACATGGGGCACCTGTTCTGCCCGTGCCACGACGGCCATTTCGATCTCACCGGCAAGAACGTCGGCGGGCCGCCGCCGCGGCCCCTCCAGGAGCACACCGTGATCGTGAAGGGCGACGAGGTCTACGTCGCCGAGGCCGAGGTCTGATGACGACGGCGCCGCTGCGGCGGGTCGCGGAATGGTTCGACGCCCGGACCGGCCTCTCCGGCGCGCGGCATCTGCTCGACGCCAAGATGGTCCCCGCCACCGGTACTCGGTCTTCTACTACCTGGGGGGCATGGCGCTGTTCCTGTTCGTGATCCAGGTCGTCACCGGCCTCCTGCTGCTGCTCTACTACGAGCCGGGCACGGCCACCGCCTACGAGAGCGTCAAGCGCATCTCCGGCGAGATCCCCTTCGGCTGGCTGGTGCGCTCGATCCACCGCTGGTCGGCGGACATCTTCATCGGCGTGCTGCTCCTGCACATGATGACCGCCTTCGTGATGAAGGCCTACCGGCCACCGCGCGAGCTCACCTGGCTCACCGGCGTGGCCGCGCTCGGCCTCGGCCTCGGGTTCGGGTTCTCCGGATACCTGCTGCCCTGGGACGAGATTGCCTTCTTCGCGACTTCGGTGGGGACCGCGGTGGCGGGCGCCGTCCCCCTGGTGGGCAAGCCCATGCTGGAGCTGCTGCGCGGGGGCGAAGACGTGACCGGGGCCACGCTCGCGCGCTTCTTCGCGCTGCACGTCGTGGTGCTGCCCTTCGCCGCCCTCGGCCTGCTGGGGGCCCACCTCGCCCTCGTGCAGAAGCACGGGATGAGCGTGCCGCCGGGGGCGAAGCTCACCGGGCCCCCGCGGCCGTTCGTGCCCGACTTCCTGCTGCGCGACCTCGTGGGCTGGACGCTCGCTCTCGCGCTTCTGGCCGCGCTGGCCGCGCTGTTCCCCGCCGAGCTCGGTCCCAAGGCGAACCCGTTCGCGTCCGCGCCGCCCGGCATCAAGCCGGAGTGGTACTTCTACGCGCCGTTCCAGCAGCTGAAGATGATCCCCGCCTTCATCGGGCCCTTCGAGGGAGAGGCGGTCGGCGTGGTGGCCATGGGGCTGCTGGGGGCGGTGGTGGTGCTGGTGCCCTTCCTCGATCGCAAGGCCGCCCGCGGCGAGCCCAGCCCGTGGTTCACGGCGGTCGGGAGCGCCATCTTCATTTATCTCGCGGTGCTCACATGTTACGTCTGGCTGCACTGATCGCGGCCGTGCTCCTCGCCGCCGCCGGCGCCCGGGCGGACGAGGACGGCTGCGCGAGCTGCCATCGCGACCTGGCGTTCGGACCGGACGTCCACGTCTCCGCGGGCCTGTCCTGCGCGAGCTGCCATCGCGGAAACCCCGCGGCGAAGACGCCGGCCGCGGCCCACGCCGGCTTCGTGGCGCGGCCGAGAGGCTGGGCCGGGGCCACGCTGTGCGGCGGCTGCCACGGCGACATCGAAGGGATGCGGACGCTCAACCCGCGGCTGCCCACCGACCAGCTCGCCCAGTACAGCACCAGCCAGCACGGGAAGCTGGCCCAGAAAGGCGACGCCCGGGTGGCGACCTGCGTCTCGTGCCACGGTCATCACGGGATCAAGCACGTGAAGGACCCCGCCTCCAGCGCCAGCCGGGAGCGGATCGTCGACACCTGCACCGGCTGTCACAACCCGGAGTACATGGCGGGGAGGGACATCCCCACCGACCAGCTCGAGAAGTACCGGGCCAGCGTCCACGGCCACCGGCGTCTCGTGGAGCGCGATCCCAGCGCCCCCGCCTGCAACGACTGCCACGGCAACCACGGCGCCGCTCCTCCCGGGGTCTACGCGGTGACCCACGTCTGCGGCAAGTGCCACGTGACTCAGACCGAGCTGTTCGACGCGGGAACCCATGCCGGCCACTTCAAGGACGCCGGGGTGGCCCCGTGCACGACCTGCCACAACCACCACGACATCATGCCGACGAGCGACGAACTGCTCGGAACCGGGCCCGGAGGGGCCTGCGGCATGTGCCACGAAAAGGGTGACCGCTGCGACGTGGCGACGCTGGCCATGAAGGCCGGCCTGTCCCGCCTCGACCAGTCGCTGGCGGACGCACGCGCCCGCCTCGCCCACGCCGAGCGCCTCGGCATGGACGTGGAGCGCGCGACCTACGACCTCACCCCCGCCGCGGAGGCGCTGGTCCGCGCGCGGGTGGTCGTCCACGCCTTCTCCGAGGCGCAGGTCCACAAGGTGATCGACGACGGCGGGGCGCGCGCGACGGAAGTCACCCGCACGGCGCAGGCCAAGCTGGACGAGCACACGTTCCGCCGCCGCGGCCTCGCGGTGGCCGCCTTCTTCCTCGTGATGCTGGCCGGGCTGCTGGCCCTGAAGGCGCGGCGGCTCGAGCAGGCCCGCGGCCCGAGCGCTTAGGCCGCCGCTGATTCGCGGGCGGCCGCCACGATTTCGTGTGCGCGCGCGGTTTTTCGGCGCTAGAATCAGGCAGCGTTTCGCAGGACTCATCTCATGCCCACTCGACCCGCCGGATCGTCGCGGTGAACTTCGAGGAGGCGGTCGCTCGCGTCCCCTTCCTCCGGGCGCTCGACACGCCCGACCGGGAGCGGCTGCGCCCGTACGTCGAGTCCCGGCGCCTGTCGCGGAGCGGGCGGGTGTGGAGCCAGGGGGACGAGACCTCCGCCTTCGGCTTCGTGGTCCGCGGACGGGTCAAGCTCTTCAAGACCAGCGAGGCCGGAAGGGAAACCATCGTCGAGCTGTGCGGGCCGGGGGCGCTGCTCTGCGCGAGCGCGGTCTCCTGCTTCGCGCCCTACTGTTGCAGCGCGGGCGCCATGGAAGACGACGTCGAGGTCGTCCTCGTTTCCCGGCGCGACATCCTCGAGCTGCTCGAGCGGAGCCCGGCCGCCGGGCGCGCCTTCCTGAGGGAAGTCACCGCTCGCGGGCTGAGCCTCTGCCAGCGCGTGGAGGAGCTGTCCACGGGCCAGGTCGAGCGCCGGATCGCGACCCTCCTCCTGCGCCTGGCCGATCAGGTGGGGGTCGAGCGGAATGG
>DATKEG010000001.1:0-8343 GCA_035544515.1 Vicinamibacteria bacterium | reverse complement strand
CCCGCGTGGGCAGGCCGGTGGCGGACGGCGAGCTTTGCTGGGCGAGGACGTTCTCGGCCAGGGCGGCGAGCGTGGCTCCCGCCGCCGCCTGCTTGAGGAACTCCCGACGGGTGGTCTCTTCCATGACACCCCTCCGTGATTTGCGTGTGCCCCAGTCTAGCTCCGAAGACGGGAATGCCGCAGGGGTGGCGTGCAAGTGGTCGTCAGCCGCCTCTCCGGTGACGAGAAGGTGGGCGGCCTGGCCTATTCCTTTCCGTGCAGCGCGCGGGAGAGGAAGACGGGACCGACCCGCTGAGCGGAGGAGGTCACCGCCGTGGACGTCACGCTGACGGTTCTGAAGTAGGCGCCGCGGGCGGGGGCGCGGGCTCCGCGCCCGTGGGCTCCACGCGCCGGCGACGCTCGCGCCACTCGGGGGCCTCGATGGCGCAGATGTGGCTGGCGACCTCCGGCAGGCCGTAGCGGACGTGGGCCCGCATGGCGGCGTCCGCCCGGGCCGGATCGCCCGAGACCAGCGCCTCGACCAGCTCCGCGTGGAACCCCGGGGGAAGCGGGGTGCGGCGTCCCGCCACGTCGAAGAGCCAGTTCAGGATGAGGACGTGGTTCCTCTCGATCATCTGCCGGAGGATGCCGCTGCCCGCATGCTCCGCCACGCGCATGTGAAGCTCGACGTGCCGGCTATGGACCTCGAACCGGAAGGCGGGGTCGGAGGCGTCGGCGGCCAGGCGGCCGAACAGGGCGTCCACCTGCGCGCCCAGGCGGCGCAGCTCCAGCCGCTGCGCCGTGTTCGCCCGTTCCGCGAACAGCCGCGCCGACTGCGTCTCCAGCGCCTCGCGCAGCTCGTACAGCTCGCGCACGTCTTTCTCGCTCGGCACGCGCACGCGCGTGCCGGCGCGGGCGCGGCTCTCCACCAGCCCGTCGCCTTCCAGCCGGCGCAGGGCGTCGGTCACGGGCAGGACGCTCATGCCGAGCTCCCGCGCCAGGCGCCGGCGCGAGAGCGGCGTGCCGGGCCGGAGCTGGCCGCGCAGGATCTCGTCGCGGATGGCGAGGTACGCCTTCTCCGAGAGGCTGACGCGCGCGCTCGAGGACATTTTGAACCGCTCCGGTGCAAAGGGTGGCAAAGGAGCGGGGGGAAGTCAAAGCCCGCGAGCGCCGAGCTCCCTACTTCTCGACCCGAACGTCGGTGAGGCGCACCGGCTGCGAGGCGTAGTTCTCGATCTCGATCGTCCGCGTGCCCTCGTCGTAGTCGATGCGGGCGACGGGCACCAGCGTCCCCCGGCCGCGGTCGTCGGCCCCCAGCCGGATCTCCGCGAACATGTACTGGTAGTCCGCGGACTTCGGCCGGTTCCACAGCTCCCAGAACTCCATGGGCCGATCGGTAGCGAAGATGATGCGGCGTCCGCCGTCCGGCAGGGGCATCTGGCGCGCGTAGTGGATCTGCCACCCCAGGCTGCGCGACGTGCGGATGTAACCGGCGCGCGGCAGGTCCTGCATCACCGACATCAGGCCGTCCGGGCCCTTCTCGGTGAGGACGGCCGCCACCCGCGCGTGCTCGGCGTCGGTCGTCCAGCGCTCGATGCCGATCTCCAGGATCCCGGCGCTGGCGGGCCTGGCGCCGCTCGGCGTCACCGCCCCCGCGTCCACCGCGGTGGCCCGGAGCCTCAGCACGGACTTGTCGGCCGCGAAGGAGGCCGAAGCCGCCCACCCGGCCCCCGCGGCCACCAGCGAAAGCACGATCGACGGCATTCTCGACCGCCTCATGGCGTCCTCCAGTCGGATCTCACGCACAGGACGAGCCTACCCCAGATCAGGAGGCAGGGATGCAGGACTCGCGCCACGAACCCGGCTAGGATACGGACTCGACGCTCACACGGAGGCAGATGGTGACCAGGAAGGCGACGGCCGCGTCGTTGCTGGCGCTCGGTGCCGCTCTCACGAGCGAGGGGAGCCCGCCCATGCCGGACATCCGCTTCATCACCCTGGACCCGGGGCACTTCCACGCCTCGCTCGTCCAGAAGGAGATGTACCCGGGCGTGTCGCCGACCGTGCACGTGTTCGCCCCCCTGGGGCCGGACCTGATGGACCACCTGGGGCGCATCGCGCGCTTCAACCTGCGCAAGGACGCGCCCACGAAGTGGGAGCTGGAGGTCCACACCGGCGCGGACTTCCTGGAGCGCATGCTCCGCGACCGCCCCGGCAACGTGGCCGTGATCTCGGGCCGGAACCGCGGCAAGATCGACCGCATCCAGGCCTCCGTCGACGCGGGGCTGCACGCGCTGGTGGACAAGCCGTGGATCCTGGAGCCGCCGGACCTGCCGAAGCTGGCGCGCGTCCTGGAGACCGCCGACCGCACCGGCCGCGTGGCGCTCGACATCATGACGGAGCGGTTCGAGGTGACGAGCGAGCTGCAGCGGGAGCTGGTCAACGACCCGGCCACGTTCGGCACCCTGGTCCCGGGCAGCCCGGCCGAGCCCGCCGTGTACATGGAAAGCGTCCACCACCTCATGAAGACGGTGGCCGGCGCGCCCAACATCCGCCCGGTGTGGTTCTTCGACACGGACGAGCAGGGCGAGGGTCTCAACGACATCGGCACGCACCTGGTGGACCTCGTCCAGTGGACGCTCCACCCGGACGAGGCCATCGACTACCGCCAGGACGTGCGGCTGCTGGGCGCGCAGCGCTGGCCGACGCCGATCCCGCGCGCCGAGTTCCGCCGCGTCACGCGCGAGGACTTCCCCCCGTACCTGGCCGGCCGGGTGAAGGACGACCGCCTGGAGTACTTCTGCAACACGCTGGTCTCCTACGCGCTGCGCGGGGCCCACGTGACGCTCAACGTGATCTGGGACTGGGAGGCGCCGGCGGGGGCCGGCGACTCGCACTTCGCCTTCTACCGCGGCTCGCGGGCGAAGGTGGAGGTGCGCCAGGGCGCGGCGGAGAAAAACGTGCCGGAGGTCTACGTCGTGCCCAACGCCGCCGGCGACAAGCCCGCCGTCCTCGCCGCCGTACGGCGGAAGCTCGCGGCCGTGCAGGACCGCTATCCCGGCACCGCGGTTGCGGACCTCGGCCCCGAGCTGCGGCTCACCGTCCCCGACCGCCTGCGCATCGGCCACGAGGACCACTTCGCCCAGGTCACGCAGCGCTTCCTGCGCCACGTGCGCGACCGCTCGACGCTGCCGGCCTGGGAGCGGCCGAACATGCTGGCGAAGTACTACGTGACGACGGAGGGGACCGCGCTGGCCCGGCTCACCCCGCCCCGGGCGGCGGAGCGGCGGGCGCCGCGTTAGCCTGACGAGCCCTAAGGGGCGACGAACGCGGCGAAGGCCTCGCGCAGCTCCGCCGCCGTGGGACGCGCCAGCTGCCGGACGACCGCGCCGTCCTTCACGAAGACGAGGTTCGGCCAGAGCCTGACCCGGAAGGAGCGCCCGAGGGCGCGTCCGGGGCCGTCCTCCACCTTGACGTGCCGCACCTGGGGATGCCGGCCGACCAGGTCGGCGACGTAGGGTTGCAGGGCCCGGCAGATCGGACACCAGTCGGTCCCGAACTCGAGGAGCACCAGCCCCGGCGCCGAGTCGATCTGCTCGCGGGACGGCGTTTGCGCCACGTCGAGGTAGCCCGAGCCCATCCCCGGTAGTGTATCGTTCACCACCACGGAATGGAGTACCCGGCGTACCGGTGGGGAGGCTCTCGAATGAATCACGCCGCGTCCGCGGCCGTTCTCGCCCTCGCCGTCGCGTCCCTTCCCGCGGCCGCCGCCACCCCGTGCGGGGGCGCTCGTCCGCCGCTCGACACCATCGCCACCGCGGAGGGCCTCGTGATCGCGCCCGACGGCACGATCTACTTTTCCCAGCCGTTCGTCGGCTCGAACCAGCATTACCTGGCGCGCTACCGTCCCCCGTACGACCAGGCGCCGGAGACGCAATGGCTGGACCTCGGGGGGAACGCGCTCGGCATCACGCTCGATCCGCAGCGGCAGGTGCTCTACGCCGGATCGCGGACCCTGCGGAAGCTGCTCGCGGTGAGCCTGGCCGACCCGCCGGTCGTGCGCGCGCTCGCCGACGCGGAAGAGGGCATCAACGGGGTGACGCTGGGCGAGGACGGTCTTGTCTACTACAACGACCAGACCTCCGGCCACGTGTACCGCGTGACCCCCGGCGGGGCGAAGAGCCGCGTGACGACCAGCCCCCTCACCGAGCCGAACGGCCTGGCGTTCGGGCCGGACGGCCGGCTCTACGTCAACTCCTGGGCCACCCCGGAGGTCGTCCGTCTCTCCCTGGCCCACGGGGTGGAAGCCGGCCGCGAGCTGTTCGCGACGCTGCCTCAGGCGAAGGCCGACGGCATCGCGTTCGACGCCAGGGGCCGGCTCTACGTCACCGCGTCGTCGACGCTTTACGAGATCGGCCCGGACGGCAAGGAGGTGACGCCGCTCGGCCGCAGCGCGGGGGCCAACGTCGACTTCGGCGCCGGGGCCCTGTCCTGCTCGGACATGTACGTCGCGGGCAACGGGCAGGGGATCCGCCTGTTCCGGCACGACACGCCGGGGCTCGACGTGCCCTGGCACCGGCCGCCCGTGCCGAGCGCGGCCTCCGCGCCGCCGCCCGCCCCGCCCCAGATCGCGTTCCCGGGTCAATACGCCGCCGCCCCCGCGGACTGGCGGTTCCCCGTGTGGCCCAACGGCTGCAACCGCTTCGCCGGCGACGACAAGATCGCCTGCCTGCAGTTCATCGCCACCGACTTCGGCCGGCGGTCGCGCTACGCGGCCGCCAACGCCGCGCTCGCGCCCAAACGGCCCGGCGAGAAGCGCGCCGTCTTCTTCGGCGACTCGATCACGGACAACTGGTCGAAGGCGGGCTACGGCGGCTTCTTCCCGGGCCGGCCGTACGTCAACCGCGGCATCGGCGGCCAGACGACGTCGCAGATGCTGCTGCGCTTCCGGGCGGACGTGATCGCGCTCGGGCCCGACGCCGTGGTGATCCTGGCCGGGACCAACGACATCGCGGGCAACGCCGGGCCGGTGGGCCTCGACGTCGTGCAGCAGAACCTCGCGACCATGGCCGAGCTGGCGAGGCTGCACGGCATACGCGTGGTGCTCGCCTCGCTCCTGCCGGTGTCCGACGACAAGAAGGACGCCACGGGACGGCCCCTCCTGCGGACGAGGGACCGCCCGCCCGCCACCCTGCGCGCGCTCAACGCCTGGATGGCCGGCCACGCGCGCGACAACGGCCACGTGTACCTCGACTATTTCCCCGCCGTCGCCGACGCCACGGGCGGGCTGAAGCCGGATCTCAACGACGACGGGCTCCACCCCAACGCCGCCGGCTACGCGTTGATGGCTCCCCTGGCGGAGAAGGCCCTGGCAGAGGCCCTGGCCCGGCGGCGCTGAACGGAAGCGTGGACGCGCTCCTCCGCGACGTTCGCCACGCCTCGCGCGGCCTGCTCCGACGCCCGGGCTTCACGGCCACCGCGCTCCTGACGCTGGCCATCGGCATCGGGGCGAACGCCGCCGTCTTCACCATGGTGGACGCCCTGCTGCTCGCGCCCCTGCCCTTCGGCGAGCGCAGTGCGCGCGTGGTGAGCCTGCACTCCACTCACCCCACCCTGGCCGAGGACTGGCAGGACTCGGGCGTGTCGTTCCCCGATCTCCAGGACATCCGGGCGGCGAGCGGGACTCTGGAGGATGTGGCCGGCTACATGGCCCGCGGCTTCACGCTGACGGCCGAGGGCGAGGCCGAGCGCGTCGAGGGTGGATCGGTCACGCCGAACCTGTTCGAGCTCATCGGCGCGCAGCCGCTGCTGGGCCGGCACTTCCTCCCGGAGGAGGGCGCCACGGCCGGTTTCGAGCCGGTGGTGATGCTGAGCCACGGCCTCTGGCAGCGCCGCTTCGGCGGCGACCCCGGGATCGTGGGCCACGCGATCCACGTCAACCAGCGCGCTCTCGTGGTCGCCGGTGTGATGCGCGAGGGATTCCGTTTCCCCGAGCGCGCCCAGCTCTGGGTGCCTTACGGCCGGGACGAAGGCTCGCGTGACCGGCGATTCGTTGCCGCCGTCGGCGTCTTGCGCGCAGGGGTGGGCCTCCCCCGGCTCCAGCAGGAGCTGGACGCGCTCGCGGCCGCCCTGGCCGAGCGCCATCCCGGCACGAACCGGAACTGGGGGCTACGCGCGCTCTTTTACCGCGACGCCGTCTTCGACACCGGCGGCCGCGTCGCCGTGCTCTCGCTCATGGCGGCGGTCGTCTTCGTGCTGCTCATCGGCTGTGCGAACCTGGCCAACCTCCTGCTGGCTCGGGGCGTCGCGCGCCAACGCGAGATCGCGGTGCGTACGGCCGTGGGCGCGAGCCGTGGACGGGTCGTGCGCCTGATGCTCGTCGAAAGCCTCCTCCTGTCGCTCGCCGGCACGGCGCTCGGCGCCCTGCTGGGGACGGCCGGGCTCGACGCGGTGGTCGCATCCTGGCCCGAGGAGCTGCCCTACTGGATCAGGCTGGAGGTCAGCGGCCGCGTGGTCGCGTTCCTCGGCGGCGTGGCGCTGCTCACCGCGGTGGCGTTCGGTCTCCCGCCCGCCCTGCGGGCGTCCCGGCCCGACGTGATCGGCACCCTGAAAGAGGAAGGCCGCAGCGCCGGGTCGAGCGCGGACCGGCGGCTCCAGGCCTCACTCGTGGTCGGGCAGGTGGCGCTGTGCCTCGCGCTGCTCGTCGGGGCCAACCTGATGGTCCGGAGCTTCCTGGAGCTGCAGGCGGCGGACGCCGGTTTCGAGGAGTCGAGCGTCGTCAGCCTGCGCGTCTCCCTGGCGGGCGACGCCTACGACCCGCTGCCCGCGAAGGCGGCGTTCTTCCGGCGGGCGGCCGAGCGGCTGCGCGCGCTGCCCGGCGTGGTGGAGGCGGCGGCCACCTCCAGCATCCCCGCGGACGACGGCGGCGCGCCCGTGCGCGTGGTCGCCGACGGGCGGCCGGTCGCCCCCGGCCAGGAGACGGGCGCGCAGAGGATCACCATCCAGCCCTCATTCTTCGCCACGCTCGGTCTGCGGATGGAGCAGGGCCGGACGTTCACGGAGGGCGAGACCGAGGACGCCGCGGCGCCGGTCGCCATCGTGAACGGGATGCTCGCCCGCCGTTTCTGGCCGGAGGGCGAAGCGGTGGGGCGGAGGGTCGGCCTGGTGGACGCCGGCGGGACGACCTGGCTCACGGTCGTCGGCATCGCGCCCGAGGTGCAGTACGAGGAGTTCGGCGAGGAGACGAGCCAGTCGCGCCTGCACGTGTACGTGCCGTACGCCCGGAGCGGATCCCGCTTGATGGCGTTCCTGGTCCGCGGCGCTGGCCCCGCGGAGGCCCTCGTTCAGCCGGTCCGGCGCGCGCTCGCCGAGGTCGCGCCCGAGGTGCCGGTGTTCGACCTGCACACCATGCGCGCCCGGCGCCTGGTGACCACCTGGCCCCAGCGTTTCTTCGGGAGGGCCATGGGCGTCTTCGCCGGCGTCGCGCTCTTCCTCGCCTGCCTGGGCGTGTACGGCGTCCTCTCCTACGCCGTCTCGCGCCGCCGGCGGGAGATCGGCGTGCGCATGGCCCTCGGCGCCACGAGCGAGGACGTGCTCCGTCTCGTCCTGGGCCAGGCGGCGCGGATGGCCGCGGCCGGCATCGCGTTCGGCCTCCTCCTGGCCGTGGCGCTCGCCCGCGCGTTGCAGGCGATCCTCTATGGCGTGAGCGCCAGCGATCCCTGGGCCTTGCTGGGGATGGCCGCGCTCCTGGCCGCGGTCGTGCTCGCGGCCAGCGGTCGGCCCGCGCGCGCCGCCGCTCGCACCGATCCGCTCCAGGCGCTGCGGCATGACTGACGGCGAGACGCTCCTCTGCGTCGACGGCGGCACGACGAACACGCGCGTCTGGCTGGTGCGGGGCGAGGAGGTCGTGGCCCGCCGCGAGGCGGCGGTGGGCGCGCGGGACACGGCCCGCGACGGGCACAACGGCCGCTGGAAGGCCGGCCTGCGTGTGGCGTTGGACGCGCTGCTGCGCGAGCGGCCGGCCGGCGTTCCGGCGCCCCGGCTCGTCGCGGCCGCGGGGATGATCACGTCGCCCCAGGGGCTGCTGGACCTGCCGCACGTGACCGCCCCGGCCGGGACCAGGGACATCGCCGCCGCGGTCCGGGAAGCTTCCTTCCCGGACGTGTCGGACCTGCCGTTCGTGTTCATCCCGGGCGTGCACACCGTCGAGCGGCCGGGCGCCGCGAAAGGCGTGGTCACCGCCGACGTGATGCGCGGCGAGGAGACCCTGTGCGTCGGGCTGCTCGAACGAGGGCTTCTGGCCCGCGGCGACGCGCTGCTCAACCTCGGCTCGCACTGGAAGCTCGTCCGTACCGATGTCGAGGC